>JAWRIR010000114.1:0-3777 GCA_040268405.1 Thermoproteota archaeon | reverse complement strand
AGTTTGCCTACTGTTAACCCGCCTATTAGCAGGAGTAGGCCGTGTCCAAGGTCGCCGAACATTAACCCGAAAAGAATCGGGAATGTTATTGCCATAATTGGGGTTGGGTCTATTTCGTTGTATTTTGGTAACCCGTAAAGCTTTGTTAATTCTTCAAAGGGTCTAACAAACATGTTGTGGGATATTCTTGTAGGCGGCAAAACTACTGCGGGTGCCTCGTGATGACCCTTTTCACTTTTTTCGCTCTTCTCTACTTGAACTGGATGTGTTATTGTCGTTTCATCGTTTTTAATTACAACAACTTTTCCATTGAGCATCTTGTTTAGTTTATCACTGAGTTCCTTGAACTTCTCTGTTGGAATGAACCCTTTGATAGTTGCAAGTCGTTCAGACTGCAATATTTTTGTTTTAGTATTAAGCAGAAGGAGAATGTTTTCTGCTGTCTCTTTCCAAGCGGCAAAATATTTCTTGTTATCCTCACCTATTTTGTTTAGTCTTGAGGTTAACTCTTTTTCTTTTTCAGCGTTGACTTTTAACCGGTTGTCTACTTCTTTGATTGCCTCTGCCGTGTTTTCTGGTAAATCTTTTGGTGCTTGGAACATTTCTGCGTGGTAGGTTTTAAGGAGTCTGTCAACGTCCGTGTAATGTGTGTTAGGTGTTGCTACACAGATGAAGTTGGCGTCTTTTCCAAATTTGCGCTGATTCAAGTAAACTGGGTAACTGGCAAGTGCTGTTTGTAAGCCTTCCATGTTTCTAACTGGTATGCTTGCAAAGATGACGTGAATGAGGTTTAACTCGTTCATGGTTGCAAGGTCAGCGTTCATTGCCTCCATGTTTGTCAGTATGTCTTTTATGTGGTTTAGCGAAACAGCTTCCTTGTACAGGTCGCTTAGTGAAGTTTTTACTTCTCCAACTTCATTAACCACGTTGCCTATTTTTTGAAGTGTTGATTCTGTGAGAGTATGCCAATTATTTGCGGTAACAACAGTTTTTGTTGGTTGTACGTCCTTGAAAAGGTCCAAAAGGTTTCCTTTTTCATTGGCAAACTGCTTGATTAAAGCATCAACATTTATTATTGCTTCTTCAAGCTTCTGAATGCTATTTTTACATTCAGAAATGTCAATGTTGTCTTCTTGAACTTCTTCAATAATGTGGAACTCGCCAAAGTCACTCAACGTTTCCAGTATCACTTCAATATCTTTTTTTACGCAGATAATTGATGTTGAAGTCATTCTTTCAGGTAGCAACATTTTTATGACAAACTCATTTGCATTACACTCAGATTTAAACATATATCTGGCGAATAGTATGATTGGATACGTAATCGGGGATAATGATATGCTAACGGGGTTCCGTTTAGTAGGTGTGGAAGGGGTCGAAGTAACTTCGCTTGATGAAACACAAAAAGCGTTGAACGATGCGCTCAACCGCACTGACATCGCTGTCCTAATAATACATGACGTATTCTCAAACGAACCCTCTATTCGCGAGAGAATTGATAAAGTGCGTCTGGAACGCATGACCCCCTTAATTGTCGAGGTGCCTTCAAGCAAGGGGACGTCAAACAGGGCTCAATTATCTGATATTATAAGCAAAATCTTAGGCATCACTGTAAGGTGAATGAATGTTGGATGTCAAAAATGGTGTTTCGGCAATAGCGGACGAAGTAGTTGGAGCTGCCCAAAAAGAAGCAGAAGCTGTAATAGCTGAAGCTGAAAACAACGCAAAAGAAACGCTGCGCAGAGCTAAAGAACAAGCGGACCAGATTCATCAACAAATACTCAGTCAAGCTAACGTGAAGATTGAATCTGAAAAACGAAGAATCGCTTCTGTCACTGAAGTTGACATAAGAAACAGTTTGCTTCAAACCAAAGAAGACTTAGTTGATGTTGCATTCGAAAAAGCTCTTACTAAAATCAAAGACTTCGTTGCAAGCGAAGAATATCACGATTATTTTCTTAAACTTATAGAAGATGCAGCTAAAAAGCTTGGACAGAAAGACTTGGTTCTTCAAGTCAACGCAAAAGATTATGAATGGATAACAAAAAATACGCTGAAAGATTTATCTGCCAAGTTGCATCTCGAGTTGAAACTATCTGACAAAATTGAAGATTATCTTGGGGGATGTAAAATCCACACCGCAGATGACAAAATTATCTTTGATGCAACTTTAGACAACAAGTTGCAGGAACTTAAACCCTTTTTACGTGTTGAAGTAGCAAAAAAACTGTTTGGGGCGCTTTAAACTATGCCAGTTAAAGGTAAAGTATGTAGAGTTTCAGGTCCAGTAGTAGAAGCCACAGGAATGTCCGAAGTAGTAATGCATGAACTCGTCCAAGTAGGCGAGGCGGGCTTAATCGGCGAAATCATCCGTTTAGACGGCGACAAAGCAACAATCCAAGTATACCAAAACACCACAGGACTCAAACTAAACGAACCCGTCCACGGTACAGGTACACCTCTTTCAGTAGAGCTTGGACCTGGCTTGCTGGGTAACGTTTTCGACGGCATCGAACGTCCACTTGAAACACTCAAAGAACTAACTGGCGCATTCATCAAACCCTCTCAAGGCGTAACTGCCATTTCAAGAGAGAAAAAATGGGAATTCGTGCCAACTGTAAAGGTCGGCGATATGGTTGAGGCTGGTGACGTTGTTGGTACAGTCCAAGAAACACCATTGGTTGAACACCGGATTCTTGTTCCCTATAACGTTTCAGGCAAAGTAGTAAAGATCGCAGCAAAAGGCGAGTACACAGTAACTGAAACAATAGTCACAGTTGAAGCTTATAACAAAAAGACTGAAATTCAAATGCTTCAAAAATGGCCAGTAAGAATCCCCCGACCACACAGCAAACGACTCTCAGCATTCACACCACTAATTACAGGTCAACGAGTCATTGACACATTCTTCCCCTTAGCAAAAGGCGGCAGCGCAGCCATCCCAGGTCCTTTCGGTGCAGGCAAAACAGTCACTCAACAGCAACTGGCGAAATGGTGCGACGCAAACATCATCATCTACGTCGGTTGCGGTGAACGTGGCAATGAAATGGTTGATGTCTTGGACAGTTTTCCAAAACTAACTGACCCAACCACTGGGCACCCACTCATGGAACGGACAATCCTGATTGCTAACACAAGTAACATGCCAGTCAGCGCCCGTGAAGCCAGCATCTATACAGGCATCACTCTTGCCGAATATTACCGAGACATGGGTTACGCTGTTGCGCTCATGGCTGACTCGACAAGCAGGTGGGCAGAAGCTCTCCGAGAACTCTCCGGCAGACTTGAAGAAATGCCTGCAGAAGAAGGTTTCCCAAGCTATTTGCCTTCAAGATTAGCCGAATTTTATGAACGCACAGGCGTAGTCGAAACTATCGGCTCCGAAAAACGTGTTGGCTCAATTTGCGCAGTCGGCGCAGTTTCACCCCCTGGCGGTGACTTCTCTGAACCAGTAACTCAACACACCAAACGTTTCACCAGAGTCTTCTGGGCTTTAGACGCAGAATTAGCAGACGCAAGACACTACCCATCAATTAACTGGATGAACAGCTACAGCGGTTACGTTGGCGAACTCGCAGAATGGTGGCACCAAAACATTGACCCCGACTGGGCTAACTACCGCGATGAAGCCATGCGTATCTTGCAAGCAGAAGACGAACTCAAAAACATCGTCAAACTCGTCGGTCCAGAAGCATTACCTGACAAACAACGGTTAATCTTGGAAACAGCAAGAATCATCCGCATCGCTATCCTGCAGCAAAACGCGTTAGACGCAAT
>JAWRIR010000113.1:0-37518 GCA_040268405.1 Thermoproteota archaeon | reverse complement strand
GTAGAACTACCGTTGCCAACATCATAAACTGTCAAGTTATACAACACGTTAGGAGGCAAACTCGCTGCAATTGCCGTTTGAAGATTAAGCCAAGATGTATCATCATCCACAGCAAAAGCTGCCTCACTTAAATCATAATTTGAATCAAGCGATTGAAGTGTAGTGTAGGATAATCGTCGAAGATTTATCGGAGAAACCTCGCGTGGCCAAGGCAACACGGCATATGCTGAGGCAGCTACAAAAGCGCCTGCAATAATAATTATAACGATTAAGACTTCAACTGTACGCATCATTAGCCGTTCACCTGGTAACCTTTTAAGCTCCAAACAGAAATCTTGGCTTGATACGCTATGTTCCCAACCATAACTTGACGCAAGTCAGTTGCTACCCATTCCTGTTTTGCAGGTTCACCGCCAAAAGACACTGGAAAAGACAAAGCGCTGATTCCCCAAGGCATCATTATTATGCCGCCTTCAGTAGCGCTTTTACGGTAACTAATCATCAATATACCCGGGTTATCGGTTGGAATATTGATGACATCATAGGGTTTGCCGTCCCCGTAGTTAACGTGACCAACCGCGTTTTCCAATGGAATCTGTTGCAGATTAAAGTCTTCTGAGAAAAACACGAATGTAGCGTTATATTTTATTTCAGCTGCCTGCTGGTCACCTTCGTGTATGTCGTAACTGTGTGCAATTAGAATGCGCCCTTCTTCCATGCTGTCAATTAAAGGAATTGCATATTGACCCTCAGAAGTGACACGTTCAGTATAACCAACTCCCTCTAAACCTGCTAATTTTGCGTAAACAATTATTGCATAACAGACTTCATCACTTTTTACTTGGTCAAACGTTAGAGTTGCTGACCCTTTTTTGTCTGTTTGGACAGTGCCATAATTTGTGTAGAAAGCAGGGTAACTGCCATCGCCGCCGTTTAGATCCACAGTTAATAAACAATAAGTTAGGTTAGCGTCAGCCAAAGGTAAACCTGTACCTTGTACGTCAACCTGGAAACTTAGGGGACTTGCAGGTGTTATCTCTGTTACTTCGACACTAACAATTGGTGTTAGTGAAAGTTGGAAACCGTAACTGCCGTTTATTCCAAGGTTTCGTGCAGCTTGAACGTAATCAATAGTTGTATCGTTTGATATTAGCAGGAAATTTTGGGAGCCAATCGTTGTGTTACTGTAGTATTCACCAGTCTTGGGGTAATAAACAGGGGTACCTGACGATGTTAAACGCATCAAGGAAAACGGGCTTAGTCGGTACTGCGTAAACTCAGGGTCTTGCAGTCCAAAACCTGTCGTGTTACTGTCAGTTAATCCCCAGTTAAACGGCGTACCAGGATTAAGAAGAATAGAATCTACAAGGTCACTCGCACGTGTAGCTAATGACCTGTGATTTTGATAAATTACGGCTGTTTGAACTGTCTGACTAAATAAACCAATGAAGATTAGAGTCGCAGCTAGAAATATTGTTACAGCAACCAAGTGGTCGATTGTAGAGCTAACCATTTTTTGATGTCACCTTTAAGATGTGAAAGATAATTTGATTGTGTCATTAGCGAATTTTTGGGCAGAAATTCCAGGGTATGTAGAGTTACTTACAAAGATTGACTCGGCAACCCATTCAGCACTTTGACCAAGCGTGACTGTTGTTGCCCTAGAAACTTTGAGCCCATTAATGGAGAGAGTGAGTTCAAGTATTCTGGTGGAAGATTCGCTTGTATCTGAAACGGGACGCAGTGTCCCTTTTGCAGTGTACGAGTACCCTTCAATAAAAGCAGGCAGAGTTAACGTGTTGTTTACAATGCCAGCTTTGATTGTGGTGTGGTTCAGTGATGAATACAATTGCTGTATGGAACTGCTTAGGATGCTTGCGGTTTCATCAAGAACAATTGTTCTACGTGAATCTGTCCAATTACTCATCATGACACTTGCCGCGTACGGGAAAAGGATAATTTGCATTATCAGAATCGGAACCATTATCATGTATTCGATTGTAATATGTGCCGTCTCGTTTTTCCTCCAATTTTACGCTTTTCCCACGGCAACAATCACGTTGCCCATATAGAATTCAACAACTGAACTTGTGGAAAGGTGGATTGTTTTACTTAATCTATCAGGAGTTACTTCATCTGCACCGCCAAAGTTGAAGAAATCAAGAGTATAACCTAAACCAGGGTTACTGGAAGTCACGTTTATTCTAACGTCAGTTATGCCGCTTCTAACTTCTTTATTGATGCCGTTGCCTGTCAGAGTTACTGACTGGGAAAGGTACATGTTTTGACCGTTGTCAAGAAGTGGCAGATAGAAATTACAGTAACTGGTTGAGCCAATGTTAGATTCCATCATTCTTATTGTAGGCACAGAGACTATACGGACATAGCCTCCATCGCTCATTGGAAGTTTCTCAATACAGTAGACACTTGCGCCAGGCGCTGATGGACCTTGCTGTACAAAGGAACTGTTACTTGAGGATAAACGTTCGAAGTACCCGTTACCCACTGAGTACATGTCAATGGGTATAGTATACATTATCATGCCTGTTTTAACGTCTGAAACGTTTTTCCAGCCTGTTCCGTCATTAACTTCAAATGTGTATTCAAGCACGTTTGATTGGAACTGTATGTTTCCGTACTGAGTTGTGTAACGTGATGTCTGTGTTCTTCCAATGCTCCATGCCATGTCGTCAATCTGCAAACCCGTGGTTAACATGAACTGTTTGTTGGCGCTAAACTCGTTCTCAGCCATGCGTTCACCCATGAACCCGTTGGCGTAGTTCATGGCAACCAGTACCAAAACTACAGTGACTGCCGTAAGTATAACAGAAGAAATGGCAGGGCTGACTGCCTTCTTGTTTCTTAGCAGGTTTCTTTTTGGTTGTATTTTTAATGGTTGCATTATTGTTTCTCCTTTTCTTAAATGTCTATGAACATTGGAACGAGCTTAGCAGCGAGTAGGGATATTATTACCAGTATTGTTGCGTGTTTGAAGCCTGAAGCGACTGATTCGTCACTGATTTTGCCTGCGACTAAGCCAATGAGGTAACTGTTGAAGATGACTGAAGCCATGAAGACTGTTTTTATTCCTGATAGGTCCTGAGTTTGCGTTGCTTGACCAGGCATACCTGCCATCAAAGTGCCAGATGTAAAGCCAAGCATCATGATGGTGGTGGCTACCAGCAGGATTGAAGCCATGTAAGGCATGAAGACGTATGGACGTACAGCCATTTTCTTTTCTTTTTCAGTTTCATGTGTCAAGTGGTTGAATCGGGCAAGTGATTCAATCATTGCTATTGTGCCGCCTCCAACGTCGATGGTTTCAACCAGCAGGAACATGTTTAGCTGTACCATCCAGCTCTTGGTACGTTTTAAAAAGTCCATAATGACTTTTTTGATTGGTATACCCCAAGAGATTTCGGAGCTGATTTTTCTTAGTTCTTTGCTGAATGTGCCGTAGTCTTTTTTGGATAAGCTTTCAATGCATTTTTCGGGTGAGAGACCTGTTTTTCTGACTTCTGTTAGGTCTCTTAGGAAGTTGTTGATGCCTGTTTCCATGCTGTTTTTGTGTGCCTGCAGTTTCATGGCGACGATTGCTGCGGGGGCTGTTGAGATTACTAACCCAATTGATAGCGCGAATGGTAAGTCAATGACTGTTTGTATGCTTGAAATTAATGGGATATTTATTAAGCCCATGAAGTTTGTTAGCACCATAAAGACTATAACAGCAACTACTGCACTGACGCCAAAGATTTTGTATGGTCGCATGTCTACTGTTGGCGATTTTGGCTGCATGTTATGAGCAAGCCAAATGAACATGCCTGAAAGTAAAGGCGTGAAAAGGAACGTGTACATAATCATGCCTGAAATGTCTTGTGTTGCGCCAGGTTGAATTGCGTTGACACTGAAGAGGATGTAGAAACAAAGCGACATCATAACTTGGACAATGATGAAAGTTTCCATCAACATACCAAGACGTTCTGCCGCAGCTTTGACTCTCGATGCACGTTCTTTAAAGATGTCTTCAGCTTTTCTTTCTAGAAAGTGACCGATGTCCCCGCCGATGATGACTGTTGAAGCGTAACCTGCAAGAAACTCTTTGAATATGTCTAGCGGGTTTTCTTTTGCAGCCTTTTCTAACGCTGATAAGGGGTCAATTCCGAAGATTTCCACATCTTTAATAATTTCTCGTGCTTCGCTTTTCATAGCGGGCATTAAGTCGACTTCGGATAACCGTTTAAAACTAGTGTATGGCGCGATGCCGCCTGAAGCCATGACGCTAATGTATGATGCTACGAAGGGCATTTCCCGTTCCAAGTTGGCACCTCGGTCGCTGGCTTTTGACAGCGGCGCAAGCAGAAAACCAGCCATCACGTAAAACGGCATAGGAATTAAGAAAATTATTGGCATGAAACCAAAGAAGGCTAGTACTATAACTGAAATTATGGATGCTGGAACTGTTAGTAATGCTACAAAAAGCATTAAGGAAACGTATGTTTCAGGATAAATTCTGATTCTAGCCTTACTTAACGTGTCCTTGAATTGGTAAACGTTTTTAAGGAATTTAGGAGCCAAACTGCCGAAAAGGCGGAAAGACAACGCTTCAAGCTTTTTTAGCAGCGGCAACTTGTTTGGCCTCCTCTGCAGCTATAATTTTGTCATAGTGTCCTTTTGGTCTTGAGTAGTATTCTGCGATTACAGCGGAGACTTCTTTGTAGCTTCGAATATTTTTTGAACGCATCCATTTTAGAACGTTTTTGCGTCTTCCTATTTCTTGGAGTACTTCTTCTTTTGAAAGACCTTGCCGTTCTGAGATTTTGTTAAGTAATTCACTTTTGCTGAAGTCAACTTCATGTTCATCTTTAGACGGGTCCCATTTGAATGGTGTTCGGTAGTTGTCATAATCAACGATTTCGTTAACGTTCAAGATACGTCTGTACGCTCTTTTTTCACCGTTTTTAACCAAGTGAACACGTTGAACTGATAAGACAATGTTCATTAACGGTATGTATGCTGGTGAAATTTCCATTGGCTTCTGTGTTAATCTTTTTACTGCTGATTCAAGACCATCGGCGTGCATTGTTGCCATACCACCGTGGCCTGTGGCCAAAGCTTGGAATAGAACGTATGCTTCTTGGCCTCTAATTTCACCTACAATCATAATGTCGGGGCGGTGTCTCATTGAGGTTTTAACCAAGTCGAAAAGTGCAACTTCACCAACGTTGCTGCCACCTAAACCGTAGCTTTGACGAGCAATTAGTGAGACCCAGTTTTCATGTGATAAGTTTAACTCAGCTGTTTCTTCAATCGTGATGACTTTGCTACCTGGCTTTATCAAGCAGGCCATAGCGTTCAAAGCGGTTGTTTTGCCAGCTGCTGTGCCACCGAGAACCATGATTGAGGCATGATTTTCAAGACACACCCAGAAGTAGGCGGCCATTTCTTCAGTGAATGTTCCAATGTTGATTAAGTCAACTATTGAGTAGGGGTCTTCTCTGAATTTTCGGATTGTAAAAGCAGTACCAAACGGAGTGATTTCTCGCCTGTAGGCAACTGCGAGTCTGTGTTTTCCCGGCAACGAAGCGTCGACAATTGGGAAAGCACTGCTGACGTGTTTTCCAGACATGTGAACAAGTTTTACGACCATGTTGTCAAGGATTTCGTCGCTTTCAAGTTGCAGGTTTGTTTCGATTGATTCAAACTGGCGGTGCCAAATGTAGACTGGTTTCTTTACACCGTCACAGCTAATGTCTTCTATGTTAGGATCACGCATTAGCGAGTCTATTTTGCCAAAACCGACAAGGTCTCTTTCTGCGTGGTAAAGAATTTTGTACCAAGATACATCTGGAAGCCAACCGAGACTGATACGATATTTGTCCACAATTTTTTTGGCTTCTTCTGCAAAGAATTTGCGTGGATCAGCGATTTCAGTTTTTGGTGATTCAATTTCTGCAAGTAGAATTTCGAGGATTCTGTTGTAGACGCCTCTTTCTAAGGGGTCGAGTTGCAGTTCGTCGAGGATGTATTTGTATTCGCCTGTTTTTGGGTTTTGAACGATTACTACGTGTGAGAATGGTTCGTATAATGGATATTTGTCGATGACTTTTAGTCCCTTTGGTATTGGTTTTGTTGCTGGTGCAGGGATTGCTTCTTCTTCCTGCTTTTCTTTTTTGAAGTTAATTTTGATTTTTTTGAGGCCTGTGAAAGATTCTTTTAGGCTCAAGGGGGACAAATCTTGTGTACTCTCCGAGTAGGTAGAAAAGTTAGAATTTATTAAGTATTATGTCATACTACACTATACTGAAGATATGTACAACAAATATACAACACAAATAACTAAAACTACAAATCCTCTAAAAACGGATTCATCTGCTTCTCACGACCCATCAAAGAAACCTCACCATGACCAGGATAAACAAGCAACCCATCAGGCAAACCCATTAACTTACGCAAAGTCACAGCCATAGCCCTTGGCGAACTCTCAGCAAAATCAGTCCGCCCAATACTACCCGCAAACAAAGTATCCCCAGAAAACACAACTTTATCACCGACAAGACAAATACCACCCATAGTGTGACCAGGCGCATGCATAACTTTCAAAGTCACGTTACCAAACTTTACAACATCCCCGTCTTTAAGCAGAACATCATTTGATGCGTCATGGTTTTCAATGCTTTCAAGAAAAGAAGCGTCAAGCTCATGAATGCAGATTGACACAGAATATTTTTTCTGCATTATCCTGTCGCCGTTTATATGGTCTGAGTGACCGTGTGTGTTTATTATGAATTTTATTTTGAGTTTTTCTTTTTCTATGTAGTTGAAGATTGGTTGTGCTTCGGCATCAAAATCCAGTCCGGGGTCAATGATTATTGCTTCTTTTGTTTCGGTGCAGTTTGCAATGTAGCAGTTGGTTGAAAGCATACCTACGGGAAAGATTTCAACATGCATAGGTTCCACTGCGGGAAAGATAGGCAAGCTGAAATAAAGCGTTTTCTTTCCCTGCGGTTGTTTTAGGTTTTGTAGTTGTGTTGTACAGGCAGACAATAAGGCTTATTACGTCTTACGCAACACTACAATCTTGAGGGAATGGTCGGATGAAACTTCAAATAATGTTAGGGTTTATCGCAGTTTTTGCCGCAATCTCATACATGATTCCAACACCAATGTTTCCAGGAAATTATGTTTGTGGAGGTATCGGTAGAGCAGTTCAAGTTGTAGAAGAGAATGTGCAGATTTTTAGTTCCCTGTTTAACGGTTTGTTTTATGGAGGAATAATGGGGTTAATCTTTTTTGGAGCAAGCCGAAAAATCAAAAATTATTAGAAAACACACGCCAATTAGGCTTCAGAATTAAAACCTGTTAGCCTAATGGTGCTGTCACATCTGCCACAGGTTATAACAAGTTCAACTAGTTCATCATTTTGAACTTTAGTGTCAACGATTTCGTAGTTATCCTCTGACTCGTCTTCAGGCGAAATTGCCAAGCCGCACTTTGGACATTTAAACGAACCGTCACCTTCAACCTGCGCCAAATCTATAAGGAAGGTTTCCTTGTCGGTTGGTTTCTTCATCATATTTGTTGTCTCCTTTGTCTTGTTTCGATTTTTTCTTTATTAATAATTATGAAGTCCTACTCAGTGTTTTATCCTTTTTAAGACTTCACCCAAATTGGGGGGAAATTGTTTGTGGTGGAAAATTGGAAAAAATTTCCCTGGGAGGATTTTATTCGAATTTTTCTGGTGAGATGTAGTCGCCGTACTTCTCTTTTGCTGCCAGCAGTCGTTCGCGTTGCATGTAAAGTTGGCCGAACATTTCCAGTGGTATGTCAGTGACGTTTTCTTGGTAGAATTTGGATACACGTTCTATTTTTGCAAGGTTTTCTGGTACGCGTGTAGTGAATTGTTTGATGTAGTCTTCTTTTGCGTAGTCTTTGCCTAATACTTCTTTGAAGAGTTTCTTTAAGTCCTCATACTTTGGAATCAAGCCTGTTGGAGTCTTGATTGCGTCAACTTCATTGTGGACACGAAGTTCCATCCACTTAACCCAAACGTGTTTGTCACGTGGAGTGTTAAGGTATTTACCGTCTTCAACACCACGTAGGAAATAGTTAACGCCGAAGACAATTGGTTGCTTTTTGAGTTTGCGTCCGAATTCCAAGTTGTTGCTAACGTTTTTGCCCATTGGAATTGAGATGAAGTCTTGGATGCTCATCATGTTAATTTCTGGAACGCCTTCTTTGCCGATTGTTGCAAAAGTGGTTTCTGTTTCCAGAGATGCACCGTACAGGATGATTCCGTGATCCCAGCTGTAGCTTTGCTGGACTGGAACGTATGCTTTTGCGTCTCGTCCACCGTACATGATGCCGCCGAGTTCAACACCGTTGGGGTTGTTGAGTTCAGGATCAACATTTTCCAATGCTGTTAGTGCTACTGCGTAACGTGCATTTTTGTGTGCTGCTGGAACTTCAACGCCATTTTCGTCTTTTTTGCCTTCGAACCATTGACCTGTGAAGTTTAAGCCGTCTTTTGGCAGTTCTTTACCCATTCCTAGCCAGTATGGTTGACCATCTTTTACTAGGATGTTAGAGAATACGACTTCTCCAGGTGTTGATAGAACTTTCCAGATTAGAGCATCATCTTTTTCTTTTACATCTTGTATGATTCCGAAGATGCCGCTTTCAACGTTTACTGCACGGGCTACTTCGCCGATTTCACGGAGGTATGCAATGTCGTCGCCGAGGATTGTTTCGCCTGGAAGCATGGCTGTTGAGGTTTTACCGCATGCACTTGGGAAGGCTCCTGCAAAGTAGGTTTTGCGTTTGTTTGGACCATAAACACCCATGAGCAGCATGTGTTCTGCTAGCCAGCCTTCACTGCTTGCTTTGCGAATTGCAAGGCGGAAAGCGAGTTTTTTGAAGCCGACACTGTTGCCTGCGTATTGTGTATTTACGCTATATATGGTGTTGTCCATGTGGTCAATGTATATGCGTTTAGATTTGTAATCTGCACTGACCATTTCGGAGGTTAGTTGACCTGCTGAGTGTAAGACACGTAGGAAGTCGCTTTTTGGACCAGCTTTTACGAATTGGTCATAGCCAGCTCTGTAAAGCAGGTCTTCAGTGTGAGCGACATACCACGAGTCGGTGCATTGTAAACCTAAAATTGTGAAAACTGAATCTCTAGGACCCAAAGAAATGAAACGGACAATCATGGTTTTGCCAACCATCAAGTCTCGCAGGGAGACACGGACTTCCGTTAAACCTTCTTGTCTGTCAATCTGATTAAGCGCTTTGCTTAAAGAGACACCTTTAGGTACAAGGTACTTGGTGGCTTGGCGGTCTCTGCCTTGGTCTTGTTCACCATCAAAGTGCACTGTGTGCCCTTGAAGAGTAAGGATGGCTTGTTCTTCACCACAAGCGACTGCTTGCTTTCTGACATACGCGATGTCTTCGGGCGCGTCGCTACAGATGAAGATTTTTTCTGGGTGACAGAGGTCGTTGGCTTTTGCGATGAATTCGTGGACGTTTGGATTGTCGATTGCGGCTAGTTTCTTGAAGTCTTGGGGGCTAAGTTTAGGTTGAAGTGCTTCTAGATATGGATTCATAACGTTCTTTCCTCACTTAAAGTTCATGTACTGTTCCGGGTACCCGTGGGAATGGTTGACACTCAGCGATATGTTTTACGCCTGTAAGATACCCAACTAAACGTTCAATGCCGATGCCTGCACCTGCTGTTGGTTTTAGGCGTCCTTCTTTTGCCATTTTTATAATTAAGCTAAAGTTTTCTTTTCGGACATTGTCACGTTCAATCTTTTTGGTTATTTTGTCATATTCATATTCACGTTTTGCGCCTGAAAGGATTTCTCCGAATTGGGGCATAAACAGGTCATAGTTATCCCATTTACCAGTTGAGAAGTCCTCAAAATCGTAGAATTCACGTGGAATGTTTGTTATCCAAACAGGCTGCTTTATTTCTTCAATAATGTCGGATTCCCAAGTTGCACCGTATTTTGCTTCAAGGTCTTCGCGGTCAAGAACTTTGAATGGAGCATCCAAGTTGGGAATGGCATCACAGCGACCAATTGTTGTTAGGTCGTCTTTCATGTTTTTCTTTAAATCCTTAACTAAAGTGCAAAGGGCTTCTTCAACAAGGGTAAAAACGTCTTTTGATGTGGCATCAACAGCTTCAAAGTCGAGTTGTGTGAATTCGTAAATGTGTTTACCTGTTTTTCCGCGTTCTGATTTCTCGATACGGATGTTTGGTGAAAGAATGAATAGTTTTGGGTATGCTGTTGAGGCTCCAATGAGTTTGTGAATTATCATGCTTGCCATTGTGCGTACGGGTTTTCCGTAGATGTCTACTTCGATTCTTTTTTCGATTGATGCTCCCGGGTCTGGCCAGAGTGGGTCAGTGCTTTGGCTTAAAGCAACTGGCAAGAGCCATTGGAAGCCTTTATTGACGTATGTTGATGTTAGGCTGCCAAGTGTGTATGTTACTATTCTGCCTATGCAGGCTTTCTTTTCGATTTCTTGTGCCGTTAGTTGGTCTAACGATTTTGGAGGGTCAATTTGAACGCAGGGTTTTGCTGTCAAGGTTTGTTCACTTGATTAATTTTAGCTTAGTGAAGTAACCACTGTAGAGATTATAAATTTTTTATAACAAAAATTGGGTAATTTACAATAAAAACAGGTTTTTATACTTGAAAAATGTAATATTTACATATGAGTATTAAACTCGACGACAAAGACATCGCCATCCTGCTTTTAATCCAAGAAAACAGCAAATTAACAGCCAACCAAATAGCCAAAAAAACCAGCACCCCA
This sequence comes from Thermoproteota archaeon, assembly GCA_040268405.1. GTDB lineage: Archaea > Thermoproteota > Bathyarchaeia > Bathyarchaeales > Bathycorpusculaceae > Bathycorpusculum. The sequence goes on along the minus strand of JAWRIR010000113.1, from coordinate 26,697 downwards.
ATCACAACAGTTTTCGCAAAAATAAAACGCATGGAAGAACTCGGCATAATCAAACAATACCGCGCAATCCTTGCCCCAGAAAAACTAAACCTTGCAACCGCAGCCTTCATCCTCGCCGCAGTATCCTATGGAAACAAAGAAGACGGAACCCCAATCACGCAAAGAGATGTTGCTGAAGAAATCGCGCGACTGCCAGACGTCCAAGAAGTACACATTATCACGGGCGACTGGGACTTGCTGGTAAAAGTAAGAGCAGAAAGCGTTGACGCCATCGGCAAATTCGTCGTCGACAAACTACGACGCATTCACGGATTGCAGAAAACTTTGACATGCATGGTTTTTGAAACAGTAAAAGAAACAACCAGCCTGCCAAGGGTTACAAAGAAAAAATCGTCAGAAAAACCTCAAACTGCTGTTGAATAATACAGCAGCGGCAAGGCTAAAAGTACCGTGTTTTTGCCTTTAGATGAAAGCTTGTATTCTACGCGTAATGGCGGTCCCGTTTGGACGTTACGTTCTATGTAACCGTGCGATTGTAGCAGCTTCAGTTTATCCGAAAGGGTACGTGAATTTACGCCTAAAACTTTTTTTAAGCCGCCAAACCCGCTGGTTTTTTTAAGAAGAAGCGTATAGAGGATTTCTAGGCTCCATTTTTGGAACAACACGGTAAAGTTTTCTTGCAGGCTATCTAGTTCATCCTTGACTTCTTGTGGGGTGATTTTTTGTTTTTCCATTATTGCAGCAAATGTTTGTTCGATACCATGGAGGGTTCGTTCCATTTGGCCTTCTACTAGTTTTCGGAATTCGGCACTTAAAGTTAAAGGGGCACTCATGCAGGGTCACACTCGGTGTACTTTGACTTACTTCCTAATTTATTAAGGCTTTACTAATAAAACATAGTATACAAAATACATCACTTGACGTTCACGGAAGGAGTAAACATGGAAAAGTATGACGCAATAGTAGTAGGCGCAGGAACAGCAGGCTGCCTTGCAGCAAAAACCATCGCTGAATCCGGCCTTAAAGTATGCTTAGTAGAAAAGAACAAACGCGAAGCTATAGGCGAAAAAATCTGTGGCGACGCCCTAGGTGAACACCACCTAACCTTTTTGGGTCTTGAAAAACCAAACGGCGGCGAATTTGAAGCAAAAATAGACGGCATGAAAATCTACTCACCAAACGAAGAGACCGTCTTCACCGTCGCAGACAAAGACTTCAAAGGCTACATCCTCAACAGACGCTTGTTCGGTCAATGGCTACTAAACAAAGCCACAGATAAAGGCGCTCAGTTAATGGACAACACCAATTTCCGTTCACCCATAATCGAGAAAGGCGCAGTAGTCGGCATAAACGCCAAAAACATGAAAACTGGTCAAGTCTGCGAATTACGCAGCAAAGTTGTCGTTGACGCAACAGGCTACTTTGGCATGGTACGCAAACAATTACCAAAAGAAATCGGCATTGACCAAGAAATCGACAACGAAGACGTTGAAGCATGCTACCGCGAAATCCGCCAACTTAAACAAGAAAACGAAAACACAAGATACTGCGAAATTTACCTCAGCCAAAAAGCATCACCAGGCGGCTACACTTGGATTTTCCCCAAGGGCGGTGCACGTGTAAACGTAGGCATCGGCGCCATCATGCGCAAAACCGGTTATCCTAATCCAAAAGACCAACTCTACAGCACAGCATTCAAAAAACCCATGTTTGACGGCTCACTAGTCCTAACTGGCGGTGCATGGTTTGACCCCGTCCGCAGACCACTTGATAACATGGTTGGCAATGGAGTTGCCATAATCGGTGACGCAGCATCCTTAGTTAATCCAATTCACGGCGGCGGTATCGGCCCCTCAATGCTCAGCGGACACTTTGCAGGCAAACAAATCGTTGAAGCCATCGGTAAAGGTGACGTAACAAAAGATGCGCTGTGGGGATACAACAAGAAATACATTGATACTTACGGCAAAAAGCAAGGTGCACTGGACATTTTCAAGCTGTTCCTGCTTTCATGCAGCGATGACGACTTAAACTACGGCATGAACGAGAAACTCATGACTGAAGACGACGTACTTAAAGCAGGCATGGGCGACGACTTTAAACTAAACATTACTGAAACCGCAAAAAGAGTCTTCAAAGGCTTACGCCGCTTAGGCTTCCTCAACAAGCTACACCTAACCGTAACCATGATGAAAGAACTAAGCGCACACTACAACACATACCCCGAGACTCCAGTCGGCTTTGAGCAGTGGAGAGACCAAACAGTCGACATCATAGCTCAAGCCAGAAAGAAACTCGTCGAATAAGCGGTTTTTCCGCTCTTTATATTTTTTCAACAAAAACTTGTTTCCTAAAAGATTTACTAAACATAAAGAAAAAAGAGGCGCAGGTTTATCGTACCATACGTTTGTTATCTTGCGAACTCAATGACCGCTTAAACGCTTTTTGCTTTTGCATCTTTTTGTATTCTTCGTAGCCCAGGTTGGTGTGTGGATACTTCTTCTTGAAGCTTCTGTAGGGCAAACGCATGTCAAGCTCCATCTGGTTACTGAAATTGCCAGGCACGTAGCCTTGATACAGAGGCGCAGGATCAAAGGTGTAGCGTCGCCCTTGTTGCGAACTTGTTGCAGCAGCTTTAGTGTATTTAGTGCGTCTTGACGAGTTAATTAACACTAATGCAATGACTACCGCTATTATCCCAAAGAAAATTAATGGGAAAAGAGCGATGGTAGAGGTTGTCGCCAAGGTTCATACCCCTGTAAACTATGTACCTTCATTCGTGGAAGTCTTTTGCCCCGTCTTTACCGGAACCACCGCGGCACCTTCTAAGCCAAGCACGTTTAACACGTCAGCGTTTGATGGCACTATGACTTTGGTCTGCTGTGAGAACGTGTCTCGTATAACGTCCAGTCTCTTGTTAAGCTGCGCATTCTCTTTGAAGTAAGTGTTTGCTGCTTCTGAAACTGCTTTAATGGCTTTTGCTTGTGCCTCAGCTACTAATTCCACTGCTTTGGCTTCACCTTCAGCGCTAAGGATTGCCGATTGTTTTTCGCCTTGCGCTTTTAAGATTGCGCCTAGTTTTTCTTGTTCGGCAGCTTCTTTTCTGCCTGTTGCAAGTAATCTGAGTTGTCGTCTTTCTTGTTCAGCTGTCTTTTGCTTGTGCATGGCTGTCTGGATGTCTTGTGGCGGGTCGATTCTTTGAAGTTCGATTCTGTTGACTTTTGTGCCCCATTTGTCTGTGGCTTGGTCAAGAACGGTTCTTAAATCCACGTTAATTTTTTCTCTTGAAGTTAAAGCAACGTCTAAGCTCATTTCGCCTACCGATGTTTCTTAGTGTTGTCTGGGCAAGCTTAACGATGGCTAATTCGAAGTCTTCGATTTCATATAGTGCACGTCTTGCGTCGATGACTTGGTAGTAAATGATTGCGTCAATTGTTACGACTACGTTGTCTTCGGTAATGATTTCTTGTGGAGGAACATCAATAACTTGCTCGCGCATGTTGACCCTGTAGAGTCTTTCCACAAAGGGCACGATAACTCGTAACCCCGGTTCAACCGTTTTCTCGTAAGCGTTGAATCTTTCAACCAACCCTTTTTCGTATTGGTTTACTTTTTTAAGGGACATAAAGAACAAGACTGCTACAATTACAACTACAACTACGACTGCGATTAATACGATTGTTAGTTCTGACATTTTTCTTCGTTTACTCCTTCAACTATAAGGCTAACCCCTTCCACTCGAATCACCCGCACTTTTGAGCCCTCCTTAATGACACTGCAGTCATCCACAGGTTTAGCAAGCCAAATCTCCCCTCCAAGCTTAACTACACCGCCATCCAAGGGGTCAATATCAGTTTTTGCAATAGTTTCCTTACCAACCATTGCATCAGAGTTTGTACGCAGCAAGCTAACGTTGAATTTATCCAGCAAGCCGCCGCCCCGCATCTCTTCAATGTTGTAGGTGGCGTCTTTTAGGTGGTTTAGTCGCCGGATGAATTCGCCGAAGTCTTCACCGTTTAGGTCTACTTCTAAGAGGTAGCCGTTTGGTCGCCGGTTGAGTTTGTAGCTCATGTGGTATTTTTCGCTGAATTTTGAGAGCATTTGTGCGAGTTTTAGTTCGTCGGCTTTTACGGTTAGGGTGACTTTCATGGGTATTGCCCAACATACTATTGTATCGACGGATATTTAAAATTATTTATGATTATCGTGTCACATTGACAAATATTTCATTCATTGAGGCACATCGACCATCATCAAACCTCATCAAAACAACTAAAACATAATTTTTGGTTTTTTCACCAAGAACTACAGACAAAAAAGGACAAGAAAACAAGCACCCAAAAACGAAACAGCAAAAAAAATTGCACATTATGAGACAATGGACAAACTAACAATCAGAAAACTGCAAATTCCCACTCTTGCAGCACCAATATTATAAAAATTTCCAATAAAAAATCAAACTAGACTGGATTAGTTATAGCGTTTTACTGATTAACTTCAGTAACCCTTACCCGACATGGTGTCCAACAACATCTTCGCCGTGAAACTCGCCATGTTCCCTACGCAAATGCTCCAAATGTACACCGTGCAGGTGTGCTTCAACGGCATCTTTTAGAGGAAAAAGTTTGCCGCATTCAGGACACATAAACTGGTTCCGGTTAACCTCAACCGCAGCTGTATCATGCCCGTCTGTATGTTTGGGTTCACTATTAACTGACTGAATAATTGAAGCCAAAATTTACACCTAAAAAGTAATGCTTCTTCGAATGCAAAGAACATATGTGGGCAACACAAAACAATCACAAAAATAACAAGAGTCTTCTGTTTATGCCGCAAATTATCAATCATAAAAAAGAGGAAGCATGATAGAAGGGCGGGCATGAATAGTTTACATTTCTGCCATAAGAGTAAGTGCCGACTTTTCGTTGATTCCAAACATTTTACCGTTTGGTAGTTTGAATCTACAACTCCCGTTAATGTTTGAGACAAAAGTTGCGGGCATACCGTTTGGAATCTTGCCTAAAGTGGCGTCAGCGTAGTCCTGTTTTAGTCGGTACTTTTTGTTTGCTATAAACCTCATGCCATCACCTCACATAAATTGGTAGCTCAAAGAGGCAAGATACAACCATAAATAAGTTGCTCACACAATCAACTGAATCTTATTAAAACGAGTTTTAAACCCAATTTTTTCTACAAAACCGCTTAAAATGGCGCAGCTTTTAAGAGTGCACCTTGATGTTGGCAAAAGTTTAAAACGAATTTTACCGAAATAAAATCAGATGCAAGATGACTGAAAACTTTGATTCAACAATTAAAAGCCACGAGATTGAACTGGCAGATTTAATTGATAAAATGGAAGAAATTCGAATTCAGTTCATTGACGCCACTGCAGTTTTCGCCTCCAACTGGTTTGATGACACCACAAGAAAATATGTAACATCAGACACTGAAAACACGTTAAAATTAGGAAAAGAAAAAATTGGTGAAATAAAAGCAAAAGTGCGAAAACTGTCAAGTCAAGCATCTCAGTTTTCAGAGGAAGCACTCTCAACTAAAGAGTTATGGTGGCATTTATCGTTAAAGGAGATGGGTGTACTCTCACCATATTGTTGTTCAGGCAACAGGGACCCCGAAATAGTGAATAAAGGCGTGAGAAGAGTTGTTGGAAGACTGGGCCCTATTTTGTCTGAATACGGTTTTCTTAGACACGAAGATTGTTGGCTTGAGCATGCTTCAAAATGTTATGGACAAAAACCCACTCCGTATTACCCTTACGGATTAAGCTGGTCACAAGAAATGCGAATCATAATGATACAGTATAACGAGATATACAAACAAGCATTTGCCATGTATAAAGAAATCGCGAATTTAAAGGCTCAAAAACAAACTAAACAAGCAATAGAGATTTGGAATTCTTCGTAAGCCCCCAACCCCCAATTTATTTTCAGTTTGCCCAAATCAGCCTCTCAGATTAAATAACGAAATATTTAGGCGAAAGCGCAGTTATTTCGCTCCAAAAAGAAACATCAATTCCTTTAACACCTGGAACAGCCGCTATTTCATTTCTCACAGCAAACAGATGCTGAAAATCCCGCACTACACCTATAGCCAATAAATCATGGTCCCCGACTGTTTTGGAAGCAACAATAATATTTCTCATTTTTATCAGCGTTTCCAAAATTAAATTGGAGTCAAAAAGGTCACCATTTACAGCAGGAGCAATGTCAATCATGAAAACGGCCATTGCAGTGTAACCAATTTTTTTGGGATCCAAAACAATTGTTGATCCTCTAATAACTCCTTTCTCCTGAAGAATGTTATATCGATCTATTATTGTGTCCGGCGAAAGGTTTAGTGCCAACGCAATTTGACGGAAAGATATTCGGGCGTCTTTACTTAACGCTTCAACAATATACAAATCTATATTATCCAAGCGTGGCGGCTCCTTTTGTGGCTTTTAAGTCAAAGTTTTCTGGGCATAACAGTATATCGTCGACCCATATGCTTGTTGTTATCTCCCTGATCATGGGATGACCTTTGATTAGTTCTTTTATCTGGCTAAGGTTTGTAACGTCTTTTACGATGGCAACAGCAAAGATACTGTGTCGCCCCATTGTTTGAGCGCTGAATACTATGCCCGGAATTTGTCCAATAAATTTCAGAATATCGTCAATATGTGAGAAGTCTGCTCTTATCCCAAAACTTGCAACGCAGTCGCAACCAAAGCTCTTTGGATTCAGCAGTACAGTTGTGCCTCTTGCTACACCTGATTGAACAATTTTTTTGAATCGTTTGCTTATTGTGTCAATTGAGACATCACAGCTTTTTGCGATTGCGGCAAAGCTTGCTCGTGCATCTTTCTGGAGAGCTCTGATTATAGCAACATCTATTTCGTCAAGTTCTGCGCCCATGCTTTTTACCTTGCTTAGTTAGTGTGTGATTTAATATAATTCTTTTCTACAACATACACTTCACATAACCGCTTAATTTAACTAAATTTTCTTAATATATCGGTTTTTATTTAGCATTAATTCTACAAAGTCTTAAATATTTCTAGAAACATCCTGATATTTGGTGCTGTAAATGCGACTGGAAGAAGCATTAGATAAAGTCGGGCACAAATTTGGAAGCGGTCTAAGAAAAAGATACGCTTGCTCACACTGTGGTAAAACGTGGATTGAACTCGTTGGACTTTTCACCGGTAACATTGAAGGACAAGAAGAAGTATATTTTAGGATAGGCGAAGAATCAGAAACTTGCCAACATTGCAAATTTAACAATAAAACATGCCCTACATGTGGATCTAAAGATACCTATGAAATTAATTTTCCCTCCAACATGCAAGGGTCACCATTGAGCTTTAACCAGATACGTATAGTCAGCAAAACCTAACCGAGCAGTGACATGTAATGTATAAAACTTCTGAAGACTTTATGGCATATGTAAAAGAAAAAAACCCTAACCAACCAGAATTTCATCAAGCAGTAGAAGAAGTAATCACTTCTGTTTGGCCGGTAATTGAAAACAACCCCAAGTATCAATCAGCCAACATTTTAGAACGCATAGTTGAACCTGAACGGGTAATCATGTTTAGAGTTACATGGACCAATGACAAAGGAGAACTACAAGTAAACAAAGGCTACAGAATTCAGATGAACAGCGCCATCGGCCCATACAAAGGAGGACTACGCTTCCACCCAAGCGTCAACTTAAGCGTCCTAAAATTCCTCGCATTCGAACAAGTTTTTAAAAACTCTTTAACTACCCTACCGATGGGCGGCGCTAAAGGCGGTTCAGACTTTGACCCCAAAGGCAAAAGCGACGCTGAAGTAATGAGGTTCTGCCAAAGCTTCATGTTGGAACTTTCCCGGCATGTTGGTGCAGACACGGACGTCCCAGCCGGAGACATTGGTGTTGGCGGCAGAGAAATCGGTTTCATGTTTGGAATGTACAAGAAACTCCGCAACGAATTCACAGGAGTTTTAACTGGAAAGGGCTTAAACTGGGGCGGCAGCTTAATTCGACCAGAGGCAACAGGCTATGGAGTCACTTACTTTGCTCAAGAAATGCTAAAGATGCGAAATGAAGACTTCAAGGGCAAGATTGTTGCCATCTCGGGTTCAGGTAACGTTGCTCAATATGCAGTACAGAAAGTCAATGAACTGGGCGGAAAAGTAGTAACCCTGTCAGACAGCGACGGCACCATTTTTGACGATGAAGGCATTGACTGCTCCAAGCTTTCGTACGTAATGGATCTTAAAAATAACCGGCGAGGACGAATCAAGGAGTACAAGAGCAAATATCCCAAAGCCGAGTACCTTGAAGGAAAACGCCCATGGGAAGTAGAATGCCACGTAGCATTACCCTGCGCCACACAAAACGAAATCAGCGGAGATGACGCTAAAACTCTGATGCACAACGACTGTTACTGCGTCTGTGAAGGAGCTAACATGCCAACAGAACCTGAAGGCGTCAAAGTGTTCCTTGATAATGAAGTCCTGTACGGTCAAGGTAAAGCTGCAAACGCTGGAGGAGTTGCAACATCTGGTTTAGAAATGGCTCAAAACAGCATGCGTATTTCATGGACACGTGAAGAAGTAGATGCCAGATTGAACGCAATAATGAAATCAATCCATCAAACATGCGTTCGATATGGCAAAGAAGGCGACTTCATCAACTACGTGAAAGGCGCAAACATCGGCGGTTTCGTAAAAGTAGCCGACGCAATGGTTGACCAAGGAGTAATCTAAACTAAAAAGTTGGATTGAGTCGAAGGTATGCGCATCATCGTCAAAACTGTATGGAGAACAAAAAAGGACGCAAAAGTTTGTCCAACATGTCAATCGTTAGAAGGTTACACTTGGACTTTTGATGCTGGTGAGGCATACCCTACTCACCTTATCCACCCCATTTTTGGTCCTGTTTATGACATGAGACCTGCATCTGAAGGCAGTTTAATTGAAGAAAAAAAAGGTCACCGTTGCAGATGCAGACTAGAGCATCAACTAGAAGCATCCAGCGCTATTCTGAATGAAAAAATACTTGTAAAAACCGGCAACAAAAAATAGAAAACATACAATCTTTCTTTTTACTCCCTGATTTGTACTTGTTAGAAGTTCTATGCGGAAATCTATAGATCTAAAACCCTAAGAGGGGTAGGTGCTATTGGTTGAAAATCAAATCAAAAGTATGTTGTAAATAGAAGAAAAAGATGGTTAGGCTTCAAGCAAAGTCTTCAACAAACGAATTGCTGACCACGCTGCCAACGCGCTTGTGTGTGGATTGTCTGGGTGTGGGTCATTGGCAAATTGCATGTGCATTTCGCCGAAGCGCCATTTGATTTTGATTTCGTGTGTGTTGCGAGTTACTTTTGGGTCAGAAACCACTTGCACCTTTACTGGGACAGGTTTAACAATTAAAGCCAAGGTTGCTGCAACATTCATTGCTTTTGGAAAAAGTCTTGCTGCCTCTTTTGCGTTGCCGTCATACACTACGAGTTCTTCAGTGTTGTCTTTGTTTAGAGCCTTTGGAGGCTTATGGGTAATCAATGTTACCTCGTCAACACCAGCAAGAACAGCGCTGGAAAGTGCATCTAAACCCCCGATTGCTCCCGACGGAAAATGAACACGGGGGCTTCCAGTACCAAGGCTAAGCAAGGCACCTGTACTCATAACTATAATGTCAACGTCCGCGGCTAAGAGTTTGTCAAAATGTTCGGTGATTGCCTGCTGGGAAGCTGCTTCCACAACCACTTTAGGCTTCAAAGCAAGCATAGCCTCAACGCTATCAACCACTTTCACAGGAAACTGCAGTTTACTTTTCAGGTTTTGAGCACGCTGCTTATCAACATCAAAAACGACCAGCTCGTCGCATTTTACAAGTTCACGCTGAACAGCTTCAGCTAACACGGTGCCGATTGCGCCAGCGCCGATTAAACCAACACGTTTAGGTTTAGCCAAACATTTTCACCTTTAATACTCTGCTTGAATAGTCACGTCGGTTTGAGCGACTTGTCTTCCTTGAGTTGATTTTTCCGGTAGAACTTTAATGTTTTCAATTTTCAGCGTTGAAGCAATGTCAGTTGCACCTTTTTGCAGGATTTCTACGGTTGCTTGGTCGCCTGCGTAAATGGTTACGTTTTTGATTGGAGCGTTAAGGGGCAGCTTCTTTTGTGCCTTGTCATTTCGGATTTCGCCCAAGACGGCAATAATTAAGTCGCCCTGTTTCTCGACTTCCTCGCTGACGACGACGGGGTTGAATTTTGGCCACGCTGAAACTTGGATGCTCTGGTAACCTTTAGAATCATGATACATATACTGATAAATTTCTTCAGTCATGTGCGGAGCAACAGGAGCAAACAATTGTAGCAAGCGGTAGAGGACTTCAGAGAGTGTGTATTGTGCAGCTAATTTGCTTTGTTTTCCGTGCACTTCTGGACGGTAAAGGCGGTCTTTTATTGCTTCCAGATAGTAGTCGCAGAACACGTGCCATGTAAAGTTACGGATATCTTCTACTGCAATGTTGAATTGGCATTTTTCGAAGGATTCTGTGACTTTTTTGGTCAGGTTTTCAGTTTTGCTGATAATCCATTTATCCAAAAGTTGCAACTCAACGTTTGTTGCCTCTTGTGGGTTGTAGTCTTCGAGTAGTTTGCTCGCAAATCCTGAAGCGTTCCAGAGTTTGTTAAGGAAGCGTTTGCCGTATTCAACGTCTTGTACACGGTATGGAATGTCAGAGCCTGTTGCGCCTCCACCTGCAGCCCATTGCCGTACTGCGTCGGCACCGTTTTTGGCGAGCGCTTCTGGCGCGGCAGCATAGTTTTTCAGCGATTTGCTCATTTTTCTGCCGTCAGCGCCTAGGACCATGCCGTTAATGAGGACACTGTTGAATGGGCGCTCGTCAAATAAGGCGAGGTGGCGTACCATTAGGTAGTATGCCCACGTGCGGATAATGTCAGTTCCAGAGGGGTGCACACTTGCAGGGAACAAGCGTTTCCAGTCTGCACGGTCAGGCCAGCCAGCGTGAACAGCACAAGTAATTGAACTATCCATCCAAGTGTCCATGACATCTTGTTCGCCGCTGAAGTCTTTGCCACCGCATTTGGGGCAGGCATCGATTCTTGGACCTTCCAGTTTAGGGTCAATTGGCACCCATTCGGGCTTGGCAATAATCATTTCACCGCAGTTCTTGCAGTACCACACTGGAATTGGCGTGGCGAAGAGGCGTTGGCGGCTGATTACCCAGTCCCATTCCAACGCTTTTGCCCATTCGATTAGGCGGTTTTTCATGTAATCAGGATACCATGGGATTTCGTTGGCTTCTTTCTCTACTTTTTCTGAAAGCTCCATGGTTTTCATAAACCATTGTTTGCGTTCGAGAATTTCGACAGTGGTTTTGCAGCGGTCACAAACGCCGACTTCCTGCTGAATCTTTTCGGTTTTCTCAAGTAAGCCAGCTTCGGTGAGGTCGGCAACAATGGCGGCGCGTGCCTTATTGAGGTACAAGCCTGCGTATTTGCAGCCGGCTTCACTTATTTGTCCGTTGGGGGTTATTAGGCGGATTACTGGGAGTTTGTGTTTTATGACGGTTTTTACGTCGTCTTTGTCTCCGTATGTGCAGATTTGGACGGCGCCTGTGCCAAAGGTCATGTCTACTGCTTCGTCAGCGATTATTGTGACTTCGCGGTTCATTAGGGGCACTGCGATTTTTCTGCCGACATATTTGCCGTAGCGTTCGTCTTTGGGGTTAACTTTAACGGCGACGCAGGCAGGGATAAATTCGGGACGTGAAGTAGCGATTAAGAGGTGTTCACTTGAGCCTGCCAAGGGGAACTTGATGTAGTGCAGGATGCCTTCTTTTTTGACGTGGTCAACTTCCGCGTCTGCAATGGCGGTTTCGTCACGTGGGCACCAGTTTACGGGGTGTGTGCCTTGGTACATGTAGCCTTTCTGGTAAAGTTGGATGAAGCTGAGTTGTGTGCGACGCCAATAATCTGGATTCATCGTTTTGTATTCGGTGGTCCAGTCAATGCTTGCACCCATCTTCAGAATGCCTTCTTTCATCATTGCAATGTATTTCTCTACAAGTTCGATGCACCAGTCACGGAACTGGTCTGGTGGAACGTCGCGTTTGCGGATGTTTCTTGCTTTTTCAACTTGAATTTCTATGCCTAAGCCGTGGCAGTCCCAGCCTTGTGGGAAAAGCACGTTGTAGCCTTGCATGCGTCTGAAACGGGCTACCATGTCAAAGTATGCCCAGTTGAGGACGTTTCCCATGTGGAGTTCGCCCGACGGGTAAGGTGGGGGCGTGTCGATGGTGAAGGGAGTTTTGGTTTTGTCGTTCCAGTCGAAACGGTTAATTTTCATTTCTTCCCATTTGCTCTGCCATTTCTGCTCGATTTCGGCAAACTTGTAATCTTTAGGCATAGGCTGCATGCTAATCAATCCAAATGTAAGTTACTATTGACTTTAGCCTAACGGAAATAGCACCTAAAAACATTATCCTCAACTTTGCCAGTACAAGCAAGAAGAAAAATGGCTTTGAAAACAAAAAAGAAGCGTGAAAGGAAGATTTTTGGTTTATTTTTTCTTCTGCTCTTTAGATAGACGGTCAAGCACTTGTGCAGCTTCTTGGGAAAAAGAAAAAGCAGGGTTAACCTGTTTGGTTCCAGAAAACGATTTGATCATATTTTTCGCTCGCTGGATGTGCAGGGTCATCATAGACTATGTCAAGTTTTTGCCCGTATTGCCCAAGCATGCTCTGCAGTTGAGTCCAAACCTGTTGCGCTGTTTCGTCGGGTTGCCATAAGCCCCAGATGCTGTCGTCAAGGTTTCGCATACCCCAACCGTAACTGTTCGGCAAAATCAGTGCTGCCTCGGCGGAAACATTGTTAGTTTTTTGGGGATTCTGCACTACCTCATTCCAGAACTTTTCCATTGCTTCAAAATGTTCTTCCTGCAAAAGAGCATTACCAGTGGAAGTACCATTTACAGGGTATGCTGGATAGTCTGCTGTTTGGTTATAGTTAAAGACTATAACGTATTCTGCGCCGCTTTCGTAGGATTGCTTCATTTCATCATACATTTTTTCCGCACTTGGCAGGTAAGGCGCGTTTAGGCTCTCCCAAGTAATCACTGTTCCCCACTCCTTGCCCTGCAGGTTTGCGGCGCCTCTGACTAACGCGATTTCTTGTGTGGGGTCATTATTCCAGCCCAGTTGGGCAAACACAGTATCATAACCACTAAGGTAGTCATACCAGTAAAGCACATAGTCTGAGGTCATGAGTTTAATGTTTGTCTGGTTTCTGATGGTAGAGCTTAGAATTTGGCGTTTAGCGTTTACGTAAAGATTCGCCACTTCATCTTGGGTTTGGAGGGGTCTCGAATCCCAAACTTGCTGATAAGGCGTAAATTGTGAGATACTGCCACGGTCAGTCACTATGGCGCCGTTTTCATCTTCTACAGTTCCGTCAGGATAAAACCACAAATCAGGTTCACGTATCACCGTATAATTTGGCAACATGTGGGAAGCTGAAAAATAGATTGTTCCGTTGGTAAAATAAGACGTAGTATTTCCTTCAGATGAGCCATCTGGATACTGATAATCCACATGAATTTCAATATTTCCTGAACCAAAAAATGTTCGGTTAATTCTTGGATTTTCAGAAAAGTTGGCATAAACATAAAACGTGCCATCGTGACCTGCATTAACAGAAGTCCCATTAAGATCCACCAAACTGACTGAACCATCCAACATTTTTCCCGCAGGCTCATCGTTGTAGTAAAGCCCCAAAAAGTGACTACCCCAACGTGAATCAGCAATTTTGGTAAAGTTAGCACAAGCGTTGTTTGCAGCGCCATTGTAACCGTAATACACTATAATGTTTAAGCCTGAATCGACTGCGTAATCACAGATTTCTTCCACTGCAGAAAGCCTAGACATCAATGGACCTGATTGGATAACAAATAGGTTAGTGTAATTTTTTACTTGGTCTATAAGCGCTTTTGCTTCTGTGGTTGAGTTGCCACAGTAAGTTACGCCAAAATAGAACGGTTTCTTTTGTGCGACTTCAACAGTGGGTGTAGGAGTGGATGCTGGCGGAGTTGGAGTGCTGGCTGGTTGGCCACTACCACCTAACCCCCAGAACGCGGAAGCTACAAGAGCAATAATAATCACTACTGCCGCTGCTGAAAAAAGCACAATTTTGTTTGACCGCGAAAGCACTATGCAGACCTCATGCTTTGGTACTTTTACGGCAAGGTAGAATTTAGTTCTACGTTTTAGGACAAGCCATCAGGGAACCAGAACAGCAAAAGAACGGTTAGGCTCTATCAAGCGTCGGCGCCTTGCGGTGTCCGTCCCAAGCATGATGCAAAGCCAAAGCGGGATGATAAATCAGCAATCGCGGACCAGAGTAACTCATGATTTTGCGGACTTCTTGTTTCATGTCGGGTTTGTAGCAGTGGATTTTGCATTTTCCGCAGGTGGATTTTTTGTCTTGGAAGGGGCATTTGTCTAGGCGTAGGAAGGCGTAATCTTTGAATTTTTGGCATTCGGGGCATAATTCGCCGCCTGTTGTGTGGTGGTGTCCTTTGCAGTAGATGTCTACCATGTATGCTATGGTTTTCTTTTCGCGTATCATTCGTTTGTGGGTTGGGTTGGGTGGTTGGGGCTTCATGTTAATCAGTTATTAGAGTATAAGCGGATTTTTCAGATTAGTGTTTACCCTTACAAATTAGGGTTTTGAAACAAAACTGTTACCTTTAACGTAAAAACGCCAAGGTTTGTCCTTCCAGTCCCCAGCATAATCCACGCCCACACGCTTAGAGGCTACAACTTCAGCCACTGGCACATCAGGAGCATCTTCAAGGTATAATGGTGGAGCAGTCAAATCCTGCAGGTTCTGAGCCCTCGAGATACCCAACGCAATACATAGCCTGCCAGGACCGTTGGTCAGGTTAACCGGCTTCTCTGGGCAACCGCGGCGTTTTGCCATAAGCTCCAAGCCCTCAACGGGTTCAAGAGCCCGAATCAAGACAGCTTCAGGTTTTCCTGGAACTGAGCCAGATGTGATGTTGATGCAGTTGTACATGCCATAAATCAGGTACACGTAAGCGTGACCCTTTTGTCCATACATAACTTCGTTTCTGGCTGTGCGGCGTCCACCTGAACTGTGGGCAGCTTTATCTTCAGGTCCACTGTAAGCTTCGGTTTCAACTATCCTGCCCTTTGTGGTACCTTCACTGGTTTGGTGAACAAGATTTTTTCCAAGCAGGTTTTTGGAAACAGATATTATGTCTTGCTGATAAAAGGGTCTTTGAAGAATCACAGACGTATCAAAATAGTGCAAGCCTAATTAAGAGTTTAGTTGCGTTAGAAAAACACCAGCCTATTTGCCGTCTATTAGGATGCTATTAGAAATTCTATGCTGAAACCTATAGGGGGTAGGTAGAAATTGAGCCTAACTTTGAAGTCCTGAAAATCCTTAGGGGGGTAGGTCCGTATTGGTTGAAAACAAGCGCATTAACATGTTGAAATTCAGTACTTTTGACCCGCTATTTTTGGTTATGAGATAGCCAAACTAAAATATTAGTTGTCACAGTATTTTGTTTTAGCATAGGTCCTGGGGAGCTGAGATAATGACTCGGCTGAGAGGACAACTTAATGGTTGTCGACCCAATGAACCTGACCCAGTTAATACTGGCGGAGGGAAACCAAACAAGTGAACACCACAAACCAAACTAAAATAAGAAACCCAACTTCCTTTAAAAACCCCCAAGTTTTAGCCGAAATAGCCATCTTCACTGCTTTGGCGACGGCGTTAAGCACCATCATCATTTATGTTATGCCGCAGGGCGGCTCAATCACTCTTGCCTCAATGGTGCCAATCATTTGGCTCGCGCTGCGCAGAGGACCAAAAGTCGGCATAGTCACTGGAGCAATCTACGGCATGATACAATTCATGCTTTTGCCATACGCTATTGACCCATTCCAAGTGCTGTTTGACTACCCATTAGCTTTTGCCGTTTTGGGCTTAGCAGGGTTTTTCCCAAAAAGACCCGTTCTTGGCGCAACAGTGGCTATTACCGGCAGGTTCTGGATGCACTTCATTGCAGGCGCTGTATGGTGGGCACCAATTTATGCTCCAGGCGTTGACCCAATCATTTACTCTTCAGTCTACAACGGCAGCTACTTGATACCTGAACTTGTAATAAGCGGCATAGCACTACTCATACTGCAAAGAACTCACGTACTAAAAGCGTACCTGTAGCAGGATAGACACAGAATTGGGAAAACTCAGCAACCAAGAACTACAAAAACTCCTCAACTGCATAAAACCCAACAAAAACTTAGTTGTGCCTCCAATGATTGGCTACGACGCAGGCGTCCACCGCCTCGGCGACCAGTTACTGGTGGTTTCAACTGACCCATGCACAGGCGTCCCACGTGAATGGTTCGGCTGGTTTTTAATCAACTACGCCGCAAGCGACCTCTCACTGTTCGGCGCCAAACCCCAATTCTGCACCATCAACCTGCTCGGACCAAGACCAACCGACCCCACCATTTTTCAAGAAATAATGAAACAAACCTGCGCCGCCGCAGACGAACAAGGCATAGCCATTGTTAGGGGACACACAGGCATGTACGATAGCTTAAAAGACCTGCTCGGAGTCTGCACCGTTTACGGAACAGTTGACCCAGAAAAACTTGTTACCCCAGGAAACGCTAAAGCAGACGACTTAATACTGTGCACTAAGCCTGTCGGCATAGAAACCCTCACCAACTTTGCATTAACACACCCCAAAATAGCAACAGAGCTTTTTGGGGCAACAAAAACCCAAGAACTCGCAGGCATGGTGAAAATGCAAAGTTGCGTTAAAGAAGCTCAACAACTCGCCGAAGCAGGCTGCGTGGACGCGATGCATGACGCCACTGAAGGCGGATTAGTAACCGCTCTTAATGAGCTTTCAGAAGCATCAAAAGTCGGATTCAAAGTAACATGGGAAAACATGCCAGTACCAAAAGAAGCAATTACCCTGAAAGAACGGTTCAGTCTAAGCGACGAACAAGTACTGGCGCTGTCTTCGACCGGCACAATTTTAGCAGCAGTCCCACAAGCGAAAAAACAGCAAGCTATTGAAGTGCTAAACAAAAATGGGCTTTCCGCATGTTTTATCGGAGAATTAACAGAAAACAAAGACAGAATCTTGCTAAAATCAGGAAAAGAGACGGTTTTTCCAGCATCAACAGAAGATGCTTACACTAGGCTGCTTGCAATGAAAGAATAAAAAAGAAACTATTGTTTTAACTCGTTAAGTACGAAGTTAACGATTTCTTCAGCAATGTTCACGTCGGTAACAACTTGCAAGCCCTTCCAGCCCGGCTGACTATTAACGTCAACAATACGCGGTCCATCTGGACTTTCTAGAATGTCCACACCAGCAATTTTGCATCCAACAGCTTTTGCAGATTTAATGGCTAAGTCTTCGAATTCTTTGCTGATTTTCTCAGGCGCAGGTCTTGCACCTCTACTGTAATTGGTCTTCCAACCGGTGGCTACACGCCGCATTGAAGCAACTACACGGTCACCGACCACGAAAGCGCGTATGTCTGAGAAGCCGTGTTGGACAAATTCTTGCATGTAGATGACGCCGTGATGGAAGGTTATTGCTTTGAAAATCGTGTCTGCGATGTCAACGTCGTTGATACGTGTTGCACCCTGTCCACGTGAACCAAAAATCGGTTTAACCACAACGTCTCCGCCGAGCTCGTTGAAGGCTGCTAAAGCTTCATTTACGCTTTCAGTGGCTAACGTGCGGGGTACAGGAACGCCGACGTCTTCTAAAAGCGCTAAAATGTCGTACTTGTCAACGCAGTGCTCGATTGCGTTTGGCGGGTTAACCATGTAAAAGCCTTTACGTTCCAGCTTGTAAAGCATGTCCATGCGGAAAACCAGTTCTTCAAGCGAACCGCGACCAATTGGACGAATTATCATTGCGTCTAAATCGTCAAGGATACTAGTTCCGTTAATTTTGAAGTATGGTTTGTAGGCTAATCGTGCGACCAGTCGTGGAAAAGTGAAACATTCGTAGGATATACCATGGCGGGTTAATGCTTCACGTACTTGGGTGCTGCTCCATGCTTCGGGGTTTCGTGTCATTATTCCAAATTTCAATTTGGGTCTGTCCTGTCCCTTACGTTCTGTTAGAAAACATGCTGGACAATTGGCTCTTAAAGCTTCTGGGCAAAATAGAAAGAGAAAAGGATGTTTTAAGGTGCGTCTTCTTTGAAGAAGAAGCCTTCTACTCTTTTGTTTCTGCCAAGGAGTTCACCTATGAAAGCGCCAATTATTAGGAAAGTTATCAGACTGGGAATTATGAAAAATGTGTCTACAAAGATGCTTTCTAATAAGCCTGTGTACATTAACACGAGTATTATGGCAGCCCAAATTCCGAACCCAATGAAAGAGGCACCTACAAAAAGGAAAGTAGCTCTTCTGGTTTTAACCAAAGATGACGGGGTAATTCGTAAATAACCTACCAGACCAATCGAAAGAACGATTGGGACCAACAAAACAGCAATGCCTAATGGCGAAATGTCAAACATGAAGCCAGCAATGGACACCGCCACAGCCATAACTACAGATAACATTATCCAATACGACTTTTTCATCGTAAAACTCGAGGTTTCAGTTTGAGCTTCAATTTTGGTTTTCAGTTTAGCTTTGGCCTTGGATTTATTTTTAGACTGTTTAGGCATGAAGGTAATCTTCCACCTTTAGCACTTATTAATATTTACACAAAACCTCAAGCAATAACCGAAAAAAACAGTTAAAACAAAAAAAACAAAAAATTAAGAAAAGAAAAAGAAGCTTTTAGCTTACTCAGTTGTGTCTTCGTCGCTTTCTTCGATTTGACCGTCGCTTGCCGCTTCGGTTATGATTTCGGAAGGCGCCTGATGAGGCGCTGTAGAAGGGTGGCTGTCATGTGTTAGCTCCTCTACTGTTATGGTTTCGACTGCGGGTGCATCTAATTGTTCCATAACTTTTTCGAGTGTTTGCTCGACTGGAGTTTGCTCTGTTACCTCGAAGACTTGGAGTGGAACGTCTGCAACTGGTTCTTCTGCAACAACGTCAACTGCTGCTTCTTCGACTGGAGCAACTGTTTCTTCAATTGCTGCCTCAAAGATTGTTTCTGTTTCAACTGGGGTTTCTTCTACTGTAGCGCATTCCATTGCTGGCTCTTCAACTGCTGTTTCAGCAGCTAAGAAGACTGGTTCTGTTGCAGATATTTCGATTGCTGGTTCTTCTGTTGAGATTTCTGGTTCTGCTGGAGCGATTGGTGCTGCCTCTTCAATTAGGGCAACTGTTTCTTCAACTGGAGCTGACTCCATAACTGGCTCTTCGATTACTGGAGCTGCTTCTTCGATTGGGGCTGCAACTTCTTCAAGTGGTGCAGATTCCATAACTGGTTCTTCAATTGCGGGAGTTTCTACTGCGACTGCAGCTTCAAGTGGAGCGGTTTCGATTGGGGCAGCCTCAACTGTTGGAGCTACTTCAACTGGAACCTCGATTGCTGGTGCAATCTCAACTGGTGCTGGTGCTTCTTCTAAAGGGGCACATTCCATAACTGGCTCCTCAATTACTGGTGCAGCGACTACAATTTCTGGTTCTACTGGAGCTACTGCGGGAGCAGTTTCAATTGCTACTGCGGCTGGTGCAGCTATTGTGACTGATTCAGTAATTACTGGGGCTGGAGCAGCTGGAACTTCTGGAGCTGCTGGAGCTTGAACTGTTTGTACTGGTGCACAAAGCTGCATTGTAGCCTGTTTGATTGTTTCTAACTCGTTCTTGGCTGTATCTAAGCCGGTTGATAAGAGTAAGATTTCACGTTGATAGGTTTCCTCTTCAATTTCGCCGACTACGTGTTGTATTTCATAGTTTGCGAGAAGAGACTCTAATGTTTTGATTTGACTTGCTAATTCGTCTGTTTTAGTTTGCATTTTTTCTAGAAGGTCTTTCTGTTGTCTTTCAATTTCGACAATTGCAGCACTTATGTCGCTGTTGAAAGAGTCGCGTGTTGATTGCGAGATTTTTCCTGTAGTGAACAGGTTATCTAACGCTTGCTTCTTTTTCTTAGCTATTTCATATTCTTCGTTTAATCGTTTAAATGAATGTTTCCATGAAATCACGTTTAGGCACCGTTAGCCCAGTACGGTAGTATAAGAAATAACGTTTGTTAACATGCACGTATATACGTAACTAATAATTTGTTTTTTTGAGGCTGTAAAAGTGAAAGGATTACGTCTAAAACATGTTTATGGTTGAGGCATATTAGCATCAAACATTGAAATTTTTTCGACCTGTTTCGTGTGTAGGATAACATTTATGTGTAAATTACTGCATTGTATTACCTGCTTCAACTTGCATGTTTAGATAGGTATGTGTTGAAGAAAAATGCTCTTTACGCTGCCTTTAGGCAGGTATTTTTGTTGATTGTTTGTTTATACAAGTTTTAATTAGTATAAACTCCAATATTTATGTTGTAACTAATTATTCGAAATACGAATAAATCTTAAATATCTAAACAGGAATAAACAGGTTAATTGTGAAACTAACATGGTATTACTCTCAGTAAGCCTCAACGGAGAAAAAATGGAAGCAAAAATCCTCAAAAAAATCCAAGAAAGAATAATCAAAAATTTCATGGACACAATCATTATGTCCGAACTCAGAAACGGACCAGTCAGCGGATACGACATAATATCCTACATCCACACTAAATTCGGCTTACTAGTAAGCTCAGGCACCGTATACTCCCTTCTATATTCACTTGAAAGAAACGGACTCATAGAAGGCGTCTGGGTTGAAAGAAAAAGAGTCTACAAACTAACCGATAAAGGAGCAAAGACAACACAAGTTATACTTGATTCAACCGACAGGATAAAAGGATTCATGACAACCATCCTCAAAGCCTAAAAATAAGGCTCAACCATCATTTTTTACCGACAGAGAATCGAAACCCTAAAAAACCCCCACCCGATTTCTATCAGCCGCAACAAAAGTTGAGCGGGTCCGTAGCTCAGTCAGGCTAGAGCACCGGACTTTTAATCCGGGGGTCGCGGGTTCAATTCCCGTCGGACCCGCCTAATTTGTTCTTCACAGTTTTATGATTTCAAAAGAGCTGTTTGAATTCTTATGCAGACAAAGGGTTTGTCTATATAATTTATGTTATCTATGACGTAAACAAGATATAGCCCTTCAACCAAGAGTATAACCGAGCCCCAATGGAGCCCTTCAGCATCATAACAGAGATTTTGATTGTTTTAGCCGCTGCACTTTTGTTGGGTGAACTGTTTGAACGTTTTCGGCTTCCAGCAGTTGTTGGAGAAATCTTAAGCGGAATAATAATTGGACCATCAGTGCTTGGTTTGGTAGTAGCGGATGAACCTTTTAGGGCCATTTCGTCAATTGCTTTGTTCTTTATAATTTTTCATATAGGCTTTGAAATGAAAACACAAATGATACGAGGCAGGATGCAGGTTGCTTCTTTGTTTTCCGCTACTAGTTTTCTTATACCGTTAGGCTGGATGGCACTAGCAGCCCCGTTGTTCTTCCCGTTTTCCATCACTGAAAGTTTAGTGATTGCGTTGGCAATAGCAGTTCCGTCACTTTCTATTGTCTCCGTTCTTATTTGCCAATATAATCTTCTGAAAACCGCTACAGGACAAACAATTCTTGCCTCAGTCACAATATCAGACGTTTTAGCATTCATATTTCTAGCTGGAATCATAAGACCAATAGAAAGCACCTTAACAATATCTCTTGAAATAGGGTTATTCGTAATTTTATACGCTGTTTTAGATGCGATATTAAATTGGAAACCACAAGTTTTCCAGAACGTCATAAATAAATCAGCAAAATTCTTCAAAAGACAAGACTTCGCATTCGCTTTACTAATAGTCATTGCTCTAATGGTTTCTGTAGTCTTCCAAAACATGGGTCTAAGTTTTATCTTAGGCGCCTTCTTTGCAGGATTAATACTTCACGACAGCTTTATTGGAAGAAAAGCTTGCGACAGAATCTCCCAAACATTCTCCACGATGAACAACATATTCTTTATTCCACTATTCTTCGGTTTTGCAGGAGTTGAAGTAATGCTAATGGGAATAGACCACCTTTACCTTGTAGGAATGGCTCTACTCATAACCATTGCATTAGGTATCGGAGTAACCCTAACATACATTGTCACGAAAAAATTCTTACACACCAAAGTGGATGTGGCACCTAAACAGTTAGCCGGCATCTTGGGTGGACGAGGCGCGATTGGAATTGTAATAGCAACAGTTGCTTTGAGCGAGGGGTTCTTGAGTGAAGCAGGATTCTCCTTAGTAATTGTTGCGACATTAATTTTCTCTCTGATTATTCCCTTCCTCACCGGAAGAAAAGCGCCAGTACAGTCAATAAAAGACGACACCTGTGTAATTGTAGAAAAAACAAGCGTGTAACAAACTTAGCAAACAAAGAGCAGGTTAATTTAGTGGCGCTAGTTTTACGCCATCACAAAAAGCCTTACCAACAACAACTCCAGGCGCCCTGTAGCTTGAATCCCCAAAATTTAACGTACAAAGGCTCAGTTTAGCCGTGTCAGGCTTGCCATTAGTCAAGTATTTTTGTTCGCAAAATGAGTCAACAATTTGGCCTATGAACACCTCGTTTTTGGGCAAGTCAACAACTGCGACAAGTTTGCATTCTATACATAGGGGGCACTCGTTTATCATGGGTGCATCGGGAAGTTTGCCGTAGAATACTTGGAAAAGTTTTGATTTGTCAACTTTTTCGCCTGAGACTAAGCCGCAGTAGTCAACTTTGTCTGTGAGGTTAATGGTGGGGAAGTTTAGGCTGAAAACTTTTTTTTCTTTAATGAATTTGTTAGAATATCGGACTTTATTTAGGCTAAAAGACACCATGGGAGGGTCTAGACTTGCCGTTGCGATTGAGCCTACTGTTGTAAAGTTTGGTCGGTTATCTGCCACATTTACTCCGACGAGTCCCAGTGGCATGGGAAACATCATGCTGTTTTTGCCAAGTGAAACTTTTTCCATAACTCACACAGTGCCTTTTATTGTTAGATGCAACGTAGTTATGGATTTAGGCATCGTTTTTATTAAGAATTGTTTACTGTTTGAGAAATAAGCATGGACTAGATACGGTTTTAGGCGGGTTAAGGGTTGTTTTGGATTTTGCAAGATGGTTAAGCTGAGTTCTCAAAAAGGATTAAATTAAATTTCCATGCCCTAATGAAGCATTCAAGTATGAGGTAAAAAGAATGGAAAATGCGGCAGTAGTTGAATGCTTAAACTTTCAATCTGGCGTGTTTCCAACGGCGTTATTGTGCGCACCAAGATTTGCAGACGCGAAACCGCTGGATTCAGCCGAAAACAATCTGATTTGGGGATATAAAGGAGCCTTAATCCCGAACTCTTTAAATGCAGGGGTTTACAATTACGGGAAAATAACCTTCAAAGATAAGCAAGTAGGTAAATCGTTGAAGATGATGTCTAATCAGTCTAATGCAAAGCAGAAAACTATTTGGTTTTCAAATACTCTTGTATCATTAGCAACATATCGCTTTAACTATGGATGGAGAGGTCCATAAGTTACTTATCGTGAGGATTCTGGCGGTAATAAATTTTGGAAAAAGCTGCATCTACGCAAATTGAAGATCTTTATAATGAACTTAAAACTTCACCTGACGGATTAACTACTGAAGAGGCCAAGGCGCGCCTAAGAAAATATGGTGCTAACAAACTTTTTGAAAAAAGGCAAATCCCGTTCATCTACAAATTCTTTACTCATCTTAGAGACTTGTTTGGCATACTGCTTCTGGTTGCTTCAGTTCTTTCATACATTAGCGGCAACCCAGAATTGGGAATAATCATTCTAGCCGTAGTTTTCGTTAACATTTTCGTAAGCATGTTCCAAGAATCGCGTGCAGAGAAAGCCATGGCAACCCTACGGAATTGGATGCCGGAATATGCTAAAGTTTACCGTGACGGGGAACTCAAGAAGATTGGTGTCAGAGAGATTGTTCCAGGCGACATTATCGTTCTTGAAGAAGGCGACCGTGTTCCAGCAGATGCAAGATTAATAGAAACATTTGACCTCTGGACAAACAACGTGCCATTAACAGGCGAATCCGAACCTCAACCACGGAACACTGAACCAGTAAAAACGGTTGAAAAAGCCTACATTTATTCGCCCAACCTTGTCTTCATGAGCACAAGCGTTGCAAAAGGCAAAGGCACAGCAGTTGCTTACGCAACAGGAATGAGCACACAGTTCGGCAAAATCGCAAGCTTAACACAAACCATCCAACAAGAAGAAAGCCCACTTCAAAAAGAAATTGCTTCAATGGCAAAGTTCGACTTTATTTTAGCAGTAATTGTCGGCACAGCATTCTTTTTGGCAAGCGTGCTTTTCCTGCATGTTTCACTTGCATCAAGCATTCTATTCATGATTGGTGTGATGGTTTGCTGTGTCCCAGAAGGCTTGCAGGTTACAGTTTCGAGCGCGTTAGCCATTAACGTGCTAAAAATGGTCAAGCAGCATGTGCTTGTTAAACGGTTATCAGCAGTTCAAACATTGGGCAGCGTAACCGTTATCTGCACTGACAAAACAGGCACAATCACAAAAGGCGAAATGACCGTAAACAAGCTCTGGGTAAAAGACCGCGTCATTGAAGTTTCAGGTTTAGGCTACAACCCAGTCGGCGACTTTACCATAAACGGTCAAACAGTACATGAAGACGATACCGAAACAAGCTCACTTGAAAAACTCTTAGAAATCGCCGCCCTATGCAATGGCGCAAAGGTTGATCCACCAAACAAACGCAACCGAAACTGGAGCGTAATCGGTGACCCAACAGACGGTGCATTGCTTGTTGCCGCTTTGAAATACGGCATGAACATGGAAGACGAGCTGGAAGAAAAACCAATCCTTGACATTTTACCATTCAGTTTCGAACGCAAACGCATGACAACAGTCCACGAACTCAAAGACGAAGTAATAGTTTACACTAAAGGCGCTCACAAAAACACTCTTGACGTCTGTAGCAAAATGTATGCTGACGGCAAAATCGAAGACTTAAACCAAGAAAACATGATGCTCATTGAATCACGCATTGAAGAATTCGCAAGACAAGGCTTACGTGTCATCGCAATTGCATACAAGAAACTACCCAAAAACCAGTATACCAAAGGCAAAAACGTCGAAGAAGTTGAAAAGGACTTAATCTTCGTCGGTTTAGCTGCAATGCGTGACCCACCAAGAGCAGAAGTTAAAGACGCCGTCGCAAAAGCAAAACAAGCAGGCATTAGAACAGTCATCATTACAGGCGATTATGGTCCAACTGCCAAAGCAATCGCACAGGAAGTTGGCATCGTAGAAGGCGAATACGCTCAAGTTATCAGCGGAGTTGACCTTGAATACTTAAGCGACCAAGCCATAGTTGACGAGGTCAAGAAAGGCAACGTAATCTTTGCACGTGTTGCTCCAGAACAGAAACTACGCATTGTCAAAGTAATTAAGAAGAGCGGCGAAATTGTGGCGGTTACAGGTGACGGCGCGAACGATGCACCTTCGCTAAAAGAGGCAGACATCGGCGTTGCTATGGGCGCTTCTGGAACTGACGTTGCACGTGAAGCCGCAGACATTGTCCTTCTTAACGACAGTTTTGCTTCAATTGTTAAAGCTGTCGAATCAGGCAGAGCAATCTATGACAACATCCGCAAATTCATCGTATACGTGTTCAGCCACAACTGGGCAGAACTCATCCCATACCTGCTTTACGCTTTGCTGGCAATCCCGTTGCCACTGCTGGTAGTGCAAGTGTTGGTTATCGACTTAGCTATTGATGTCATTCCAAGCTTAGCGTTAAGTCGTGAACTACCAGAGGCAGGCATCATGCTGGAACCACCGAGAAGCACAAAAGAAAGACTATTCACACGCAAAATCTTCCTACGCTCAGTCTTCATCGGCGGAATAATCGCAATCGGCGCAATGGTTGGATGCTTAAACGCTTGGATGGCAGGCGGATGGCAATTTGGTCAGCAACTCGCAGCTAACGACCCAGTCTACATTAAAGGAGTAACAATGACGTTCGCAGGAATCGTAGTAGCACAAGCAGGAAACGTTCTCGCAAGCAGAACCAGTAAGCAATCAATCTTCAAAACCAGCATAAGAACCAACAAATGGATAGTCGTCGGCATCGCAGCACAATTGGCAATCTTGGCGTTACTGATTTATGTGCCAGTTATGAACGGGTTCTTCGGAACTACACCGTTGGGCTTAACAGATTGGGCATACCTAATCAGCCTTGCAGTGATTGTAGTGTTTGCAGAAGAAATCCGTAAACTGCTTTCACGCAAGCTGGCTAAAAGGGCAGCTAAGCAATAAGCCCTCCAACCTTTCTTTTAACTTTCTTTGTGGTTTTTAGTGTGGTTTTTCTGAAAAGTTTCAAATATCGTATTTCTACCACGTTTTTCAACATTCTTTTGGTTTGTTTTTCAGCCAATAGCACCTACCCCCCTTAGCGTTTTTCGAAAAAGCGTCATTTTGACCTACCCCCTATAGGTTTCTGCATAGAGTTTCTAATAGGATCCTAATAGGCTCCAAATATGTGCCAGTAAACATTTCTT
>JAWRIR010000112.1:0-14093 GCA_040268405.1 Thermoproteota archaeon | reverse complement strand
AGGTTAAAAGTGAAAGTTGAATTATCCCAATCATCTTAGAATAATTGGATACGTGTTTGATATGGCTAAATCATCTGTTATTTCTGGCTTCTACAAACTCACACCCAAAGAACGCCTTGCAATCGTCAAAGATTTTGCAGGATTAACCGACGACGAAGCACGCCTAATTGCACAGACCGGTGCGTTGCCAATTGATGTGGCAGACCACATGGTTGAAAACGTGATTGGCGTCTTCCCAGAACCGCTCGGAATCGGCGCAAACTTCCTAATCAACGGCATCGAATACCTCATCCCGATGGCAACCGAAGAACCCAGCGTCATCGCAGCAGCCAGTTACGCAGCAAAAATGGTTCGTGAAGGGGGCGGTTTCCACACCAGCAGCACATCCCCCGTCATGATTGGTCAAATCCAAGTGGTCAAACTCGCAAATGCTCAAGAAGCAAAAGAGACGGTTTTAGCCGCAAAGGCAGATATCCTCAAAAAAGCCAACGACCAAGACCCAGTCCTTAACCAGTATGGTGGAGGCGCAAAAGACATTGGCGTAAAAGTAATCGAAACCACTATGGGTCCGATGCTTATTGTTGAATTGTACGTGGACTGCCGTGACGCTATGGGTGCAAACGCAGTTAACACGATGGCTGAAGCATGTGCTCCAATGATTGAAGAAATCACTGGCGGACACGTTTACCTAAGAATTCTCACAAACCTTGCCACTAAACGTCTCGCACGGGCAACCTGCGTTGTTCCTAAAGAAGCAGTAGGCGGAGAAGCAGCAGTCGAAGGCATCGCTTACGCTTCGGCTTTTGCAGCTGCAGACCCATTCCGTGCAGCAACACACAACAAAGGCGCATTAAACGGCATAATCGCAACTGTCCTCGCCACTGGAAACGACCACCGTGCAATCGAAGCAGGAGCCCACGCATATGCAGCAATCAACGGGCAATACACCTCATTCTCTAAATGGGTCAAAAACGCTAACGGCGACCTTGAAGGTTCAATAGAGTTGCCAATGGCTGTCGGTTTAATCGGTGGTGCAGTAAGAACTCACCCAATCGCCAAAATCTGCATGAAAATTCTCGGCGTAAAATCAGCTAACGAATTCGGCGAAGTCCTTGCTGCGGTCGGTTTAGCACAAAACCTTGCAGCATTACGTGCACTGTCAAACGAAGGTATCCAACGTGGTCACATGGCACTGCACGCCAGAAACATCGCGATAAACGCAGGCGCACCAACAGAACTAGTTGAAGTAATCGCTGAACAAATGGCTAAAGAAAAGAAAGTCAACGCACGCCGCGCGCAAGAAATCCTTGAAGAATTAACCAAAAAACCATAACTCCACCCCATTTTTTGGGTGATTAACCTTGAAGATTTTGCTTGACGAAATGTATGCGGGTTTAAAAGAATATTTTGAAGCTTTAGGTTACAATGTTGTTACTGCTCAGGAAGCCGGTTTAAAGGGTGTTAAAGACCGCGAAATAGTTGAATACGCCAAAAAGCATGATCTGCTGCTAGTAACTCAGGACGCCAAACCTGCAGAACTTGCAGAATTAACAGGCGTCAAATGTGTGCTAATCTCTAACGCTATGATTGCTAAAGTTGCAGACGCAAAAATCAGGCAACTGTACCCCTAATTGTCTGTTTGTACAAATTTTTTGTAAGCCCACGCTGGCACTTTTCGGACGTTATTTTCGTCCTCTATGATTGTCAGGTGAGTTGTTCTGAAATCGATTAGTAAGGCCCTGTTTCGCCAATTCTTTACGGCTTGGCCTTTTTTGTGAAATAGTCTCAAAACTAAGCCTTCTCCTTTCTCCCCGCGTTTTGCGCTTCTGCCTTTCTCCCAGTAGGCAAGAAGGCGTGACACGTTTAAAAGCTGTATTTTCAACTTCGCAATATTTCAAAAACCGAATAAAAATCAGAGGGTCAAAGCGATGCTTTTCAGGTAACGATTCCACAGGTAAGCTGCTGCGTATCCTGCTGTGGCTCCTGTTGCGGGACCCATAAACAGCACCATTACATCGAGAAAGAGGCTTCTTTGAATAACCAACGTCATGTTTGGGATTCCTGCTTGGGCGAAAACGTATTCGGGAACAATCACGCTGGCACCATAAGTAATTATTCCGATGAGCATTGTGCTAATTGCCATGGCTGCAATGAGGCGGTTACGGTTAACGCCCTGAAAAGAGCCTTTAATTCTGAAAACAAACAACGAAATATCCACTAAAGCGCCAAACAATATGGCAGCAATAAAGGTGAATAAACCCAGCCCCGGGCTGCCCAAAGCTGTAAGTAAGCCGCCGACTGCTCCTGCGTAGGTTGCGCCAACGTTTTTGATGAATAATCCGCTTAACGCTAAAAGTACTGCTTGGAGAACGATGAACATGTAGTTTATTGGGGGCGGCAGGAATACGTTGACTACAAAGATGATTGAGCCGAACAGTGAAGCTATAAGGATACGTTTGAGTCGGTGCGTTTGGTGTTCCCCTTGTTGCTATAGATTTGCTGTTTTAACTAAAAAACATTGATGCATTTGTTCAAAAAGTTGGTGGGTTTTTGAGTTAAGTTTATGTATCGGATTTTTAACGATAGCTATAAATTGTAAGCCTGATAATAATTGTATTTGTTTTAATATTTGAGTCATAAATGTAAAAAACTTAGGAGAGCAAGGTAAAAAGTTGAGCACTCACGCAGAGGACTTAAAACTAAGATTAATGACTATCGAACTTTTGCGTACAGCAAAGTATAAACGCAATATAACTTACCGTGAATTAGCCTCAAAAACTGGTTTGCCCGTTACAGTTTTAAGCAGATACGCGAAAGGCCATGTCCTCCCAAATACTACAAGAGCCAGACAATTATGGCGGGTGCTCACAAAACTTGTCGGTTTAGAAGCCGAACTCCGAAGCAGAATCAAATTCGACGATTTAGGCTATTTTGACAACACCGAAATCGTCGGAGACTACAACATCCTACAACAAGCCGCAAACCACGCCCTTGCAAACTTTGCAGGAAAACGCGTCACCAAAGTCCTAACAGCAGCAGTAGACGGCGTCCCATTAGGCACGATGGTTGCAAACGCGCTTGGCGTAAACCTCATCGTAGCCAAACGCAACAAAGAAGTCGGCGTAAAAGGCTTCCTAGAAGAAACCTACATTCTTGGACGCGACTCAGGAGTAACAGTCACCCTTTACATTCCAAAAGACGCCATCAAAAAACGTGACAGCGTACTAATTGTTGATGACATGATTAAGAGCGGCGAAACCCAAGAAGCCCTTGTCAACCTGACAAAGAAGGCAAAAGCTGAGGTTTCAGGCATCTTCTCGCTGATTGCAATCGGCGAAGAATGGCGCAAACGCCTAAAAGGCGGTCAAGACTCTCCAGTTGAAGTGGTAACCCACTTAAAATCCCCATTCGACACTTCCTAAACTTTCTTTTAATTAATCATTTTTTGAGGCTTCACATATGCGTATGATAAAATGGGAAAACGGAACCGTAATCACTCCAGACCAAACCAAACTCCCCCTCGAAGAAATCACATTAAAATTAACAACTGTCGACCAAATGGCTGAAGCCATAAAAGTCCTCCGCGTACGAGGCGCACCACTTCTCGGCGCAGCAGCAGCTTTCGGCGTCGCTTTAGGCGCTTACACTTCAAAGGCAACAGACCTCCCCGAACTGCTTACCGACATTGAAGCAGCAGGCGCAACAATAAAACTGCAAAGACCAACCGCAGTAAACCTGTTCTGGGGAACCGACCGCGTCCTAAACATGGCACGCGCCTACAAGGGCGATGTTGACGGTTTACGAACTGCTGTAATTGCTGAAGCACAAAAAATCGCGGATGAAGATGCCGCACAGAATTACGCGATTGGCAAAAACGGTGCAGCCCTGATTGAAGACGGCGACACAATTTTAACTCACTGTAACGCAGGCGAACTAGCTACCGTCGAGTATGGTACAGCTTTAGGTGTTATTCGTGCTGCTTGGGAACAAGGCAAAAAAATCAAAGTAATCGCAGACGAAACCCGTCCATTACTTCAAGGCGCAAGGCTTACAGCGTATGAGTTAAAGCGTGACGGCATCCCCGTGACCTTAATCACCGATAACATGGCTGCTTACGTTATGAGCAGGGGTCTTGTTGACAAAGTTGTGGTGGGTGCAGACAGAATCGTCCAAGATGCTGTTTTTAACAAAATCGGCACTTATGGTGTTGCAGTGTTAGCACATGAGCACGGAATACCATTCTATGTTGCTGCACCAAAAAACACGTTTGACTTAACCCGAAAAGCCGCTGACGTTGAGATTGAGGAACGCAAACCCGACGAAGTCACCCACGTTGGTTGCCAGCAGACTGCTCCTGAAGGCGTTAAAGTCATGAATCCAGCCTTTGATCCTACACCATTAAGGTACGTAGCTGGAATTATTACAGAAAGCGGGGTTTATACAAGGAAGGACTTTGCCAAGTTCAGTCCAACCTTTCCGCTTTAACCTTTAAAAGAAGAGTTTAGTAAGTGCTTGGCATTGGTTGGCTCCAAGAGTCAGGATTCTGATACTTAACAACCGGCGAATTATCCGCGTCTTTTTCTTCCTTAACTACCATTTTTTCAATTGTTTCCAGCAGTTCTCTGTGATGATTCTCGTCTTCAATAATTTTTGTGAAGAGCTTCTTTGTGCTGTTTAAATCAATGTTGTATTTACTGTTTACTTCCTTAACTAAAACTTCAAGCGTTTTCAATTGCACAAAAATGTAGTATTCTTCACCCATTATGCTCTCAAAATATTTCAATTCTTTAGCAAGCCACTGCATGTGTTCAGCGTCTATTTTATCTATTTTAGCGATTTCTTTTTGAGCTTTATCCATTATTTCCCATGATTGCCCAATTTTTTTACTGCACTCTTTTGGGTTAACGTCAGTTTTTTTGATGCTTTCGCTTATACCTTCAAGGATGGTACAATGCTTTTGACTGTCAATAGAGATTTCTTGAAAAAGAGCTTTCACGAGGGGCAGGTCAATTTTTTGTGAGATGGTTTTGTACAAGATGCTAGTGCCTTTTTCCAGTTTACTTAAGCATTGAATGTATTCTGCTATCGTTTTAGGTTCGTTTTGGTTAACCATCTTGATTCAACTTTCAGCTTGACTTTGAAGTTTTAATTATTAAACAATTATGAACCAGTATACCCCAATTTTTGTAAAAATAAAATTAGTAAACTGTTAATTCAGCTCCAACTAAGCTTGTGGAGGGAACCTTTGATACTTTTATGTATTGTTTTACCTGAAATTTGCCGTTCAAAGGCATAACGTTAAAGAGGAAAAGCCTACAAAACTTGCACAGTTGATTTACTTTGAGCGACACCAAAAAAGCCACTCCAGTAGAGTTTCAAACCAGCGGCAAAATAGCAGCAAAAGGTGTTACAGTAACCGAACAAAGCAACATTGACCAACTATCATCACGTGGATACGGCACAACCGAAAACAAAATTCTCACATTAAACTTCTTTGAAGCCCTGTACCTGCAAGATAAAGGAATGCTAACCGTAAAAGACGCCACTAACACGATAGTTGACTTTCAAACGGTTCTGCATGCTTATGAGGCAGTTGACGAAAACGCTTGGGTAAACTATCTTGTTTACCGTGACCTTAGAGGTCGCGGCTACGTGGTTCGGGAAGGGTTTGGTGCCGGAACAGAATTTCGAGTTTACGAACGTGGAGCATACGGCAAAGACTCCGCCTCTTACATGGTGCTTGGAACACAAGAAGGCAAACCATTAGACATCGATGTTTTGGCTGACGTTTTACAGCAATGCCAAAACCAAAAGAAAGAACTTGTCTTAGCAGTTATGAACCGCAGAGGAGAAATCGTATACTACTCCGTTTCACAATTAACTTTCAAGTAAGATGACGACTCAATGGCTAAAAACTACGCTTGGAACGCAAAAGATTACCAAAAAAACTCCAAAAACCAGTACGCTTGGGCACAAGAATTAATCCCCAAACTGCACCTTTCAGGAAACGAAGACCTGCTTGACATCGGCTGCGGCGACGGAAAAATAACAGCTGAAATCGCAAAAGCCCTCCCAAACGGCAGAGTAATCGGCATAGACAGCAGCCAAGAAATGATAAACCTTGCCCAAACACTTTTCCCACAAAACGATTACCCCAACCTGAGCTTTCAAGTGGCAGACGCAAGAAACTTTGTTTTCCAAGAAATATTTGACCACGTCTTCTCAAACGCGGCACTGCACTGGATACCTAACCAGTTACCCATACTGTTCAATGTAAACAAATGCCTAAAACCAGGTGGTCAACTGCTGTTTCAAATGGCAGGTAAAGGTAACGCACAAAGCATCCTGAACATTTTGGATGAAATGCTCTCTGTTGAGCCTTGGAAACAATACTTTAGCGGCTTCAAGTTTCCCTATGGTTTTTTTGACGCTAAAGAGTACACTGCTTTTCTGGAAGCGGCTGACTTGAAACCTTTGCGGGTGGAGCTTTTCCCTAAAAACATGACTTTTAAAGGTGTAGACGGTTTAGCTGGCTGGATACGCACAACATGGCTGCCTTTTACAGAAAGACTGCCCAGCGAATTTAAAACTCAATTCATAGATGAACTTGCCTCACGCTACCTTCAGAAGCATCCAGCCGACGCTGATGGCACGGTTAATGTGGGCATGATGCGTCTGGAAGTGGAAGCAAAAAAGCCATGATTTTTTATTATTTTTTAACTTTAAGATTTGAAAAGTGTTGATTTGACCACCCCCTATAGGTTTCTGCATACTATTTCTAATAGGAACCAAATAGGTGCTGTAAGCCTTTCTTTTCTTATTCAAACTTAATTGTAGGCAGATTAGGTACTGTTCTTGTCGGATTTTTTGTTAGTCAAGAAACTTTGACGAAAACTCTTTTATTTGCACATTTTACCGAGTTTATTAGAGGATGGTAAGACTGTGAACCAAAAAAATGTGGCTTTAAGCCTTATTCTCGCTCTATCCATTTTACTCCCGGCCATATCGATTAATTTAACAGTAGCTAACTCTCCCACATCAAATGCCCTTCAGACTGTTGAGCCTACGTCGGCTTGGCCTCTGTTTCGTTATGACGCAGCAAACACTGGTTCCTCAGACGATACTGCGCCGGTAACACATGACTTGTTATGGAGCAAAAACATCCTAATTGACAAAAACGCTTTCTCCATAGTCGGTTCATCCCCTGCTATAGTAAACGGGGTAGTCTACATTGGTTCTGATGACGGTTACTTGTATGCGTTCAACGCTTTTAATGGCGACCAAGTTTGGAGCCGTAAAGTTGGGGGTTCTTCTGTTTCTTCACCCGTAATTGTAAACGGCTTGGTTTACGTTAGAGATTGGTATGGTAACGATTACGCCTTGGATGCCTCTACAGGTGACGAAGTTTGGAATTATTCTGCAGGTTGGAGTTATTCTTCACCAGCTGTGGTTAACGGCGTTTATTATGCACGCACATCAGGTGCTGTTACCGCTTTAGATGCTGCTGAGGGATCGTTGATTTGGACGGTTTCTCTTTCTGGTAACGGCGATGGTTCCCCGCTGGTAATTGATGACACAATATACATAGCTGATTCCGGCTTCGTGTATGCTTTAAGCACACAGGATGGCGCACTAAAATGGAGTAAAGACTTGCAGTATATGAGCAACACAGATAATACTCCAACAGTTGTCAACGGCATACTTTACATCACTTGCCAAAGCGACACACTGTACGCTTTTGACGCCGACACTGGCGCATCCATCTGGAACTGCACAGTAGGAGCAAGTTGTCATTCAAATACCGTGGTATCTAACGGTTTTGTTTATGTTGGCAGTGGTCACAACGGGCTTTTTGCTATTGACGCTCTTACCGGCAATAAAATCTGGAATTTCCCGCTTTCTCCCGGTATGGGTTCATCGGTAGCTGTTGCAGGAGGAAACGTGTATTTGGCAGCAACTAATGGCGTGATGTACGCAATTGACGCGGCTAAAGGCACAGAAGTTTGGAGTTATACAATGAGCAATGATGGCACAACTTCTTCGCCGTCAGTAGCTAACGGAATCTTGTACATACGAAACAACAATGGTTACCTATGCGCTTTTGGCAAAGCATCCAATCCTTCTGTATCACTTTATCCAGCTTTTGGTCTTGCAGGAACAACAACCACCCTTTCAGGAAGCGGCTTTACTGCTGCCTCAACTATAACTGTAACCTTTAAAGGCACACCTGTTACTGTAAGCAGTTCAACAGTGGATTCTTTAGGACACTTTTCTGCAACTTTCCAAGTTCCAGACTATTCCCCTTACAATTATCAAATCATAGTTAGTGATGCAGTAGGTGTTTGTGCTTCAACTAACTTTACAATTGTTGGTGCTCCGTCAACCTCTTGGCCCATGTTTATGCATGACCCAAAACATTCAGGCACACCCGACAACATTTCTCCCATAAGTAACAATACCCTTTGGGAATTCTCCGTTGATAAAGGCGCAATTATGAATGGAATATCTTCTTCAGCTGCAGTTGTAGGCGGAATAGTTTACGAGGCTTCACAGAACGCTTTTGTATATGCTTTAGACGCTTACACTGGATCGTGTTATTGGAAATTCAGTTTAGGCAGCGGAACCCTATCCTCCCCCGCGGTGGTTGATGGCGTAGTGTACATTGGCAGTGACAGAGGTGTGTTTGCAATAAACGCTTACCTTGGCACAAAAATTTGGCAATCATCCCCAGCTATCTCTACGATTTCGTCGCCAACAGTTTGTGGGGACATGGTTTATGTTGGTTCTTTTGTTGAACGCAGCGTTTATGCCTTTAGAGTTTCAGATGGTCAGAAAGTGTGGCAGTACCAAGCTGGAGACTACGTTAACTCTTCGCCAATAGTTATCGATGGCATTGTTTATGTTACCTCCGATGACGGGTATGCTTACGCATTAGATGCGGTGACAGGCGACCTAATTTGGAAAGTTTACTGCCTTGGTACTGTCTCGTACGAAAGTTTTTCATCATCTCCAGCATACGCTAACAGCGTAGTATACGTGTCAACAAGCAAAGGTAACATCTTAGCATTAGATGCATCCAGCGGCGCTAAAATCTGGAACCACACAGCAACCGACTTGTCATCATACACTTCATCACCAATCTACTACAACGAAACAGTTTACACCTCCAGCAAAAACGGTGTTTACGCGTTAGATGCTGTTTCTGGTCAAGAAATTTGGCATTCAAATCTATTCTTTGCACAGGCTTCTCCATCAATCGTTAACGGAGTCATCTATGTAGGCACGGGAGATGGTAACATTTACGGGTTAGATTCACAGACAGGAAACCTAATCTGGCAATATACAATAGACGGTTTCGTTAGAGGACAAACATCAATTGTAAACGGAGTAATCTACGTTGGAACCGGCAGCGGAAAAATCTATGCAGTCGGGACCCCCGTGAATTTACCTGCTTCCCCTACAGACCCAGAACCCACACCATCCTCAGCAGTTAATCCTTCTACATCGCCTTCAACATCAACTAATACCTTAGGTGAAACCCCGAACAGTACCGACCAAATGTCAATAGCGCCAGAGTCACCAACCATTTTGCTTTTCGGCGGCTTAATCGGTTCAATAGTTATGGCTGCCAGCATAGGGTTAACTCGCAAAAACCACAAATCTCCTTAATTTTTTCTGGAAAGCTTTTATTTTTCTGTTTTCCCTTTTAGGGTTGATGTCGGGCAAAGAGTTTTTCCTTAACCGTTACGAGCAACTGGGCTGGAAGTATAAGCCGGTAAAACTGCGTCAAGCTATTCGGTTCAACCACTTCAACATAAAAGGGCAAAACTTAGTTGAACGGCTATCCGGTTTAGGTGTAAACTTAGAAAAAATCGACTTTTTACCCCAAGGCTACTGGGTCTGCGATTCAAACGTTTCCGTAGGCGCCACAGCCGAGTACCTGTTGGGTTTGTATTCGGTTCAAGAAGCAGCCGCCCAAATTCCCGTCACACTATTCACCAACCTGAAAGACAAAAAGGTGCTTGATGCTTCAGCAGCGCCGGGCGGAAAGACCGTGCAGTTAGCCGACAACATGGAAAACACTGGTAGCATAGTTGCAATAGACATTAACAAAAGACGCTTAACCGCCTTAAGTAACCATCTTGAACGTTGCCACGTAAAAAACACGGTTGTTATTCAGCTTGACGCGCGAAACGCGCCTAAAATGGGTTTAAAATTCAACCGAATACTCGTAGACGCCCCGTGTAGCGGAAACTTTGCAGGCGACCCAGACTGGTTCCAAAACCGCACCATACAAGATGTTGAACGAAACGCACGGGTGCAACGAGAAATGCTCATGAAAGCCTCAGAATGCCTAACAGGAGACGGCGAAATCGTTTACTCAACCTGCTCTTTGGAGCCAGAAGAGGACGAATTAAACATGGATTGGGCAATAAACAGGCTGGACCTGCAAATAGCTGAGATAAATTGCCCTGGAACGCCGGGGTTAACAAGCGTCTTCGGCAAACAGTTAGACCCGTCTGTTGCCCGATGCCGTAGGTTTTGGCCTGACCTGACGCAGGGTTTTTTTGTATGTAAACTTGTGAGGCGTAATGCATGAAGGGAACGGCGGTTGTTGATTTTGCATTGCAGTTTGGCGTGAAAATACGCTTCAACGAGGACCTGATTGTTCAGCAGGACGGACGATTTTTCTTGTTAAACAGCCAAATTAAACCGTTGGTTAAAGGTGACTTCTTTTACGCTGGCACTTTTTTGGGTAAAGTTAAAGCTGGCAAATTCTTTCCAAGCTTCAACCTGCTTTCTATGCTTGCTCAGCAAGAAGCAAACCGCATAGTTGTTGATAGAAAAGCTGGTTGGCTGTTCATTTGCGGCAGGGACGTCTTCAAAAAGGGCATAATGCGTACGCATGGGCAAATACGGCGGAATAATCATGTTTTGGTGCTTAACGAGTTCGGCGAATGCCTTGGGTTTGGCAGGGTTTTGGCTGGGTTTGAGCAGCAGGCGGAAAAAGGTGTGGTTGCGGTGTCTAACGTGTTGGATGTGGGTGATTTTTTGCGTCGAGAGCGGGGTTTATAGGTGTTGTCGCTTGTTTATTGTTTTAGTAGTTTGTTTGTTTTAACGGTGCCTGCGGGGTTGTTTAGTTAAGACACTATTTCAGCAAAAGTGCGGTCAATTGAACATTTATCTAATACAGTTAGCGATAAACTTATATATGTTTACGTTTAACATGTTTTCCATAACATCTGGAAACGGGATAGCAAGCTCATATTAAAAGGGAGACAGCAATTAAATGAAGAACTTCAAAGATGCAGTTTGGAAAGAGAATGTAACAAAAGTAGTAAACACAATCCAAGAAAAAGATATCAAATTCGTCAGGCTTCAATTCACCGACATAAACGGTATGTTGAAGAACCTTGCCGTAAGCGCCAAAAATATTGAAAGTATTTTTGAAAACGGGCAATCATTCGACGGATCCTCAATCACCGGCTATAGGCCAATTGAAGAATCCGACATGGTTCTCTACCCTGACCCAACAACCTTCGCTATTCTGCCATGGAGACCAAAAGAAAAATCCTCATGCAGATTAATCTGTGACGTTTACACACCACAAAACAAACGCTTTGATGCAGACCCACGTTACATCCTTGAGCGAGCAATTGAGAAAGCACACAAAGCAGGCTTCAACTTTATCTGTGCTCCAGAACTCGAATTCTTTATCGTAAAAGAAGCCGAAAACGGTGGATTACCAACCCCAATCGACCTAGCAGGCTACTTTGACTTCCACCCAGGCGACCTCACCGATGACCTTAGACGTGAAATCGCTGATACAGCAGAAGCCTTCGGCATCGAAATTGAAATCAGCCACCACGAAGTAGCATTAGGCCAAAACGAAATTGACTTCAAATACGGTGAAGCACTCGAAACAGCCGACCGCGCAATCACAATGAAAATGTGCGGCAAAGTCGTGGCTGCAAGAAACGGTTACCTCGCAACTTACATGCCAAAACCATTCCAAGGCATCAACGGCAGCGGCATGCACTGTCACCAAAGCCTCTGGAGCGCTGACGGATCAACAAACATGTTCTACTCAGAAAACGCCAAAAACGGTTACCTCTCAGACCTTGCACGCAACTTCATCGGCGGACAACTCGCTCACGGACGCAAAATGTGCGCAGTCCTTAACAGCTGGCCAAACAGCTTCAAACGATTAGTCCCAGGCTATGAAGCACCAGTCTACCTTGCATGGGCACACAAAAACCGCAGCCCACTCATCCGTGTACCAAACTTCGGCGGAAGAAAGAGCGCTGCAAGATGCGAAATCAGATGCCCAGACGGCGCCGGCAACCCATACCTGCAATTCGCAGTACTATTAGCAGCTGGTCTTGATGGTATCAAGAACAAGACTGACCCAGGAGACCCAGTAGAACTAAACGTTTACCACATGAGCTATGATGAACGCAAAGACCGCGGAATCGTCTCACTGCCAGAATCACTCAAAGAAGCACTAGACGAATTCGAAACAAGCGACCTCATGAAAGAAACCCTCGGTCAAACAGCCTTTGAGAACTTCCTCAAAGAAAAACGTGCAGAATGGGATGCATACCGTCTGCAAGTAACCGAGTGGGAAGTAAACCGCTACATCAAACGACTCTAAAAACACAAAAAATAAGCCATTTTTTTGGCTTACAACAAATTTTCTTTTTTAATTTTAGTTTTTGATTTTTTCAAGCAAACTCTCGATTGGAACCGTTGCCTGTTCACGTTTTTTGAGGTCTTTTAGGACAACTGTGTTCTCTTTAAGTTCCCGTTCGCCAACTATGATGGCGTAGTCAATTTTGCGTTTATCTGCGTCTTCTAAGGCTTTGCCCATTTTGCGTCCCATAATCTCAAACTCTGCTGAAACGCCCTCGTTGCGCAGGGATTGGGCAATTTTTAATGCTTCAGTTTTTACTGTCTCGGTTATGGGGATTACAACTGCGCGTTTTTCTTCTTGAGTTGTCAGGGCAGCGTTTTGGGTTTGCAGTGCGATTGCTATTCGGTCGATTCCGTGTGCGCAGCCGACTGCTGGGGTGGTTTCGCCGCCGAAGGCTTCGATGAGTTTGTCGTATCTTCCTCCGCCTCCAAGCGCGATTTCTAGTTGGGAAATGTAGATTTCGAAAATCATGCCTGTGTAGTATTCGAGTCCGCGTGCGAATGCCGGTTCAACAGTTAAAGAGAGTTCAGCGCTTGAAGTGATAAAGGTGAGTACTTCAGATAGGTTTTCGGCTGCAGCTTTAGCTTTCTCGTAACCTGCGACTAAGGTTTTGATTTGCTCAACTGTGTCGCGCCAATCTTTGCCCTTAATATCAATCAAACCCTGCAGAGTTGCTCGGCACTGCTCGGACTCCACAAGTTTAAGCGCTAAGTCATACTCTTTTTTGTCCATTCTTTGAAGAACTGCGTTTTGGGTTTTTTCATCAACTCCGTCTTGGCTAAGGATACCACGGATAACGCCGATGTGACCAATCTTGAAAGCGTA
This sequence comes from Thermoproteota archaeon, assembly GCA_040268405.1. Taxonomy (GTDB): domain Archaea; phylum Thermoproteota; class Bathyarchaeia; order Bathyarchaeales; family Bathycorpusculaceae; genus Bathycorpusculum. The sequence goes on along the minus strand of JAWRIR010000112.1, from coordinate 574 downwards.
CCCTTGAAGCCCCAGTGCCCGCATGAAACGGTTGGTTAAAAGGACTATTTCGGTGTCTGCTTCTGGCTTATTTGAACCCATTAATTCAAAGTTTGACTGCCAAAACTCCCTGTACCTACCGCGTTGTGGCTCATCATACCTGTAAACTGTGCCTACACTAAACAGCCGCAGCGGTTTTGGCTCGTTTTTTAGTGCCGTGGTTGCTAAGCGTGCGATTGAGGCGGTGAATTCTGGGCGCAAGGCAACTTGGCGTTTTCCTAAATCTTCGAAGATGAACATTCTTTGGCGTATTTCGTCTCCTGATTTGGCGCTTAACAGTTCTAATGGTTCAACGTGTGGCGTGATGGCTTCTTTGAATCCGAAAAGGTTGGCGGTTTCGCGTGCTTTTGTTATGATGTGTGTGAATGTTTTGGCTTCTTCGCCGAGTAAATCTCGCATTCCGCGGACTGTCTGGAAAGTAGGCATACAACAACTTCCTTTATTGGTAACTGTAACTTGGTTATTGATGATGCACTTATTCTTTTAAACTCTATCTCACTTCAGCAAGAAACTACCGACTATCTGGGTATCCACA
>JAWRIR010000111.1:0-21458 GCA_040268405.1 Thermoproteota archaeon | reverse complement strand
TAGATTATTAAATTGGCAAATACGCACAATAACAATCTATACCCAAGTTAGCTATAATAAAGAATGTACTTTTTGGGGCTGTTTTAATTAATGTTCAAATTAGCAAACTTTATAAAAAAATCTAAACCCGTTAGCAGTATTATAGTTGCAGTTTTAATTATTTCAATGGTGGTGCCTTTTACTGCTGTTGGATTTGCTTCTGCTGCAGACAATCCAACTCCCTTAACATTGAAGTGGACAGGCTTTGTTGGAGGGGGTGGTGAATCTCTTTTAACTTATGATGTGCTTACTGATGCCGCTCATCCTGGGGAAGAGGTTTTCCATGCGGGAGGATCTGTTGCCCCTAATTCAGGTGGAAGAGTTAGTTGTCTAAGTGGAATTAACGGTACTCAGTATTGGAATAGGACAATTCCCAATGTTGGAGATACATGTCAAATTCACATGGTCGATATCGATAATGATGGTATTATGGAAATCGTTGTGCCTCTTCAGCAGCCAGCAGGTGTTTACATTTTAAACGCTGAAGATGGAACTACTTTGTTCTCAATTACTAATCTGGGTGGAGGTCGTATAGACTCTAGCCCAGTTTCTGGTGACGTTGATGGAAATGGTTTTCCTGATGTTTTTATCGGTGTTATGGGATATGAAACACAACCTTCTACTGGAAAGATAATTCGTTACGAATGGAACAATAATACAAAGAGCGTTGTTGAGCGTGACCGTGTTCAAGTTTGGCACCCTTGCGCCGGTGGTTTTTCTCTTAGCGATACTGATAATGATGGGACTTTTGAGCTTTACATGAATGAGCGTGATGTCTATTTTGGTGATGGCAGTTGGGGTAGAGGAACCATGTCATTTTGGGCAGAGAATCTTACTGTTCGCTGGCAAGTCTATGGTTGGGGCGCCAGCAGCAACATACCAATGCTAGCAGATGTTAACAATGATGGCGTAATTGATGTTGTTACAACTGATTTGAGTAGAAGCGTATGTGTTTTGAACTCAACCAACGGTCGCCCTCTAACCAATAACGTTGGAACTGTACTCAGTGGTGCGGGTACTGGTGAGAGACGTAACCACTATCAATCATCGATATATGATATAGATGGTGATGGCAACATTGAAGTTTTAAGTGCTGATGGATTTGAAGCCAGCTACAATTACGTGACTGTTTGGGACTTGTGGGACTGGCAGTTAGATGCTATGATCGATACTACTGCCGCAGTCATAGACACTGAAGGTAACAGCGCTGGTGGACGTTCTTGGAAAGGACCCACTGCTGGTGAGGTTACCGGTGATGGCGTATTGGATATGCTGGTAGTTACCTTTGACTACATTGATAACTCGAATGATGGAACTTTACAAATCTACAGTTGGAATGATGTAACTGACAGCTTTGACCTTGTACATGTAAACACAGGGCTTCGCCATAGAGCAATCGATGCTGTGGTTCAAGACATTGACAGAAATGATGGTGGATTAAACGAAGTGCTCGTCCTCACTCAAGGGGGAGTTATTTACTGTTTTGACTCTCTTGGATTATCTGAAGAGGCTCAGGGTAGACAACGTGCAAGAAGCGAGGTCCAGTTTTACAGTGAATGTCGAAATGGTGCTTCAGAATATATTGCGTATGAGCGTCCCTATCCTGACGTTAGCAAGCCTTGGCCTTCAAATGGTGCAGTAGGGGTTTCCACTGATTTATCTTCACTTGACTTTACTATCGATCACCCTTACGGTGAGTCAATGGATTATTCCGTGACAAGCTCACCTACTATTGCTACCTCCAATGTTCTTGATGCTGAAAACGGTCAGAAAAGCGTTGCAATTACTGGTACCCTACTAAATAACACCCTGTATCATTGGACTGTAACCGTGACCGATGATTCAGGTCACACTACTGTCAAGGGCTATTCTTTCACAACTGGACCATACATTAACAATAGATCTCCTACACAAACAACTCCTAGTATAAACGGTTCGACAATTAAGACTAATTTAGTTGCGACCGCACAAGGAACTAACGATTTAGATTCTGATGTAGTAACGAACATTTATAACTGGCAGAAAAACGGCGTGTCCATCACTAGCTTAAACCTTCCGTTTGACACAATGACTGACCCTCAAGATGAATATAGTGGCCTTGCTGTAACCAAAGATTATAGCTATGGTGCCTCTGCTAGCGTATTTGGTGCAAGATGGGTTCCTGATGGTGTAGTAGGCGGTGCTTATTCTTTTGATGGTAATGACTTTATCAGAATATCCGAAACAAGTAACAGATTTGACGGTGGAGGTTCCAGAAATGAAATGTCCCTTGAATGCTGGGTGAAAGCCACCTCGATAACTAGTACTGAGACTTTAATAGTAAAACAGAATTTATACAACGATGAGGATATCGGTCAACCGTTATCGTATAGATTAGATTATAGATACACAGGCAGTCAACTTGAATTTACCTGGCGAGTTGGAGTTGGACCTCTTGGTACAGAAGGCGAATATACTACATATGTCCTAGGTCCATATTATGTGACCACCGGTGTTCTTGACTGGAACCATATTGTTTGCACATACAAATCTGGTGAAGGGCTACTGTTATACGTTAATGGCGTTGAAGTTAGCAGCAACTTGAATCCATCATACACTGGAAGTATACTAAATACTGATGGGCCTTTTGAGATAGCCTTCGGTAGAGGTAGCGACTTTGCAGGTCTAGTTGATGAAGTTAAACTCTATACTTATGCGTTATCACCTTTCATGGTGCAACAAAGATACTTGGATACAAAGGATGGTCTGAGCGTTTCTAACACTTTATCAAAATATGAACTCAATGTTGGCGATCAATGGCGTTGTCAAGTAACACCCAACGATGGTAAAGTCGACGGTTCATCAGTATATACTGGAACATTGACAATCGCAGATGCTCCAAATACACTTCCTACTGCAACCGATTTAGTCATAACACCTGGTTCTCCATTGACTGGTGATGACTTAGTAGCTAATTACACCTATTACGATGCTGATAGTGATCCTGAGTTTGGTTCAGTGGTCTCTTGGTATTTGAATGGCGTTTTTAATACTACTGGACGGGTTTTACCTTCCGATTTTACCACTAAAGGTGATAGTTGGACCTTTACTGTTCAACCTAGCGATGGGTTTGACCTTGGAACTTCTGTAGGTCCTTCAAGCCCTGTGGTCATTGGCAATACAGCGCCCACCTTTGATTCTGTTGTAATTTCTCCAGACCCTGCTTTTGCAGGCAACACTCTGACCGCAAACAGCTACGGCTTTAATGACCCTGATGCTGATGCAGTCGAAGGATACACCTATCAATGGCAGATACTAGACGGTGCTGTCTGGCAAGACATAGTCGGTGCAACTTCACAGACCTTGGCTTCTGCCAACTTTGCAACTAATGACACCGTTAAAGTTATTGTCACAGTTAATGATGGTGAACTAACTGGTAACACCGTTGAAGCTGAAACTTGGATCGTTGATTCAGCATCACCCACATTGGACTCTGCAACTCTAACATCTGATTCAGGTGAGAACAGAGATGATGACTCCTTGACATGTCAAGCTGTTAATCCTCAGGCTCCTGAAGTTGGCGAGAGTGTTGTAAGCATCTATAACTGGATGCGAGGCGGTACATCTTATGCCAACTTGAACATGCCCTTTGAAACTAACAGCAAAACCATTGCAACAGATTATTCAGGATACGGAAACAACGGCGAAGTCTATGGTGCAACTTGGACAAATGAAGGTGTTGTTGGCGGAGCTTACAGCTTTGATGGCAATGACTACATAGCAGTTGAGGAACAGAGTAACAGCCTTGGTGGCGATGGAAGCTGGTCAGAGCTCTCTGTTGAGTTTTGGGTTAAAGCCAGCGGATCAACCACCAGCACTCAAACTATCTTAGCTAAAACTCTCTCAAGCTATGTTCCCGGCGGTTCTATAGCTTCAAGCTACAGCGTCCAATACCGTTACTACTCTGCTGATAGGGTTCGAATATACTTCAATGTTAACAACTATGCTGCTAACGTAAACGTGTATGACCAAGGAAACCTTGGCTGGCATCACATAGTTTGCACCTATGAATCAGGCGTTGGCTTGAACATCTATGCAGATGGACTGCTTCAAACAACTTTAGCTGTAACAGAAAGTGAAAACATTGTTGCTTCCACAAATGGTTTGCTATACATTGGTGGTGTCAACAGTGGTTCAGGCGACTACAGCGGTTGGATGGATGAAGTTAAAATCTACTCACATGTTCTGTCTGCTGCACAGGTATTCCAGAATTACGCTGACGCAAATGATGGTCTAAGCGATGCTGTTACAATCGTTCCACAAGAGACTACAAATGGTCAAACTTGGCGTTGTGACGTGACTCCAAACGATAGCTATCAAGACGGAACAGCGGTGCAATCAAACCAGTTAACCATCACAAGCACTAACACTAAACCCCACATTGACAGATACACCCCAGTGACCTCTACACCTTTAGTCTATGTTGGTAGCAGCTTAGATTTCAGTGTAGGCGCATCTGATCCAAACAATGATTCTTTAACCTATAAATGGTACTTGAATTCAACTGAGCAAGCTGGAGAAACATCCTCAAGCTGGACCTATAGTCCACTTTCTGCTTCAGTCTGCACAGTTAAAGTAGAAGTTTCTGATGGCAGTGAGACTGTCAGCCATGAATGGAACGTGAATGTTGAGGTTCCAGAATTTACTCTAACTGTCAACGTAGTCGGAACTGGCGACGTCGTTATTACTCCGGAACAAGTAATCTACCTCTATGGCGATATGGTTACCCTGAATGCTACAATTACTGACCCTGATTGGGAGTTTGTTGGTTGGAGTGGCGATGTTTCAAGCTCTGAGAACCCCTTAATGATAGAAATTACTGCAGATACAACTATAACAGCGACCTTTAGCAACGAAACCGTACTAACCGTGGATGTTGTTGGAGGCGGACATGTAGACTTTAACCCTGCCGGTGGTGCTTATGCTGATGGAACCGAAGTTGAATTAACTCCAGTAGCCGACCAGGGCTGGAGCTTTAGCGGTTGGAGCGGAGACTTAACTGGCGACAACAACCCTGAAACAATAACGATGGATGAAAACAAACAGGTAACCGCAACATTCACACAAAACCACTATTACTTAACAATCAACAGTGACTTAGGCGGTTCAGTAATCAAAAACCCTAACCAAGGCTATTACACTTACGGCGATGAAGTTCAGTTAACAGCAGTAGCAGACCTTGGCTTCTTGTTCGAGAGTTGGGGCGGTGACGCATCAGGATACTCAACGGTTATAACCATAGTTATGGATGACAATAAGACCGTTAATCCAAACTTTGAATTGGCCCCTGAACATTGGTGGTCTGATGGCCTTGAATCGGGCAACTTCTCAGAATGGACTGGAACAACCACAACAACTGGAGGTTCAGTAGCTGTAGTAACAAGCCCAGTAAACAATGGTGAATACAGCGGACAGTACGCTATAACTGCAGGTGCAGGTACAAGAAGAGCCTATAGTTATGTGAATACAGATGACTGGTCTGAAGCCTACGCCACAGCTTACATCTACATTCCAAGTGGCCTATCACTAACTGATGGGCAAGCTCTTTGGCTTATACAGTTTGCAGACTCAGGCGGCAACGTTTTAGCAGCATACGGCATCCGCGGAGGAGCATCAGGAATGCAATGGACAGTACAGTATAACGGCTATCCATACGCCATGGGAACAGCATTCTCAGGCTCAGGATGGTACAACCTGAACGCGACTTTCGTCCACGCTTCTTCAGGACCAACCTTAACACTAAACGTAAATGACGTTGAAGCTGCATCACTAGTATACGATACAAGTGCAGTAAACAACGTGGCTACTGCAAGATTTGGAGTAAGCTACTACACAGGAGCCGGAGCAATCACAATAAACATCGACGATGCAACACTGGATTCTGAACCTCAAAGCGAACTTTACGAACTAACAATCAGCACTGTCGGCAACGGACAAGTAACCCGCAACCCAGACCAACTCTACTACATAGAAGGCACAGAAGTCGAATTAACCGCAGTAGCTGACCAAGGCTGGACCTTTAGCGGTTGGAGCGGAGCAGCAACAGGCACAGACACAACAACCACAATAACAATAGGCGACGGAGACAACACAGCAACAGCAACTTTCACTCTCAATTCTTTGCCTTCTGAGGGTGCGTTTGATTTTGGTGCTTCGGGTTCTCCAGTTGAGTCTGGTTATACTCAAGTGACTGGGTCTACGCTTTACTCTGTTGGCATTGGTTATGGCTGGACAAGTATTGCTGGATTATCATCGCGGGATAGAACTCTGCCAAATGCTCTTAATCGAGACTTCGTTCAGAGCGGTACAGAACACACTTTCAATGTTGATTTGGCTAATGGTGATTATCAGGTGACTGTTACGATTGGGGATCAAAGTTTCATGCATGATTTGGTTGATGTTTATGCAGAGGGTGTCTTGAAGGTCAATGATGTCTCTAGTGTTGCAGGTAGTTTCCAGCAGGTTACGTTCTATGTGACTGTTGGTGATTATCAGTTGAATTTGCGATTTGTGGATGATGGTGGTGTTGATCCTAACTGGGTTGTGGATGCTTTAGTTATTCAGCCAGTATAGTTTAATTTTTTTTACTTCAAAGTCTGCTTTTTTTTGTGACACTTCTGAATTTTAGATTAATTGCTTATTAATCTTGAAATGTTCTATGCACTTGCAGAGGTCCAGTCTAAAATTTGCTTGGGGCCCTTAAAGGCTAAAACATTTTACCATGAAAAGACCATGAGTGCTTCAGGAGGGATTTGTCTAATATTACGCTTCACTATTGACAACGTTGACATTGATGTGACCATAAATGCCTATATATTGATTCTGGTGTAGGGTTTGATTGTACGCCCAGAGTTCAAAAATTATCCTTTGATTAACACCCACCTTGCTCAGGGTTATATCCATGGGAAAAGTCCAGTTTTGATTGTTTGACACTACTTGACTAAATTCATATACAGGTGAGCTAAGAGTTGGGTTTTCAACTGTCTTGTTGTCTCCTAACTTTACCATAACGGTGTAGAGCATTGGTTCACCCATGTGATTTCCAACATAACCATAAAGGTGAAGAGGTTGGTTGACCATAACCTGAGACGGATAATTCTCCATAGCCATATTCTCATTTAGAATTCCTAACTCAGAAAAACTTTCACCCTGCTCAATTGGTTGCAAAACTCCCGCCACGGAAATGAGCGCACAAAGTATCATTACTCCCATGATGATTGCAGATATTCGCTTTGCAGTAATCCAGTTAAATTTACTCTCTTCTTTTGAGGGAGTTACTCCACGATTTTCTCTGTTTCTATTAATGACTTTGTTAAATGCCGTCGGTCCAAAGAAGAAAACTGCAACACCAATAACCAAAAAAGCTGCCGCCAACGAGACCTCAACTACTGGAAATGTGCCTGCAGCAGATTGATGTGCATTGTTTGATTGATTCGTAACCTCTTGAGCTAACTGTTGAGCCTCAACAGCCAATGCCTCAGCCTGCACGGAATTCACATTTGACAAAAACTGCGCTTGCATGGTCAAGTTTATAGCCTGATTCAACTGTAAAATGAGCTCATCAATGTTCGCACCAGCTTTATAAGCATCTAAAATCGACAGATAAGCGTTCACGTTTTCACTTTTAGCATTAGAGATTGCATCTGATTGAGCAGAAACAACAAAAACCAGTGATAACGCAACAGTTAATAGAAAAAGTACAATGCAAAGTTTAGCCGCTTTTTTCATACCGCTCGCTTATCCAATTAACTTATGTCTCATCAAACATGCATATGCGAATATTAGTATTTTTTGACTACCCCTTTGATTTTCTTGATAGCTCTCTTTCCAATTGTATTGATTTGGTTCATGTCCTTATCGGTTGACGGTCCATTTACTTTAACAGTGCCGACAACTTCTAAGCCAGTGAAATCTAACCGTTCAACTGAATGAGGTAATGCGCTTTTCCCATACATAACTGGTATGTACCACGCCGAATTTAGCTGGAGGCTTTAACCAAATCCTATGCGTAAACTGCTATGTGTGCATCTTTAAAAGAAAGGTTGGTGTGCCTGTTACTTGAAGGAAAATTTTTTTTCGATGCATTCCTTTAAGACTTGGCGAGGTCGAAGCGGTCAAGGTTCATTACTTTAGTCCAAGCAGCTGTGAAATCGTTTAGGAACTTTTCTTGGGCGTCTTTGCTTGCGTAGACTTCTGCTAAGGCTCTGAGTTGAGCGTTTGAGCCAAAGATTAGGTCGATGCGGGTTCCTGTCCATTTGAAGTCGCCAGTTTTGCGGTCACGACCTTCAAACACGTGTGCGTCTTCCATTGACGCTTTCCATACGGTGTCCATATCAAGCAGATTAACAAAGAAGTCATTTGTCAGGGTTTCTGGGTGTTTGGTGAAGACGCCGTGCTGTTTCTGTCCATAGTTTGCGTTTAAGACGCGCATGCCGCCGATAAGAACGGTAATTTCTGGCGCTGTTAAGGTCAACAGTTGCGCTCTGTCAATAAGCAATTCTTCGGGTGTTACGGCGAATTTGGTTTTTAGGAAGTTTCGAAAACCATCAGCGACCGGTTCAAGAACAGAAAATGAATCCACGTCAGTCTGCTCCTGCAATGCATCTGCGCGACCTGGACTGAAAGGAACCTTTACACAGTGACCTGCATTCTTTGCAGCCTGCTCGATACCAGCACATCCGCCTAGTACAATCAAATCTGCAAGTGAAACCTTCTTTTCGCCTGTCTGCTTGTTGTTGAATTCTTTTTGGATAGTTTCGAGGACGCCCAATGCTTTTTGCAGTTGAGTTGGTTGATTGACTTCCCAATCTTTTTGTGGAGCAAGACGGATACGTGCACCGTTTGCGCCGCCACGCTTGTCTGAGCCACGGAACGTGGATGCTGAAGCCCAAGCAGTATAAACCAGCTCTGAAATCGAAAGACCCGACGCAAGAATCTTGGCTTTAAGGTCTGCGGTGTCTTGTTCGTCGATCAGTTTGTAATCAACCGTGGGGATTGGGTCTTGCCATATTAGGTCCTCCTTTGGCACTTCTGGACCAAGGTAGCGTGATTTGGGGCCCATGTCGCGGTGGGTAAGCTTGAACCATGCTCGACCAAACGCGTCTGCAAGTTGGTCTGGGTGTTCGTAGAAGTGTCTGGCGATTTTTTCGTAGATTGGGTCGACTTTTAGGGCTATGTCAGTGGTTAGCATGGATGGTGCGTGACGTTTTGTTGGGTCGTGGGCGTCTGGTACAGTGCCTGCTGCGGAGTCTCCTTTTGGTTTCCATTGGTGTGCACCTGCTGGGCTTTTGGTTAGTTCCCAATCGTAACTGAACAGGTTTCGTAGGAAATTGTTGCTCCATCTTGTTGGTGTCTGTGTCCATGTAACTTCTAAGCCGCTGGTAATTGTGTCATCGCCTTTGCCAGTGCCCAACTTGTTTTTCCAGCCAAGACCCTGCTCTTCGATTGGGGCGGCTTCTGGTTCGGGGCCAAGATTTGTTGCTAAGCCTGCGCCGTGGGTTTTGCCAAAGGTGTGGCCTCCCACGATTAGGGCTACTGTTTCTTCGTCGTTCATTGCCATGCGTGCGAAGACTTCGCGGATGTCCTTGGCTGCTGCAAGTGGGTCTGGGTTGCTGTTTGGGCCTTCAGGGTTAACATAAATTAATCCCATTTGTACAGCGGCAAGTGGGTTCTCAAGGGTTCTTTCTCCTGAATAGCGTTTGTCGCCTAGCCATGTGGTTTCAGACCCCCAATAGATGTCTTCAGGTTCCCAGATGTCTTCTCGTCCGCCGCCGAAACCGAAGGTTTTGAATCCCATAGATTCAAGTGCACAATTGCCTGCGAGAATCATGAGGTCTGCCCAAGAGATTTTTCTGCCATATTTTTGTTTGATTGGCCAAAGCAGACGACGTGCTTTGTCTAAGTTTACGTTGTCTGGCCAACTATTGAGTGGCGGAAAACGTTGTCCTCCAGAGGATGCGCCGCCTCGTCCATCCCCCATGCGGTAGGTGCCTGCGCTGTGCCATGCCATGCGGATTACGAGTCCGCCATAGTGACCGAAATCTGCTGGCCACCAGTCTTTTGAGTCAGTCATCAATGCCTTTAGGTCTTCTTTTAAGGCTTTAAAGTCGAGTTTGTTGAATTCGTTAGCGTAATTGAATTCTTTTCCCATTGGATTGGAGAGTGGTGAGTGTTGGTGTAAAATGTTCAGGTTTAGCTGGTTTGGCCACCAGTCTTTGTTTGTCGTACGTGTGTGGCTTGTAAGGTCTTTTGTGTTATTGTTCAAAATAGAAAATCTCCTTTGTCTGTATAGGACAGAGAAAGGCGGTTCATTTAAGAATTGTTATTAACTAATAATTCATGTGCTTCCTCAGCGGTGTCACCATTAAAACCCTTGTAAAGGCGTTTTTCAAGAGTTTACTTCTCAGTTTTTGCCGGTTTTTGCACTTAACCCACGATTAATACAACAGATAAACCGATTAGACATTATTGCCCTATTTTTTTTTAAAAAAAGTCTCGTGTTTTGGTTTAAGACTTATGGCCATTTTAAAGGGGGGATAGGAATTGGTCTGTGTTTTCCAGAATTTAGTGCCGCGATTTTTGTTATGTGACTACTTCGGCGTCTGCAGCGCCGCCAATTAGAGCGGTTATTCTTATTTTTACATGTTCGTTGAGTTTTGCGCCTTTGATGAAAACTGGAAAACTCTTAATTCTGGCTACTCCTTCACCGTTGGGGGTCATGTTAATTACGTCTACTTCGTATTCTCCCCCAATTTCCATTGGGTAATTGATTCCTTTGCCTCTGTTTTTTGCGTTTCTTGGGGCTCTCTTTTTTGGGCTGAAGATTTATCGACCTTTTTACATATCAGTAATACTCTGAAGTGAATAAGTGTTTTGTTGCTCAAAATACAAAATACGTTGGAACGAATCGAGTTTTCATGTTATATTATGCTGAATTTCTATTGTCTCCCGCTCATTTAGTGAAATTACTATAGAAAAACGGCTTCTTCTGGTATCGGGTAGACTGCGCCCCTGTTTGTAGTTCAATCCAAGTGTGCGCTATAGGTTATGCGCTTGTGAGTTGTTGAAGATACCTGGATTACTTGGAGAACAAGCTTTAAGTTGAAAGAGCATGCGTTACTAACTTGATGACTTCCTCATCTTCTGTGGTTGAGCAGCCACGTTTAACGCGTTTTCATTACAGTCTTTTAGTGTTGGGCAGTTTCATTTACGCTTTTACAGCCATGAACGTCTTGCTCGTAGCCACAGTTTTAACTCCCATAATCACCGAGTTCGGGTTAACCCAGCAACCCCTAATTTCAGGACTGCTTTTGAGTGCTGGCTACTTAGGCATGTTTGTTGGCGCATTAACCTGCGGCATGCTTGCAGACAAAATCGGTCGAAGAAAAACATTGCTTTTCACGGTCTCAATCATGTCAGTTTTCACCGCGCTAAACGCTCTGGCGCCTGACCCATTGACCATGGGCATCTTACGTTTCATTGCCGGTATAGGCTTAGGCGGGTCCTTGCCCCAGCCAGGTGTCTACATTTCTGAATATGTGCCTGCCAAGTACCGCGGCAGATTTTTAGGTTTAGTTGAAGCTTCATGGGTTTACGGTGCATTGCTCTCGCTTGCTTTTCCATTCGTACTGTTTCCAATGTTTGGTTGGCGCTTAACCTTCCTAGTTTCGCTATTGCCTCTTGTTTTGCTTCCTATAGTGTACTTTTTTGCGCCTGAATCCATCCGTTATTTGCAGATTAAGGGCAAACGGCAAGAAGCCCAAAAACTAGTTGAAAAACACAAGCTGCCTGCTGAAGAATTCAAAGAAGAAAACACAGTGCCCGAGCGGCAAGGGTTTGTTAATGCTCTAAAAGAGCTTTGGTCTAAACAGTTCCGTAAGCGCACCCTTATGCTTTGGGTATCTTGGGTGGTTCTGGTTTATACTTATCACGGAATCTTTACATGGCTGCCTACGTTTTACGCTGCAACTTTAGGCTTAACGGTTGTTAAGTCAATTCAATGGGTGCTCATAGTTACTTTGGCGCAGGTGCCTGGATATTACACTGCTGCACTGCTGCTTGATAAAGTGGGCAGAAAAAAGATTGCCGCGTTTTACCTTTTGTTCGCTGGCATCGGCAGTGCTTTACTAAGTTTAGCAATGGACACAAACTCTATCCTGTTTTGGAGCATAGTTATATCCTTCTTCAATTTGGGTGCTTGGTCTGCTCTGTACGCTTACACGCCTGAACTTTACCCAACCCGCATTAGGGGTACCGCTGCTGGCGCCGCTGCAAGTGTGGGGCGCTTAGCTGGAGTGATTGCGCCAACTGCCACGCCTCTACTGTACTTCTATGGTGGTTTGCCTGCAGCGTTTGCCGTCTTTGCTCTCGTTCATATAATTGGTGCTGTTGTGATAGCAGTTCTTGGTATGGAAACTAAAGGAAAATCGTTAGAAGAGATTTCAAAGTAACAAAAAGAGTGCATTTTTACTTTAAAGAAACATTTTTTGTGCTTAACAAGCTAAATTTTGCATCAAGATTCTTACGACGGAAGTTATTTAATAATTTTTACGGTTATCAGGTTGTATGAATTGAAAATGACTAAGTCAACCAGAAAATAAACCTTTAAAATCAGTTGGTCATCGAGGCTTAAAATGAATATTTACCCTTGGATTTCAATATTTTCCTGCTTATTCTGCGCAGTTCTAGGAACGATTGTTTACCTTATTAACCGAAAAAGAATGTTAAACAAGCTTTTTCTTGCAACCACTCTTGCTGGAGCATATTGGGCTTTCACCGAGTTCATGATGTGGCAAGCAAGCAGTTACGAAACTGCATATTTCTGGAACAAAATGGGTTTCTTATGGCCACTTTTTCCTGCTTTTGTTCTCCACTTTTCATTACTTTTTACAGAAAGTAGTTGGCTCAAAACTAAAGTAACCTATTTGTTGCTCTATATTCCTACGTTCTTCTTTGCTTTTATCGATCTTGCAACTGACTTGATAAATGGTCCACCTATGCTGAAATTTTGGGGTTGGGAAGATACGTCACCTAATCCGTCAATTGTTGGGTACGCCAGCGATTTCTGGACAGCTTTGCTGCCAATACTAGCATTGGTTCTTTGTATTATATTCACTTTAAACGTAACAGACCAACAAAAGAAACGACAAAGTGCATTGGTAACAGTAGGGTTCTCAATTCCAATTGTCACCTATATTATAACTAACACTTTCTTTCCATTACTAAATATAGAAATGCCCAATCTTGGGCACGCGGCTGTTTTGGCTTTTGGCTTACTTGTTGGGTATTCGATTTACAAGTATGACCTTTTTAGTCTTGATGCTGCCCTTTCAGCTGATAACATACTCTCTATAATGCCCGACTCTTTAGTTCTTGCAGACCTGAATGGGGTAGTAATTAATGTAAACAGAAAATTCACTGAATTTCTGGGTTATGAAAAGAACGAGGTCATTAGACGTCATATTTCTCTGTTTGGCAGCGAGTCTGAACGGTTTAAAGCAGTTATTGGAATGCTTAAAGAAAAAAGAAGCATTACTGGAATAGAAGCCACAATAAAGACTAAAACTGGCGTATCAAAGGATGTTTCGGTATCTTGCTCAATTGTGAGGAGCAAAACAGGAAGAGACATCGGATTCACCTGCATTATTCACGACATTACTTACCTTAAAGAAACAGAAAAAGAGTTGGCAAACAACAAAAGTTATCTTGAAACAATAATGAATTCAATGTTGTCTGGACTGGTTGTTATTGATGGTACCACTCATCATGTCATTGACGCTAATAATGCGGCTCTTGAAATGATTGGGCTTTCACGCGAAGACTTTTTGGGAAAAGTTTGTCATCAATTCCTTTGCCCTGTTGAAGTAGGAAAATGTCCCATCACTGATTTAGGGTTAAATGTTGAGCAAAAGGAGCGAATTCTTTTAGATTCAAATGGCAAGCAGAAACCTATTCTTAAGAACGTAATAAAAGTAACAGTTAATGACCGACCAATCCTGATTGAGAACTTTATTGATATTTCCGAACGCAAAAACATAGAAGCATTGCTGTTAAAATCTGAACGGTTGGCTTCAATAGGTGAATTGGCTGGTCAAATTGGTCATGACCTGCGCAACCCCTTGACAGGTATCAAAGGCGGAATTTATCTGCTTAAAAACAAAAATGGCGATTTGGACCCCGCGGTCAGATGCAACACTATTGAAATAATTGAAGATGCGATTGAAGATTCAAACCGCATAATTAACAGCTTGTTAGAATATTCAGCTGATATTAACCTAAATCTTTCAAGTTATCCATTAAACAATATACTTTCCAGTACAATCAAAAAGATGAATGTGCCTGATAGAATAAAACTGGTCCTAAGCATTGAGGCTGACTTGAATGTTACCGCGGATTTTGAACGTATTGAGACTGTTTTCATTAAGCTTTTGAAAAATGCTGTTGACGCCATTCCAAATGCTGGAGTAATTCAAATAAGTGCTCATCAGAATGATTCGGAAATTGAAATCTCCTTTACTGATTCAGGTGTTGGCATTCCAAGTGACATTTTGCCTGCTATTTTTACGCCTTTAATAACTACCAAGGCGAAAGGGATGGGTTTGGGTTTAGCAATTTGTAAACGTATTATTGATGCGCATGAGGGAAAAATAGCCGTAAGTAAAAATGATGCTAATAACGGAACAAAAGTGACGATTTTGTTGCCTGTTAAACCAAAAACTGCGTTATGTTTGATGGCAACTGGGTTGAATTGACTGTTGGGTCAACGCTTTTAGTCAATATAATTTATATTGAAATGCTGTTATATCGTGATTTTCACTACTGTTTTCATTTCGGGACGAAAAACCGAAGCAAACGTTTCTCTTGTAACATCGACTGTTAATTATCTAACTTTTTTTTCTTTGTTACCTTAAACGTTAACTGTTTTCCTTTTTTTCCAGTTGCTTGGATTAATCCGCTTTTTCTTAAACAATAAGTAATTTGTCTTGCAGTCCTGACTGGCATCTTGGCTTGCTTTGCTAACTCAGAATTCGTAAAAACCTCATTTAACCCGTCAGGCAACAGCTTAAGAAAGTCCTCGCTACTTTGAAAAAGTATTCTACTGTTAATGCTTAGAAGTTTTCTTTCTTTGATGCTGACGCCTTTTCGTCTCCAACTGCCTTTTCCATCAGCACACCGCACCTCCTCCTCATCGATAAACAAAATTTCTAAAGAAAATCTTTCATTTCCAAGAAGTGTTGGAATCCTGACAAGTTCTCGAAAGACGTCAGTTAAAATGCCTTTTTTGGTTGACTTGCGTTTTTCTATGATTTGCCCTGTTTTGTTTACGTAAGTTAATGTTTTTCTTTCGGTTAGAGGGTAGACTAAGCGTACGTGCTGTTTCTGAGTGAGGGTTTGAAGTTTTGGTTTTATAGCTGAAAAGTTTTTAGTTTGAACCTCGATTGCCATGTTTCCTCTTAAAATGTCAATTATGTAGTTGCCTTGTTTGACTTCAAACTGGTCGCCGGGCAAAGAATAAACGTTTTTGATTGCTAAGTGCAGGGAATGTTCCGTCATTGGTTTGCAGTGGCTTTGAGAGGCTAATAAGCTTAATCCATGTTGATTTTCGAGTTTTATTTGTGAGCCCTTAATAACTTGTTATTGCGTAGAAATTGGTTAAGGAGAGTTTGTATTTTGTCAGGTGAATTTGAAGAACGAGTAAAAAAGCTAAAACTTGACCCAAAATTCGAGAAGTACCTTCTTGACATGTTTGAAGAGGCCTCCAACGAAGACCCTTGCGCAAGTTGCAACTCCAATGGCACCTGTGAGAATTTCAAGTGGCATAAGAAATACCTTAACGTTGACAAAAAAGGCAGCTGCGATAGTTGTAACTGTTGTCCATAATCTTTTTTATTTTTGTTTAGCATTGCGTCGAATTATTCTGGTTGTTGTTTGTTCAGGTTTTGATGTGTGTTTTGGTATTTTTGTATAAATTTCAATTATTGGTGTGATATTTTCAGTTTTTTGTAAATTTTATGAATAAATATCCATCACCTTTAAATCAGCAATTGTAATTTTCATTGACTAAAAACTATTCCATTAACAAAATCAAATCACAAAAACTTGGAGACTCAAAACTATGTGCGGAATCGTTGGAATCTTTAACATTTCAGAACCTCTTCCTCAGGCAAGAGACAAAGCACTGAGGATGGCTACAAAAATTAGGCACAGAGGTCCAGATTGGAGCGGTATATACTGTGACGACAAAGCCATCCTTGCGCATGAACGCCTCTCAATCGTAGACGTCGAACACGGTGCACAACCCCTGTTTGACAAGAAAACCGGCAACGTTTTAGGTGTTAACGGCGAAATTTACAACCACATCGCCCTTCGCAAAGAGCTTAAAAAAGAACATTTATGGCAAACAAAATCTGACTGCGAAGTCATCCTGTACCTCTACGACGAGTACGGTCCAGATTTCCTTAACATGCTTAACGGAATGTTCGCGTTTGTCCTGTACGATAAGGCGGCTGGCACATACTTTGTAGCCCGAGACCACATCGGCATAATTCCCCTGTACATTGGTTCTGATGATAAGGGAACCCTTTACGTAGCCAGCGAAATGAAAGCATTAACTGAATTCTGCACCACGGTCAAAGAATTTCCGCCTGGACATTACATGAATGGAAACAGTGAACTTGTCCGCTGGTACAAGCCTGAATGGGCAGAAAAGATTCCAACAAAAAAACTGGTACTATCCGAGTTGCGTGAGGCTCTGGAGAAATCCGTTAAAGGTCAAATGATGTCTGATGTTCCCTATGGTGTTCTCATTTCGGGTGGTTTGGACTCCTCTTTGATTGCTGCTATTGCCTCAAAATACCGCAAAAACCGTGTAGAATCAGACGATAAAGAGGAAGCTTGGTGGCCACGGCTTCACTCATTCGCTGTTGGACTTTCAGATTCACCTGACCTAAAATATGCCCGAAAAGTAGCAGACTTCATCGGTACAGTTCATCACGAAATTATCTTCACAATCCAAGAAGGGTTTGACGCCATAAAAGACGTCATTTACCACCTGGAAACCTTTGACGTAACAACCATCCGTGCCGCAACACCAATGTACCTGATGGCCAGAAAAATCAAGTCTATGGGCATCAAAATGGTGCTCAGCGGTGAAGGCTCAGACGAAGTCTTCGGCGGATACCTCTATTTCCATAAAGCGCCAAACAAGCAGGAATTCTACGAAGAAACCGTGCGCAAACTCTTCATGCTCAGCAAGTACGACTGTCTTCGTGCAAACAAATCTACGGCTGCTTGGGGTGTTGAAACCCGTGTGCCTTTTCTTGACAGGGAATTTTTGGATTTTGCTATGAGTTTTGACCCTGAAGAAAAAATGTGCTGTGACAGAATAGAAAAGTATGCGCTGCGTAAAGCTTTTGAAGGTTACATTCCAGACGAGATTTTGTGGCGGCAGAAAGAGCAGTTTAGCGACGGTGTGGGCTACGGCTGGATAGATTACCTCAAGAAGCATGCTGAATCGTCAGTTACTGACGAAATGATGGCAAACGCTAAAACACGTTTCCCCGTGCAGACACCGCAATCAAAAGAAGAGTACTATTACCGTCAAATCTTCGACAGCTACTTCACTTGCCCCGCAGCTGCATTAACCGTTCCTGTAGGTCCAACAATCGCGTGCTCAACCCCAACCGCTTTCAGATGGAGCAAAGAATTCGCCAAACACGCAGACCCATCAGGCAGATCAGTAAAAGAGCACAATGCCGCTGCAGAAAAAACTTAAACCCTTTCTTAGGGTTAACCCTCTTTTGTTTTTGGTGTTCTCTTGAATCTCCAACAAGAAATAGAAAAATGCCAACTTTGTCAGCAATACTCAAAATACGGTAAAATCGATTTTACAGAAAAACCTTACGTAACCTTTCAGGTAGAAGAGCGGTGGGTGCCCAAAAAAGTTGAGGTGTTGTTTCTTGCTGAGTCGCCGCCTTGGAGTAAAGACCGCTACTTCTACAAAATTAGCATGAAAGGAAACAAGACGCATCTGCAAAAAGAAGTTCTGAGTTACCTTGAATTGGCGTCTCTGTCAGAATTCAAAGAAAAGGGTTACCTTGTTATTGACGCAATAAAATGCCGTTTAAACAAGCAGGTAACTGAACATGTGCCCCAGGAAGTTTTGAGTTGCTGTACAAACCGTTTCCTGCAAAAGGAACTAGACCGTTTTAACCCAGTGACGATTTTTGTTTTAGGAAACTCTGCAAAGCATGCCCTTGAGCAACTACCGTGTTTTGAGGAACTGAAAAACCACAAGATATCTGAGGATTTTGATAGGGTAGTTGCTGGCAAGCGCATAATTTTTAGTATTTATCCAGGTGGAAAAACCCGTATGCATGTCAACTCAATTAAACGGTCATTTGGCAAGCTTAAAGAAGGCTCTCTATAGCTTTTGATGCTCAGTTTTGACTTGCGGTTGCTGGTAGTTTTATGACAAGGAACCTGAAAACGTCTTCTCCTGTGTTACGTAGCAAGTGTGGTATGCCTTTTGGGCTGTCAATTATTGTGTCTTTTTCTACTTCTTGTGTTTCTTCCCCAATTTCCACTGCTCCTTTACCTTCAAGGATGTAAAAGAGAACGTCAACTGGTGTCGTGTGTTTCTTTAGAGATTGTCCCGGTGATAGTGCCATGTGTATTACTTCAGCGTTGGGGGATGCGTAAATTTTTCTTGCATCAACCATGTGGGCGTTTTGGAAGGGTTCAGTTTTTTGAACTTTAATGGTTTTCATGAGTATATTTTAGGGGTTTAAAAAATTTAGAGTTATCCCCTAATCAGTCAGGGTTTTTCAACTCCTTCCGTTAGGTGTTAAAAGACTTATTTGTTCGAAAATATTCACAAACACTCTGCCTAATTGGCAGTATTTTATAAAAAAGTCCCGTAAGACGGATGGTGCATATTTGTTTTCTTTATATGAAACTGTCATTTTTTGTTATTTGGATGTACCATTAACTGTTTTATAAACCGCAAAAGACTTTAAGCCCGTCCTGAACCTATGCCGATGTGGTACTATGGAGAACGTTTGGAGTGAGCTAAAGAAGATTGAAGCTCAAGCCGAGCAGATTACTTCTGAAGCCCAAAGCAAGGCTAAACAAATAACGGTCAAGTCACAGCAAGACGCCCAGAAGCTCATCGAAACCAGCAAAGTTAACGCTGAAGCGGAAGCACAACAACTTTACAAGAACGCTGTAGCTCAAGCTAACGAGGAACGCGAGAAGCAGATTAAAGCCAATCAAGCTGAAATCACCAAAATGAAGCTGCATGCAGAGAAGCACGTTGATCAAGCCGTTAAAGCAATTGTAAAAGCTGTGCTTGAGGAAAATTAGTTGACTCAAACAAGAAATTACGCTCAAGTTTTGCCCAAAATTGGGGTGGAACGTAGAGGACTGCTTAGTGACAGTAAAGTGAAAGCTCTTTCTGATAGCAGAGGGCTTTCTGATTTTGTTGCTCAACTTAGGGATACAGCGTATCAGGAGCAAGTCAGCAAAATCTCTACACCATTTTCTACCCGAAAACTTGAACGCGCCTTTAACGATAATCTTCTTAACACTTACCTTATGCTGCTAAAGAATCTGCCAAAATGCGTGAAGCCCTTCTTTGAATTGTATCTGGAACGCTTTGAAATTGAACACATTAAAATGCTCATCAAAGCAACCATCGCCAAAATGGCTCCTGAAGAAAAACTGTCAAAAACGTATTTGCCAGTTGAAGACTACTTTAACCATCGCGAATTAATCGAGGACGCAGCAAAAGCTACCACTGTAGCTCAGATAGTTCACGCATTCAAAAAAACCGAATACTTTACCAGCTTAAGTGCTGGTTTGAAAAAGTATGACGAAACCGCCTCAGCAATCCAATTTGACCTCTTACTTGACAGGCAATATTATGATAAACTCTGCACCGTTTACGAAAAATTGCCTAAAAAAGAGAAACCTCACGCAAAGTTTTACGCAAGCATGAGCGTTGATGGCTTCTTGTTGTCGACTATTTTGCGTGGAAAAGCTTTAGGTTACGATTCTGATTGGCTACGAGTAACTTTGCCCACAACATGTTTTAACCTTGGCGCAAAAACAGTTGACTCTCTTCTATACGCTATCGATTACGGTGCAGCACTAAAAATCGTTGAAAGCACTGAATACAAAAACTACTTCGCTACTGTCGGTGCTCCTGAAGAAACAATTTCTGCCGCTGAAAAAGCCTTCAAAAACGCAGTACTGCAGCATGCTAAGTCACGGGTGCTTCTTGACGTTTTCAACATTGGTGCACCGCTGTCGTTTATTACTCTTAAAGAAGCTGATGTGCATAACCTGATTGCTTTAACATTAAGCATTGATGCTATGTTAAAGCCTGAAGAAATGCAAAATCACCTTTTATCTTACTAAAAAATTTAAAAATTTTTAGCCCAAAAAAGGGCTTTTTGTTTTATTGTTGCTTTGTTTCTGCTGTTTCTTCTTTTTCGAAGACTACGTCAGTGTATGTGTGTTTCTGTTTGAGTGGTGTGAATGCTGTTCCTGTGCCTGTGTAGAATTTGCTAAACCACTCGTAGAAGTGCAGTCTTAAAGTGTGGATGAACACGATTAAGCCTTCTAGTGCCAGCACGAATATGTTGCCAAAGATGATTACGACGGTGCTAAGGATAATAGCCACAATTGATTGAGCGCCTATTAATTCAGCGAGTTTGTATACAACAAGCATTAGTGCCCAGTGTGCCATCAGTAACGCGAGAATTCTTGAGTAAGAGATTGTGTTGCCAAGTAGTCTTGTGAAGACGTCTCCGCTTTCGAATAGTCTGTTTGCGATACCGTCTGCTTCTTCGGGTTCGTAGTTTGCTGGTTTTGCTATAGCTAAGTATGCTGGTTTGCCGATGATTAGTATTACGATTGGGATTATTGCTGCAAGGATTGGTCCACTAAACCATGCGCCGAAGTTTAGTTGGTAGTTGTAGATGATGTAGATGCCGCCTATGAAGAAGGCTATCTTTGGTATTGATGTAAGTACTGCGTCTGCAATTTTGTGGTTCACGATATAGTTGCCCATTTCTATCGCTAAACCAACTAGTATCTGTGCTATACCCACGAACATGCAGAAGATGAGAAACGTGAATACGTTCTCGAACGGGCTAAACCATAACGGCTCAAACATCTTTAGCCCGAAAAACTCGCCGAACAATATGCCTGCAACGCTGGCAGCGATGCCGCAGGCTGCCATGATATAGCATAGGTTTTTCATGCCTTGGTTTTTCTTGATTAGTTTGCCTACTGTTAACCCGCCTATTAGCAGGAGTAGGCCGTGTCCAAGGTCGCCGAACATTAACCCGAAAAGAATCGGGAATGTTATTGCCATA
>JAWRIR010000110.1:0-5631 GCA_040268405.1 Thermoproteota archaeon | reverse complement strand
ATGAAGCACAACATCAGCATAACAATGGACCAAAAACTCTTTCGAGAACTAGAAAACATCCGCGGCAGAGAAAAACGCAGCAACTTCATCGAATACCTAATAATCGAAGGCCTAAAAACCCACCTAAACAACCAACAAAACACAAAACAGATTCTACCGATAACCCCTTTTTCAAGCATTAACAAAAGAAAAAAAGGTTGTATTGGTTAAAGATTTTATTCGATCTTCCATTTCTTCGCAACTTTGACCGCAAGGAACGCGATGAAAGCAACGATCAGGAAGGTTATCAATGCAACCAAGAAGTCACCGTAAGCAAAGGGACCAAAAGTTGCCAGGGCCAAATTGTCCATGCCCGGAATTGCTAAACCAATCGCTGGCAATAGCAAGTCTTTGACCAATGCTTGAACCAAAGTGCCTAAGTACAAGCCAATAATGAAAGCGATAGCGAGCCCAAAGATCTTGTATTTAGACAGAAAGTCTTTGAATTCATTCCATAATCCTTTTGGTGGTGGGGGTGGTGGCGCTTTTTCTAGTGACTCACGGATTTTTCGTAATTCAGCTAACATTTCATCTTCTTTTGACAATAAAACAACCTCAAAATGATTTGCATACATTGTGCTAATAAGATTATCCATCATGCAAGCAACCAGTTAAACATCAAAAATCTCTTAAGCAGTCAACTGGTAGGCAAAAGATTATAGGCAAAAGTTTCATATGCTGACATAACGTGCTATCATTTGGAGGGCAATACGATGGGTTCAGTGGAATTAGACGATTTAGACAAGAGCATCCTAAAACTGCTTCAAAAGGATGCAAGGCTGTCCTTTGCCGAAATAGGACGCAACTTAGACATTGCTGAAACTACCGTGC
The DNA here is from genome assembly GCA_040268405.1 of Thermoproteota archaeon. Lineage (GTDB taxonomy): Archaea > Thermoproteota > Bathyarchaeia > Bathyarchaeales > Bathycorpusculaceae > Bathycorpusculum. Next base: position 4,761 of record JAWRIR010000110.1, on the reverse strand, counting down.
GCTTCCGCGTTAACCGACTCGTTGAAAGCGGCGTCATCACACGCTTCGCTGCCCTGCTAGATCCAGAAAAGGTTGGCTTAACTGTGGGCGGCGCGATTTTGTTTAAAATAGACCCGTCCCACTTAGAAGAGGCTTGCAAAGAGCTAGCATCGTTTGAGGAAACCCAGTACCTATTCCGGAGCACTGGGGAGTATGATGTGGTTTCTATGATTTTGGCGCGGGATATGGAGCATCTTAATGATTTGGTTAAACGGAGTAAGATGATTGCGGGTGTTAAGGATGCGCGTTTGTCGGTTACGACGAAGATGCTAAAGTTTGCGCCGGCTATTGAGCTTTAACCCGTTATGATGTTGCGGATTCAGCAAAAAATTTGTTATTAAGCCGTTGCTTCCGCAAGATTAATACATACAAGTACACACGTTACTGTAGTTTAACCCACTTAACGCTGCCGGTTAAGCTCCAGGAGAAAAATTCATGACCACAAAACCAACCCTTAGCGAAGGCTCTAAAAAACCCCAAACACACCAGTTAGACAACACTGACAAACGGATTCTACAACTACTCCAAGATGACTTCCCACTGGTTGAGCACCCCTGGAGAGAGCTAAGCAGCAAAACAGGCATACCCGAAAACCAACTCATCACCCGCATAGAACGCCTCCAAACCAGAGGCATAATAAAAAAAATTGGTCCCATTGTTGACCCCTCAAAAGTCGGCTACACTGCAGCCACCCTAATTGCCTTGCGCGTTCCCGAAAACAAAATTGACACGGTAGCCGGTGTAATCAACCAGTACAACAGCATCTCGCACAATTACGAACGTGAACACGAATACAACATCTGGTTCACCTTAGTCACAAAAAACAACCAAGAATTAACAGACACATTAAAAGAGATACTACAAAAAACGGGTTTAAGCCAAAGTGACGTTTTGAACCTTCCAACCGCGCAACGTTTCAAAATCAACGTAAACTTCCAATTAACCAACAATTTTTAGGAGAAAACAGTTTTGGACAAAATTGATGAAAACTTACTCTTGGAGTTAAATCAAGGAATCCCCCTAACCACCCAACCATTCAATAGCATCGCCTCTAAAATCGGCGTCACACCTGACGAGGTCTTGGCGCGGCTGACAAAACTCAAGGAGACTGGCGTAATTAGGCGGTTTGGAGCCAGCATAAAACCAAACGACGTAGGGTTCACTGCAAACGCTGTTATCGCTTGGAATGTGCCCATTGAGCGGGTAAATGAGGTGGGCGCATATTTTGCGTCTTTTAGAGAGGTAACTCACTGTTATGAACGCCAAACGGTTCCGGAACGTTGGGAATACAACTTGTACACTGTTTTACATGCTCAAGAGCGTCAAACGATAGAGATGCTAACAAAACTGCTTGCTGAAACCGTTGGCGTCAACGAATATGTTATTTTGTATAGTAAACGTGACCTCAAAAACGGCATAAAACAGGAGAATCTGAAATGATAACTCTTACAAAACTTTGGTGCAACCAACCCGGCTCAATGGACAAACTCCGTTACAGCCACACGGCACACCAACGCCCAGTCGTAGTTTGGAACACAACAAGACAATGCAACCTACACTGCATGCACTGCTACTCAAAATCAGAAAACAAAAACTACCCAAACGAACTCACCACCGACGAAGCAAAACGCTTCATAGCCGACTTAGCCGAGTTTGGCGCGCCAGTTCTGCTGTTTTCAGGCGGCGAACCCATGATGAGAAGTGACCTCTTCGAGTTGGCTAAACTTGCTTCTGACTCAGGCATCCGCCCTGTCATGTCAACCAACGGCACACTTATCACCAAAGAAGCAGCAGAAAAAATAAAACAAGTCGGCTTCCACTACGTCGGCGTAAGCTTAGACGGCGTAGGCGAAACAAACAACCGTTTTCGCGGCGCCCCCGACGCTTTTGAAAAAGCTGTTGCAGGCATCCGCAACTGCATGAACGCAGGTATAAAAACCGGTTTACGCTTAACCGTCAGCAAATACAATTTTGCCGATGTTCCCGCCATTTTTGATTTCATTGAAGCTGAAAAGATTCCGCGAGTCTGTTTCTATCATTTGGCGTATGTTGGCAGGGGAACAAGCATCGCCAAAGACGACTTAACACATGAGCAGACACGCCAATTCATGGACACCCTGCTAACTAAAGCAGAAGAGTTCCAACAAAAGGGATTAAGTACAGAAATCCTCACGGTTGATAATCACGCTGACGCCGCATACATTTACCTGAAAATCAAAGAAAAAGACCCCGCTCGGGCTGAGCAAGTTATGCAGTTACTGAAGCTTAACGGCGGCAACAGTTCAGGCCGCGGAATTGGCTGCGTAGACTTTAACGGTTACGTGCACCCTGACCAGTTCTGGCAACACTATAGCCTTGGCAACATCCGGGAACGCAAATTCAGCGAAATCTGGACAGACGCAACCGAACCATTGCTGGGCAAGCTTCGGCACAGAAAAGACTACCTAACGGGCAAATGCAGTAGCTGCCGTTTTCTAAACATTTGCAATGGGAACTTGCGGGTTAGGGCTGAAGCAGTTTACGGTGATGTTTGGGCTGTTGACCCAGCGTGTTACTTGACAGATGAAGAAACACAGGCTTGACCGACATGACTACGCCCCATAGCCATTCAAACCCCGCTTTGTTGGCACCCCGAGTTGTCGCTTGGGAATCCACCCGCGCCTGCAACTACGCCTGCCAACACTGCCGAGCAAAAGCTCAAAAACAAGCCGACCCAAACCAGCTAACCACCACAGAAGCCCTCGAAATGGTTGACCAAATCTCGGCTTTCTGTAAACCAGTCTTTATCATCAGCGGCGGCGACCCCTTACTACGAGAAGACATTTTTGAAGTTGCCAAATACGCGTCTGACTCGGGATTACGGGTTGTTATGTCTCCCAGCGGCAGCAACATAACCTCAGAGTGCATCAAAAAAATGAGAGGTTCAGGCGTGAAAATGATTTCGCTAAGTTTGGACGGCTCAAACGCTGAGGTTCATGACGGTTTCCGCATGGTTCTAGGTGCTTTTGATATGGCAATGCATAACATGGCGTTGGCTCGTGAAAATCAGATGCCTTTTCGCATCAACACCACCGTCACACAGCACAACCTTGCCGACTTGCCAAACATTTTGAAGCTTGCAGTTGAGGTTAGCGCTGTGGAATGGGATGTTTTCATGCTGGTACCCACGGGCAGAGGAAAAATTCAAATGGAAATAACGCCCGAGCAATACGAAGAAACACTGCAGTCGGTCTATCAGGCAAGTTTAACCTCTGAGATTTCAATCAAAGTCACCTGCGCTCCACAATACAGCCGAATCGTAGCCCAACACGCACAAGACAACCAAGAAAATAAGGGCAAGCACGTAGGGAGGGGATGCATGGCAGGCAACGGTTTCTGCTTCATATCCCACATCGGCGAAGTTTATGGCTGCGGCTTTTTACCAATCAAAGTAGGCAACATTAGGGAACAGAATTTCCGTGAAATCTACCAAAATGCGCCATTATTCAAGGAGCTACGAAATCCAGCTCTTTTGAAAGGTAAATGTGGAGTATGTAACTTCAAAGTTGTTTGCGGAGGATGTCGTGCACGTGCACTTTCCGTTCGGAAGGACTTTTTGGAAGAAGAACCCTTCTGCAACCACCACCCTCTTTAAAACCCAATTTATTTCGGCCCATTTATGCTAACGATTTTCCGCAGTTTAACTACTAAGGCAGTAAAGATTATTGAAACAAGCAAAGGCAGAATCATTAGAACATGCATTTCCGGAACTGTCGGAGTTGGAGTTGCAGATAACTCTGTAGGTTGGGTGGTTGTCGTTGTTAGGGTTGGTGTTGGTTCTGGATTTGTGTAGGGTGTAATGGTGACAGTGCCGTTTGGAATGCTAATTGTCTGTATGTCACTCCAGCCCCCGATTTGACCAGTGAAGCTGTAATAATTGTGTTGCAATACTGTGTTGATTACGCCGCTATATTGCAATGTGGTTTTTCCAACTAACGCTTGTATCTGAAAGTCAATTTCACCCTCTTCAGGCAACAGTATAAAATGAAGACGTAGGTCACTAAACGGGTCGGTGTCAACCGAGTAATCGCAGAGTAATACGTTAGTATACGTTGAGTTGGATGCAGGATAAACGAAGCTATCAGGAAAGATGACATAATTTTCTTCTTGACTTGCAGAAGAGTCACTCCAAGTACTTCCGTAGTGACCTTTGTATCTTATGTGATAGTAAAGTTGGCTATCGCTTGAATTAGTGCTTGGATTAAACTGTTGATTGACAATTGTGAATTGGACGGTTCTGTTGACTACAGTATAGCCATTGCTGACTATCATGTTTTTTCCAGTGTATGGATCTGTGCTGTAAGTTGGTGACACACTGTAGGAGTAATCTGCGTATTTTGTGGTAAATTGTGGAACAAAGGGTGTGGGTGTTGTTTGAGCAAATGCGGGTTTAACAGTCAGCGAGCTTACACATGAAAAAGTTAGCATTACGGTAAGTGCTAATGCGAAAGTTTTGGTTGTGGTGCCCATAGTTAATTCAAGCGAAAGATACGAGATAAAAGGTTAATCGTAAAGGGTTCTTTACTGCGGTTAGTCAAGGCTTCTTTACTAAACAAAACAAAACGATTTCACCAACCTATTTGGATCCTAATAGAAACTATATGCAGAAACCTATAGGGGGTAGGTGCTATTGGCGTTTTTTCAACCCAAAACATGTTGAAATGGGGCTTCACAAAGCTTAAT
>JAWRIR010000109.1:0-33667 GCA_040268405.1 Thermoproteota archaeon | reverse complement strand
ACAGTGGCAATAAAAGCAATTATGTTTAGGTACCGTAGGTACCAATTATTGCTTGCCTGCATAAATATCATTAATCTCTTTGCTTCTTTATGTATTTAAAATTTTTAGACAATTTTTTGTCCCAGCATGTAAAGTGAATTGTAAAGTATTATAAAGACACTTCCTTTTGTCTTAAATCCTGCCTTTAGAAAATTCACTGAGTGATAAGTGTTCAAGCAATAATTCGCTATTAGAGGTAGGCTATTTTGAGCCTTAGCCTATTGAGAGAAAGCCACTATGTAAACGCCACTACGCAAATAAGCCTCTTTATTTTTTAAGTTGTGTCTTTAACTTTGGAATTGATTGTAGTTTTCGTCCATTTTCAACTTCAACCAAAAAACCATTCAGCTTATTCAATAGTTCATCATGCGTTTTGACAATACGATCTAACGCTTTTTTGAACGCATACGAAGTTAAAACAAGCAAAGTCACAAAAAATGTGTTAACATAAATGGGATTATTTAAAAAATCAAATGAGCCTTGATAGTATAAAGTTGCATAAAGTATAATGAGCCCAACAAAGCCGCCAGTAAACAAAGAATATTGAGCGTTAAGTTTTGTTTGGCAATATCCATATAGGATTTGGATTTTTTGAAGCTCAATGTTTTGATTGAAAGGTAGCTCTGTTTCCTTAATGATTTCTTGGCTTGACATTTATCATAAAATAGGTTATAAGTTAAAAAATTTGCTACTGACAGGATTAAAGAAGGAAAAAATATAAAATATTAGCCTAGGCAACGTCTGATTTTTGCTGCTTCGACTAGTGCGTTGCGTGCTTCTGCGTCTTCGCCTTCGAGGTAGTTGATTAGGAAGTTGTTGGTGAAGTTTTCGTGTTTGCGATGTTCCAAGGTGCGTGGGCCTAGTTTGGTGTCGATTTTTTCTTCTGCAGTCTTTAAGTCTGCAAGAATGCGGGTTAATGCAAGGCGCAGGTTGTCAACATCCATTTTTGCGCGTTTGGCAACTCTTGGATGCATTTCCATAAGCATGTTAATGTTTTCCCAGCTTACGTAGCCGCCGACGCCGCAGTAGTCTTGTTTTAGGTTAACGTAGTGTTTGGTTAATGCTTTGTATTCTGGTTCTGTTAAGTCTTCGAGTGCTTTGGCGCCTATGAATTCTGGTGGGATACCGATGCTGTAAAGTGCCGCTGCAAATGTGATAGCTCGTGGTAGGCTAACGCCTGCAACGTTTCTGCTGTAGCCGAACAAGCCAATGTGTAGTTTTCTTGCACGACGTTGAGGAACATATGGGGACACGCAGTTGACAAGTGGCGCGAGGACTTCTACGACGCATTCGTATTGTTTCTTGCATTTTTCAAGCACGCTTGCGAGCAGTTTGTCTTCTTCTGGAGTGATTGGGTCTGGTTCCCCGTTTGGCAAGGCTTTGTTTAGGGTTTTTACCAGTTCTTGCACTTTCTCTAAGGGGTAATCGTAGCGGGCTGCAGATTGAATGGTTACGGTTGAGAGCCCCTTGTATTCTTTAAGGAAACACTCAACGTTGTCAGGTGACAAGTGTCCACGGAAAGGTTTGGAGCCGACGCCCAAGATTGGGTGAATAGCTACGCCAGACTCTTTTTCAAGACGTTTAAGTTTGAATAAGCCAATTTTAGATAGCAAGACGGCATCAATTAAGCCGTAGTTTAAGGCTGGGTCGCTTCTGGCGATGAAGACTCGCATGTGTTTAGGTTTAACTGCTTGTATGTAGGGTTTAACGATGTTGTCTATGTTGTAGATGCTTTCAAAGTTCTCCACAAGCGGGATAACGTTGATTGATTTTGGGTTTGTTTCGCCAACCCAGTCTTTAGCTTTTGTCGCTTCATCTATTAGGGCTTCTTCATCGTGCACAATAGCGTTTTTGTAGTAATTGTACAGCCAAACAGGTTCCTTGCCATCAGTAGTGAAAGGTAAAATTACTTCAAAGATGGGCGCGAAATCTTTCTTGTAGAAACTGGTTGCTGCATCATACGCCATTGGAATGTTTTGCAGAGTTTCAGTTACAACTTTCTTTTCGATGGCTTCAATTTTGGGGTTTGGAATACGGTAAGTTAAGAATTCGTCTTTTCCGACGGGGTGATGCTCGAAAAATTTCCAGTGCTTGTCCATCAGTTTACGCAGAACACGGGTGTCTACATCTTTGCCTTCGCTGTCCCACATGACTTCCTGACAACCCAAGGTATCGTAAGCGTAATATGCCTCAAACACTTCTTTGTTGCCGTCAATTACAGGGGCTTTGCACCATTCAGGCACATTAACATTGTCAGGATGCTGGGTTGACATAGTCTTTGGAATGTTTACTTCAGTTTTCATAGTCTCATCTCTTCAGGTGTTCAAACACTGAAATCTAGAGTTAGAAAAAAAGAAAATACAATACAACTATTTCAATTTTACAACTGAATCGTTGGCTTTTTCTATCTCTTTCCGCTTAGAAAGCTGATACTCACAAATAAGCCGTTGAGTTTCCGCGTCCTCGAGAGCAAAAATTTTTGCCGCTGCAATCGCTGCACCTTCCGGTTCGATAGTTACGACGGAGCCGATGCCGCTTGGAACCCGCAAGCTGCTGTAGATGTCTGCGCCACCGAATTTTTCACTGTAGGGTGGACAGGCAATTACGGGTTTGCTTGTGTTTGCATCCATAAACGCGCTTAGGGCGTTGCTGCGTCCAGCTACGGTTATGTAGACGGCTTTTTCTGCTTCAAACTCTTTGATGACCTCGAGCACTTTGTCGGGGGTTTTGTGGGCTGAGGCAACACGATAAACGTAGGGGATGTTGAGGATTTTTAGGTATTTTGCGATGTCACGGGAAAAGTCAAGGTCGCGTTCTGAACCCATAACAATGATTGCTTTACCAGCCATAACACGTTCACTATTAGGCTAAAACAAAAAACAGGCTAATTAACATTTAACCCTCTAAACCCGCAAATTTGCACCTTTTCAAAGACTAACCAACCTGCAATTCTAATTGTGAAATACGCCAAAAGATTTCCCACAGAAGGGACAAATGGGGTAATCTCCTTGGGGCAGTTCTTTGCCGCAGAATGGGCAATAGGTAAATGATAAACTATTAGGCGATTCAGGCTTGCTGGAAGCATCATGTTGCGGGAGGGTTTGCTGTTTCTTTGAGGTTTTTTGTTTATGCCTACCATAGAAAATGCTTACGCCACCAATAGTGTAAAAAGCGGCTGCTTGTAGGGCAAATGGAGTAAACGTGTAAGTGAAGTTTGCCCAATAGTGCAAAGTCGCTTTGTCACCACCGCCTATTTCGGCTAATTTCAGATAAGACATTTCCACAAGCCACCCCCTGTAGAACCCGAAAATCAGAAGTACACTAGCGATTACAATGCAACTAATACCAACCGCTTTAAAGGCATTCATACTCAAACAGTAGAACATTTTATTTTTAAAATTATTTATTTTAGGCTTAAGACTGGAAGGTTAGGGTAACCTGATGAAGACGGCGCATATAATCCGCGATATGCAACAGGCACATAGAAACGCTGAGCAAGCTTTCCAGAAAGGCGACTATCAAGGCACGGTTGAATGTTACAACAAAGCCTTAGAGCTATGCAACTCGCTGCCAGCAGACGCTGGGTTTGACTGGAAAAGGTTTGAAGCCTCAATCCACGCGGGCTTATCTGCTGCTTATGGGCGACTCTGCAAGCACATGGAGAGTTTTGCCGCTGCAAACAAGGCACTGGTTTTTTATGACCATATGGGCGAGTTAAATCCTGCTGATGTGGGCAGATACTTGATGGCGCAGGTGAATCAGGGCACTGCTTTGGCGACTCTGGGATGCCTGCCAGCAGCTATTGAGGCGTTGCAGAAGGCAAAAGACATTTTCAACTGCAAAGGCTTAGACCCCGATAAGAACCGGCAGTGGCTAGAGATGGTTGACGGAAACATTGCAGCCATACAAGCCCAAATAAAAAAGCAGCAACAGTAAGTTACACTTTTAACGTTGAACCCTTATGGTAACTCTGCAAAGTGACACTTAATGGATACTTGGCGTCTCCTTCCTCTTGAAACACGCAATGCCCCATGGAACATGGCAATCGACGAAGCAATCCTGCAAGCCCGCGTCGCCGAAAAAGTCCCCAACACCCTACGCCTCTACAGGTGGAATCCATCCGCGGTGAGCATCGGTAGAAACCAGCAGGCAGAAGACTGGGTTTACCTTGAAAACTGCCAAAAACTCGGCGTCGACGTCGTACGGCGTTGCAGCGGAGGCGGCACAGTCTACCACGATTTTGAGGGCGAAGTCACCTACAGCGTGACCGCTAAAGTTTCGGATTTAGGCAGCACCGGCGATGTGACCAGTGTTTACTTCAAAATCTACGAAGCCGTTACCGATGCACTTCGGCTTTTGGGGGTTCCAGCTGATTTCAACGGTGGAGATGCAAAAAACTGTCCAAACCTCGCTGTTGGGGGCAAAAAGATTTCTGGCAGCAGCCAAAACCTGAGTCGCGGATATGTCCTGCAACACGGCACCCTGCTGCGAAGTGTAGATATTGACAGGATGTTCCAGCTGCTCCGCCTCAAAGACGCATCATGCACGCAAGCAGCCGACATTGCGAGAAGCAAAATCACCAGCGTCCAAGCCGAATTAGGCCACAAAATGAGCCCCGACACCCTCGCCAATGCGTTAAAACAGGGTTTTAAGGCTATTTTGAAGATTCAACTTGAAGAATCCCAGTTAACCCCATACGAGCAGGAACTCGCCGAAATCCTTTATGAAGACAAGTACTCAACAAAAGAGTGGACGTTAAGCGGCAAAACCGCATAAACCGTTTATTCTTTGTGCCAACGCACGCCCTGAGCTGTGTCTTCAATCACGATGCCCATGGCTTTTAGTTGGGCACGGATTTGGTCGGCTTCTTTCCAGTTTTTGGCTTTACGGGCGGCTTCACGCTTCTGCACAAGCTCGTCAATGTCGCTTGGCAGGGCTTCTTCCACTTCCACCTTGCCAATTACTCCGAGCACGCTGTCAAACTGCATCATCAAGCCAGCAAGCTCGTCAGCTTCTTCTTTGCTGACCAAACCCGTGTCAAGAAGGTTGTTGATTTCCCGCACAAAGTCGAAGAGTGCTGCAAGAGCGTTACTGATGTTTAAGTCGTCGTCCATGGCTTCACTGAAGCACTGTTTTACGTGTTGAATTTGCATGGCGACTTTGCCTTCGCTGCCTGCGCCAGCTGCGTCGTGGAGGCGTCTGACGAGGTTTTTGAGGCGGTCTATTGCGCCTTTTGCGGCGTCTAAGCCTTCGAATGTGAAGTTGAATTGTTGGCGGTAATGCGTGGAAAGCAGCAGGTAGCGGATTGCGATTGGGTCGTAGCCTTTAGCTAAGAGGTCGCGCAGGGTGTAGAAGTTGCCGAGGCGTTTGCTCATTTTTTTGCCTTCAACTTGCAGGTGCTCGTTGTGCATCCAGTAGTTGACGAAGGTTTTGCCGGTTGCGGCTTCGGATTGGGCGATTTCGTTTTCGTGATGGGGGAACATGTTGTCGATTCCTCCGCAGTGAATGTCAAAAGTTTCGCCCAAATATTTCATGCTCATAGCGCTGCATTCGATGTGCCAGCCTGGGCGTCCTTTGCCCAGTTCAGTTTCCCAATAAGCGTCGCCGTCTTCGGGCGTCCATGCTTTCCATAAGGCGAAGTCTTGGGCTTCTTCTTTGCAGTATTCGTCTTGGCTGACGCGTGCGCCTGCTTTGAGTTCGCAGACTTTTAGGTGGGAGAGTTTGCCGTATTCTGGAAACTTGGAAACGGCGTAGTAGATGGAGCCGTCTTCGCCACGGTACGCCACGCCCTTTTCGAGCAGGGTTTTGATGATAGCTACCATTTCGGGGATGGTGTCTGTGGCGCGGGGGTACTGGTCGGCTGGTTCAATGTTTAGTTTGGCGATGTCTTCAAAAAACGCCTTAACGTAAAAATCCGTGTATTCACGAAGCGGAACGCCTTTGGCTTGGCTGCCCTTGATGGTTTTGTCGTCCACGTCGGTTAGGTTCATGACGTGAATAACTTTAAAGCCACGGTACCTTAGCCACCTTTTCAGCAGGTCCTCAAACACAAACGCGCGGAAGTTGCCGATGTGGGCGTAATCGTAAACTGTTGGACCACAAGTGTACAGCTTAACTTCTCCTTGCTTAATTGGAGTAAACTGGTCTTTTTGGCGTGTCAAAGTATTAAAAATGCACATAGATGAAGGTTGAGAGGTCATACTGAAAGCCTAACCTAAAAGGTAAAACCGAAATTATATAAGCATTCACAGAAAACCCTAAAGTAGCCATTTGGTTTTTATGTTTAGGGTTTTGTAGTGGGGGTCATCTGTTAAGACGTAGTCTGCTTGACCAGTTTTTACGTATGAAGCAATTATGGCGTCGGCGATGGGTATGTTACCATGTAAAAGCAGCAAGCTGCCAGCAGTTAAAGAATGATGTTCATCTAAGGAAACAATTTGGAGTCCTCTTTCTTTTAATTGGCGTATTCTGTTTTTTGCTGCTTCTTGACCTATTTCGACTCCTGCTATTTTGATGAATTCTGTTAAAACTATAGTGGGAACTATTACTTGTTGTTTGAGTTCATTTACAAAGAAATCTCGTGTTTTTACGCCCATCTGTTGTGTTGCTGGAAATTCCATGAAAATAAGTAAACGCGTGTCTGCAACGCTGGTCAACGCCAATGTCTCCGAAACGCGTCAAGTTCAGCTATGATACGTTTGTGTTCCTTTTCTCCTACAGGTTCGCCTGGTTCTAAGGGTGGCAGGGGTTTGAGTACGATTTTGTTGTCTTCGCGGGAGATTTCAAGAATTGCGCCTTCTTCTATGCCGAGTTGGGTACGGAGTTCTTGGGGTATTGTCACTTGACCTTTTCGTTTAACTCGTACACGGGACAACTTAATCACAGTCAAACTTATACAGAGTTCAACTTAAGTATTTTATGGTTAACCAGACCCTTAGATTCAACATCCAATCTAATTCAGTAAACCTACAGAGGGGCAGGTCTGTATTATCACTTTTCAAGTCAAAAACAGATTATCTGTGACCAGTCAAGAATTGTTTACTGGGGCAGGTAAAGGTTTGTTTACGAAAACGCTTTAATCGCTTTTTGAACCCAAAGAAACCTATGATAGGCCCCAGCAAATTCTTCACTTGCATCGTGATACTGGCATTGTTAGTTTCAAGCATGGCAACGGTTGCGGTTTGTGCAGATACTCCAGCGGTTAAGCCATCGGTTCCTGAGTTTACGTTGGAGGTTGTTGATTTCTCGCATGATGTTCCGCCGCGTAATGAGACAGACGTCTACACGGGTGAAGTTAGAACAATTCCAGGATACCATGTCGAAAACAAGACCATCAAGTTGTCGGTAAATAACCAGCCAACAAACTTCAGAATTGATGAGAAAACCTATCATACCTATTTGGCGATTAAACTAAAACCGCATTTTGACACAGAATGGAAACAATCAGGTTCAAACTACATGTATACTTCGGGAGACAAGGAGTACGGGCAAGTTATTTCGAGCGACAGCACTCTGCAGTCTAAGTCCAATTACACAGTTTTTTGGTATTTAGGGGATTGGGAACCCAATGCAACAATGGATTTTCAGGTTCAAGCAATGCGTGGCCATGACACCAAGTTTTCTTTTCCACGCGACCCCCTTTCATATCGCACGGGCTATGCATATCGTGACGTCATTGCTTTTGACGCGAGCAGCGACTGGAGCGAGGTACAATCAATAACAATTCCGCCAGACCCCACACCTACACCTGACCAGACATCAAGTGCAGAATCATGGCTGGTTTGGACTTGGGAGACCACTGCTACAGTTTTGGGCAGCTTGGTTGTTCTGCTGTTAATCGTAATCGCTGTCCTGTTAGTCCACATAAAAAAATTACACACCAAAAAACCAGCATAGTCAACAACTGTTTACTAACTTGGGTAAAGAAACGTTTACGAAAACCCTTTAATCGCAACCTAAACCAATGGTTAAACTATGACATGCCCAAGCAAAACTGTCGCCTGCACCCTAATACTGGCACTGATGTTTTCGAGCATAATGATGGTTAACTCTGCCAAAGTTAATGCAGCCAATGGCAGTGGGTCTGCTACAGGTAAAATCACGATATGGTGTTACTATATGCCTGGCCGCTCTGTTTCAATATTTGATGAGGCAGGAGAGTGTCTTGACAGTTTTTACGTATGGAATACGGCTATTGGAACTGGTGGACCTGTGAGTGTTAATTTCAGCTTGTTAACTGCAATTAATGATGGCAAATACTATTCGGTCGATAGACTCTACACCATAGAAGTAAAAGAGGCATATACTAAGCTTGTTTACACAACTTATGCTCACGGGGGAGATGAAATATCAATTGCGTATACGGATGGCTATACAACCTGCTCTGGAAATAAGCCACCTAAAATTGTAGCCAGCGAACCAACACCTACAACCGTGCCCTCAAGCACACCAACCCAGCTTACTCCAGCCCCCAGCAGCCCACCCTCCAGCAGTGCTCAATCAGAAGACTCTTTCATTAATGATACCTTGGGTGTTTTTGAGGGGTTTGGTTGGGAGAAGGCGGTTTTGGCTGTTATGGCTGTGGTGATTGGGGTGCTTTCGTTGGGGATGGTAGGGCTTTGGCGAAGAACAGGCAAACTAATGCAAAACAATCGGTCTGCTTAACCCATTTTTAATCTGCTTTCATTTTATGGCTTTTTTAACGCTAAAATTCTTTTAGGGCACCCTTTTTTCGCCTGCTTTATTTTTCATACCAACCTATTAGGCTCCAATTAGAAACTCTATGCAGAAAGCTATAGGGGGTAGGTAGAAACAAGAGGGGTAGACTCTACCTGCACATTGCAAACCCAAAATCACTAAGGGGGTAGGTGCTAATGGTTAAAAAACCGCCCATTAGTATGTTGAAAAACAGTGCTAATCTTTCTTCATGGCCAACGCTTTTTGCTCTTTGGGCAGCTTTTCAATCGCGTACCGCAGCGCCGTTCGTGGCATGACCGCCTTGTTTTTGATGACGTACGCTAACACTTCGTCGGGGTGTTTTTCGGTTTCAGCTTTTAGCAGCCACCCGTACCCTTTCTGCACCAGGTCGTCTCCGTCTGTGAGCAGTAGGTCGCTTATCTGGAACGCTTCCTTTAGGAACATGCCCTTTTTCGCCGGAACAATCAAAGTCACCGCAGAGGCACGGCGCATCCAACGGTTGCCAGATTTTGCCCAAACCAACAATTCCCCTACGCATTCGGGATATTTCGTCATGAAGTCGCCTACTGTGTGGTTGCAGAATGTGTCGCATTTTGCCCAATTGTCGATGTAGTTTTCTATCCAACGCCTGAAAGTCGCCAAGTCCGCCTGTTCAAACTGGTCGGAAATGTTTGGCAACCAATTCGCGGCAACAAAGGATTCTTCCATTACGCCTGACTTGAACAGTTCCTCACAGAGCATGAAAACTTGTTTTTTGGGGAGTGTTTTGGCTTGTTTCCAGTAGTTGCGTGCGATTTTTTCTACGGTGGCGCTTTTGACGCCGATGACGTTGATGGTTTCTTTGAAGAAGTGTTTGGCGCTGTCTTTGGTTTTTTGGTCTGCGTTGGCTTGCAGTTCACTGCGGATTTCAAGAATGAGTTGGCTCATAAGCAAGGTAGGGTTAAAACGTGGATAAAGGGGTTGTCCCCCCATTTAAGGGGGGAACGGGGAGGGAGGGAGAAGGGGGGTCAGTATTCTTCCATCTGGTAAAGGTCTAAGTCGATGTTTAGACACTTTTCAGGTCTTGAACCGGTTTCCAGATTATAGAGTTGCGAGGTGGCTTGTTCCAGTAGGGTTTTTGTTGTCATTTTGGTTTTCACCACATCTGCGTTTAGTTTTTTAGGTTTTACTGAGGCTTCAATTTCTTCGTCAAGCATGTGGGCGCCTGGTGCACAAAGGTGCAAGGTGTTGTCCACTAGCTGCGGAGTAACCTCAATTTTTGCGTCATCAAGATTTTCGTCAAGATGACACTTTAGTAATTCTTCATTTTTAGTCAACGCCTTTTCTCCTCCAAACTTCTGCACTAATTAAGTCGCGTATTGCGACCCTGATTGCTTCGGCACGATTGGGGTAGAACCGCTCGTCCACAAGCTGGTCTAAAGCTTTAATATAAGTTTCAGGCAAGTATAGGGTGATTAATTTCATGTGTTCTCTCGCTCCCTCTGGATGAACACACCAATACTGCATTTTGTAGGATATACCTCTGTATATCATGAAACTAATATGCACATAACATGTTGGTTCCACTGCTTATAAAGCAAAAACAGGCAATGAAACAAGTACCTGTCAAAAACAGCCACATGTAACCTGCACGTTTTTATTGCTTAATGAACCATTCTAACAGCACCAACACCTTGGGACAACCATGAAAATCAACATCAAAACCTACGGCTGCTCAGCAAACACAGCAGACACCGAAACAATAACAGGAATCCTCACAAACAACGGACACCAAATCACCAACGAACAAAACGCCGAATTAATCATCTTCAACAGTTGCGCCGTAAAAGGCCCAACAGAAAACCGCATAATAAACGCCATAAAACAAGTCCCAAAAACAAAAAAAGTCATAATAATCGGGTGCCTACCAAAAATCAGCCTCGAACGCCTCCAAAACGAAACACAATTCGACGCCGTAGCCGGACCATCAATCGGCAAAAACATAATCAACCTCGTAGACAGAGTTTCGAACGGCGAAAAAGTCACACAACTCCAGCCATCAGAAGAAAAACCGCAACTAACCCTACCCAAAATAAACACAAACCCCACAGTCAGCATCCTACCCATAAATTTCGGCTGTTTAGGATCGTGTGCTTACTGCGCTGTTGTCTTCGCTAGGGGCAAACTGCGAAGCTACACCATACCCGAAATTATCCAGCGCGTCAAAATAGATGTTGCAGCGGGGATTCGGGAGTTTTGGGTTACTTCTCAGGATACTGCTGCTTACGGCAGGGAAATCGGCAAGAACCTTGCTGAACTGCTACAGGCAATTGGGGCGGTTGAGGGTGACTTTAAGGTTAGGGTTGGCATGATGACGCCTAACATGATTGTTGACATGCAAGACGAGTTGATTGAGGCTTACAAGAACCCGAAAATTTTCAAGTTCCTGCATTTTCCCATTCAAAGTGGCGATGACCAAGTGCTCAAAGGCATGCGGCGATTCTACACTGTAGCAGAATTTAAGGAGTCTGTTGCAGCTTTTAGGGCAGCATTTTCCCAATTAACACTGGCAACCGACATTATCGTGGGTTTCCCTGGCGAGACAGAAGAGGCGTTTGAGAACACGCTTCAACTGCTCAGAGACGTTAAGCCTGATGTTACTAATGTGTCGAAATTTTTTGCTAGACCTAAAACTTTGGCTGCACAAATGAAAGAGGGCAAAGTCAGTCTGGACGAAATAAAACGGCGAAGCACAGCCACTACTGCGTTGGTTAAGCAGTTGTCTTTTGAAAGAAACAAGTTGTGGAAGGGTTGGAGTGGCGAAATCCTTGTTGATGAGGCAGGCAAGATTGAGGGGTCTTGGATGGGACGTAATTTTGCTTACAAACCAGTAGTTGTCCAGAGTAATCAAGATTTGTTGGGTAAAACGTTGCAGGTACGGGTTGTTAGGGCTACGGGCACTTATCTTGTTGGAGAAGTCGAATAATTTCACGAAAAAACCCGGATTATCCAGTTTAAAATATTAAACAGCAATATTTTTTGGCACCAAGTTTTAGACCCTATTTAAATCGCAAACCAGAACACTTGCCACATTTTTTGTCTAGCGGCTGAACGTTTTGTTCTAAAGCGTAGAATTAAATCAAAATGGTTTCTTACAGTGCTTATAGAAAAGAAAAGTTGAGGTTGAATACGTTGAGTAGTAAAAGTTTGGCAGTTGGAACAGCAGTAATTCTGCTTGCGTTAGTTAGCTTTATTGCGGTTTATTCAGTAACCACTGCCCTTCAATACATTAACCCCATAGCTGTTATTGGAGCAGTTATTGTGCTTGTAATCGGCATGGCATGGTTCAAAAAATCAATAAAATAGTAAAAAGGCACACAACATTGCTTTAGACGCCATTCAAAGCAAGGGCGGAGGCTATTTTGTTCTCAGCATTCTTTCCAATGTTGGTTTGAGCTTTTCTGTTTCCGCCTTAATCTTTTCGTTACCCAAAGCCTTTCTTTGTTGGTCAATTTCTTTTATGATTTCAGCGTAACGGATGCCTTCAGCTGCAGAAACATACTCAACACGGAACCGTTCCGGACTTAATCCCAACTTGGTCAGCTGAGTTTTGAGGACGTCGGTTCTTGCTTTCATGCGATAGTTTCCGCTAATGTAGTGACAGTCATTAGGCAAGTGGCAGGCACCAATCATTATCATTCCAGCACCAAGCCGTAGAGCTTCAAGAATGAATTGATTGGAAACTCTTCCGCTGCACATTACACGAATTACTCGCACACTTGCAGGGTACTCGCATCGGCTAATTCCAGCTAAGTCTGCGCCTGCGTAACTACACCAGTTACATAGAAAAGCCAAGATTTTTTCTTCAGGCTTGTCTTGCAGGGCGGCGTGAATTTGTTCCATTATTTGGGCGTCTGTAAAGTGCATTTGTGTGATGGCGTGCTGTGGACATTCGGCGACGCATGTTCCGCATCCGTGGCAGCTGGCGGTGATTACTGTTGCTTTTTTGCCTTTTTCTAGTTTGATTGCTCCGTAGGGGCATTTGTCAACGCAGACGCCACAGCCTGTGCATTTGGATTCGTCAATTTTGGAGATTATTGGCTCGATTTTCCATTTTGGTTTTGAGATGACTGTGGCTGCTCTTGATGCTGCTCCGCTGCCTTGGGATACGCTGTAGGGTATGTCTTTTAAGCCTGCGCATGCTCCAGCGAAGAAGATGCCGTCTGTTGGTGCATCTAACGGTTTTAGTTTGGGGTGTGCTTCCATGAAGAAGCCGTCTTGACCTCTGGAAATATTGAGTATTCGGGCTAGTTCGTCTGAACCTTTTTTGGGTATGGACGCTGTTGCTAGGACTACCATGTCGGTTTCGACTTCGATTGGTTTGCCAAGCAGTGAGTCCTCGGAGTGTACGGTTAGGTTGTGGGTTTTTGGGTCTTCATCAATTCGGCTTACTCTTCCGCGGATAAAGTTTACGCCTCTTTCACGTGCCCGGTCATAGAATTCTTCATAGCCTTTGCCTGGGCTGCGTATGTCCATGTAGAAAACGTAGACTTCCACGTCTTCCTTGTACTTCTCTTTAAGTTGGACTACGTGTTTTAGGGTGTACATGCAGCAGTAGTTGCTACAATACGGGTACTTGCTTTTGTCTCGGCTGCCAACACAGAGTATAAAGGCGATTCTGTGTGGTTTTTGACCGTCTGATTGGCGAATAACTTTTCCGCCTGTTGGCCCAGCGGCGAGGATTAGGCGTTCGAATTCCATGCTTGTGATAACATTTGGGTATTTGCCGTAGCCT
Organism: Thermoproteota archaeon; assembly: GCA_040268405.1. Classification (GTDB taxonomy): domain Archaea; phylum Thermoproteota; class Bathyarchaeia; order Bathyarchaeales; family Bathycorpusculaceae; genus Bathycorpusculum. The sequence continues at coordinate 20,157 of JAWRIR010000109.1, read as the reverse complement.
AGAAGGGGCATGTCGTATGGTTCGTAAACGTCATAACCCGTAGAAACGACAATGGCGCCGACTTCGATGTCAACTTCTTCAGGTTTTTGGTCAAAATCTATGGCTTGACGTTCACCACATTTTTCAGTGCATTTGTAACATTCAATGCAGTAGTCCCTGTTGATTGCGTAAACCAATGGAACTGCTTGGTCAAAAGGCACTGAGATTGCTTTGCGTGTGCCAAGGTTCATGTCCCACTCGTTTGGATACTCGATGGGACAAACGTCTTTGCATTCTCCGCATCCCGTGCATTTTTCTGGGATAACATAACGCGGGTTTTTACGAATTTTTACTCTAAAGTTTCCTACGTAACCGTCAACTTTGACTAGGTCACTGTAAGCGAAAATTGTGATGTTTGGGTGTCTTGCGCAGTCCACCATTTTTGGTCCTTCAATGCAGATGCTGCAGTCAAGGGTTGGGAAGGTTTTGTCAAGCGCTGCCATGTGTCCGCCGATGCTTTGAGAATTTTCAAGCATATACACTTTGAAGCCCTGCTCAGCTAAGTCTAAAGCTGCGTTGATGCCTGCGATTCCGCCGCCGACGACTAAGGCTTTGTTTGTTACAGGCACCTCAATTGTTTGCAGGGGCTGCATTAACCTGACTTTTGCCACTGCCATACGCACGGTGTCTTTTGCGCGTTCTGTTGCTTCTTCAGGCTTGTTTTGGTGGCACCATGAAGAGAATTCGCGGATGTTTGCCATTTCATACAGGAAACTGTTAAGACCTGCTTCGGCAACTGTGCGTCGGAAGGTGGGTTCATGCATTCTTGGTGAGCATGCTGCTACTACGATGCGGTTTAGTTTGTGTTGTTGTATAGCTTTTCTGATTTCTTCTTGGCCCGGGTCTGAACAGGTGTAACGGTTTTCTTTAACGAAAACTACGTCAGGCAGGGTTTTGGCGTATTCAGCAACCTCGTGAACATCTACGGTTCCAGCTATGTTTAAGCCGCAATGGCAAACGAAAACGCCTACTCGCAGTTCTTCTGGCTTTTGGGGGCAGCTCATCCTTCTATTTCATCCTTTAATCTTTTAGTAACTATGTCACGTTTCTTTAGTGAAGCAACCGCTTTAAGCTCTTTCACTTCATCTCGTTTGCTTGTCAGTTTTTCTAAAGCTTTGTTCCATGCGCCTGAATGGATGTGCTCGTGAGCAACTTTGCTTCGTTTAACAAGTAAAGCATCTTCAACTGGGCAAACGATTTTACATGCTCCACAATAAGTGCAATGTGTCTCGTCAACTTCGACTTTTCCATCTGCGCCAACAGTTAACACGCCCGGTATTGGGCACACATCAACACAGTCACGGCAACCCGGAGGACATTTCACGGTGTCTATGGCTGTTTTGCCTTCAAAGATTCTGGTGACTTTTAGCGTCTTTGGCGGGCATTTCGTTTCGCATAGCTTGCATGTTGGGCAGTACTCTTTTTGGATGTCTACGTTGACTTTGATGCGGCGTTTTTCTGTTGGAGACAGTTCGTTGACGTTTTTGACTGGTTTTCCGTCAAACCCGATTCTGGTTACTTTAATCAGTTTTAATGGGCAAGCTGTTTCACATTCGGAACAGACCTTTGGACATTCCTTTGTGTCTAAGGTGATGTTGCGGCTGATTTTTGGGTAGCTTTCCTTTGCTATCAAATTAAGGTCGTGTGCACCGTTTACGGTTACTTTGACTGCACCATAGGGGCAGGTTACGTCACATACACCACAAAAATTACATTTACCTAAGTCGATGTCGACTACGGGTTTTTGGGCTTTTTCGCCTGTTTTGGGCTGTTTTGTTACTTTGATGGCTTCTTTGGGGCAGGCTAAACTGCATATTTGGCAGCCAACACAACGGTGCTTGTCAAGGGTTAACTTGTAATTTTTTACTTGCAAAGCCCATTCTAACGTTAAAGTGTCTGGTGAATCATGCTTTGAACTTTTATATGGCGTACATTTTACCCCCAAAGAATTTTTCAAATATCGTTAGTTTTTTACGCCTAACCTTTTTAGTTGCTGTTTCATTGAGCGATTTTTGATATAAATATTGCTTGAAAAAACATCGTGTTCAACCATGAATCTTTTAACTAAAAAGAAAAAAGAAAAAAACGGAAAAAAAATAAAAAAATAACCCAATTTTTTATCAAATACTTCAACTAATTCACATATTAGAAAAAAATGACAGTTTCAGCAAAAATACAAACGCCGAGTTGCCACACTTTTTTTTATTATTTTTGCTTGTTTGCTTTTAGGTTTCCTGAACATAAGCCATAAGCCAACTAATGCAACGCCAACTGAAACTATTAACCCGATAATTTGACCATTTGAAAGGCCACCAGAAGACGAAACAGCAGGTTCTGTTAAATCAGGCACCGCATTTGCAGCAAGAGCACAAACAGGCAGCATCAACACCGCTAATGCTAACCCAGCAATCACCCGTCAATACATGCTTTTCAAGCCTCAAAAACCTCTTGAATATTTGCAGCTAAAAATTTTCTCGTCAACATTTCTTGACTATCAAAGTCAAACTTTGTTAACTAAACTCAATTTCTAGTTTGCTCAACCAAAAAAGTTACGCCAAACAAGCTTTTTTCAACAAGTTTTATACAGCAACATGTTTTCAGTATAACAATATAGTGGTCTAGTTGGCTGGCACTGAAGAAGAAATCTATTCAACAATGTTTACATCGCTTAAGCATCCTGCACGACGCAAAATCCTTCGCTTGCTCGCAGCAAAACCCATGACTTTTATGGAAATGGTTGAAACAATAGGCGTCTCAACCTCACACTTAACTTACCATTTAGAAAGCCTTGGAGAATTAATAATCAAGTCAGAAGACGGAAAATACAGGTTGTCAAGTTTTGGGGAAGCTACCGTTGGAGCGATGAAGAGTGTTGAAGAGGTCCCTGAAATTCAGATTAAACGGCGTTTTGGGTTGCCGTTTAGGTGGAAAATGCTTCTTGCTGGACTGCTTGTTTGCATTATCCTTTTGGCAAGTTTAACAACTTTAGCGTTTGTCAACCTGAATCAGATGGCGGGCAATCAGCAAGCGTTAGAGCAGGAAAACCAGCAGCTACTTTCTTGGGGAGTAGGCACAAACAAGGTTGCCAGTGTGCTAAATGATGTAGCTCAAGTTGACGTTAAAAGTTACAAAACAAGCCTACTTAGCAACACGCTTGAGTACCGCGCAGATATTGGCGCTGCTGAAGAAATCATACGTTACTCGCTTACCAGCAGCACAAGCAACCTGGACTGCTACTTCCGTTTTAGAAACAACCATTTCAGCCGTTACCAACTAAACCCAATAGAAAGCACACCAATCCAAACCCAGAACCAACCCAACAGTCTGCTTGAAAACGCTAAAGCTACACTCAACCGTTACAAACTGTATTCTGGTGACTCTTACCTTGACGACATGATGGGGCTGCTTGAAATGGTAACCGGTTCGGGCAATACGGAGGTGACGCAGGGTAATTTGAAGCTGAAAATTGTTGATGAGGGTTCAGGCAACGGTAGAGTCACATGGGTTTACACTGAAAAAGGCATTGATTATCCCGCCAAAGGTTTAGACATGCTCTTTAAAAACCGTGTTTTGACCGAGTTAACTGACGGCTACTTCCTTTTCACCATAGCAGACACAACACTGCAAGTCAGTCAAGAAGAAGCAATACAAATCGCAAAAGACTACGCCAAAACCTTAACGTGGACAATCGATAACCAGCAAATCACGGGCTTCGGCGTTCTGGAGCAACCAGTTTCTGTACAGCTTGCACCACATCCACGCCCAGGTTCAACTGGACTAATTCCTTACTGGTATGTTGTGTTAAGGCTTGACAAAACCTACGCTGATGGAATAAACACGTTAGCAGTGGGCATATTTGCTGACAACGGAGAAGTAGTCAATGTTCAAATGCTAAGCAACTAACTTTGAGTTACAGTGATATAGCATTTCAAGGCGTCGTCATCCACAAACTCAAGCATCTGCAACCCTGCTGCTTCAAACAGGTCCAAAAAAGCAGTCAATTCAAAAGCTTTCTTCAACCCGGTAACTACAAGTTTGCCGCCTGTTTTAGTTTGCCGTTTAAACTCAAAAAGCGTCTGCAAAGGTTTTGGCATATTCTGAAGCACCGTAAAAGAGAAAACCACGTCAAAAAGCTCAGCTTTGAATGGTAGATGGTCAGCGTCTGCCTGAACAACATGCACGTTGCCGAAGGGTTTTGCTTGTGTTTTTGCTTTAAGTAGCAGTTTATGTGTTACGTCAACGCCGACAACTGTTTGTGCTTTATCGGCTATATTGGAAAAAAAGAGTCCGCTACCGCATCCCACGTCTAAAACGTTGTTGTAGTCGGCTTGGTGTGTGTTGAGGGCTTTTTGGGCTGCTTTGTATTTTGCGTCTTGCTCTTCTGAGTACTGTTCGTCGTAGCTGCTTGATGTGACGTTGTAGCATTTGATTACTTGACGTTTTTTGCTCCAGTTGCTCAAGTGGTTTTCACGATGCTATGGAGCGGATGCGGTGGTTTTTAAACTATTTGGGGGAAGAAAATGTGGAGGAAGCTGGTTTGCTTGTTTCCTCCGGCACTGGCATTGCTTGAACCTGATTTAGTGTTGGAACCTCGATTTTTTCTCGTTTGCTGTACCATATTGCTCCACCAATTATTGCTGCAAGTGCAATTGAAATAATCATTGAAACCAGTGGTATGCCATAGCTTGTGCCCGGAATTTCTATGACCATCATGTCTTTGAGGCTGATTATGACTGGCGCGAACAGCAACGAAATCAGGTTAATCACTTTAATCATCGGGTTTAGTGCGGGTCCAGCTGTGTCTTTAAGTGGGTCACCAACAGTGTCACCTTGTACTGCTGCTTTGTGTTCTTCTGAGCCTTTGCCGCCGAAGTAGCCGTCTTCAATCTTTTTCTTTGCGTTGTCCCAAGCGCCTCCAGAGTTTGCCATGAAAACTGCCAGCAGTTGACCTGTCAGGATGACTCCGGCAAGGAAGCCGCCCCATGCAGGCGCACCTAACAATACACCAACCAGTAATGGTGAGAGTATAGCAATTGTGGCTAAACTTGCAAGTTCACGTTGAGCCGCCGAAGTGCAGATTGACACTACTTTAGCGTAGTCAGGTTTTGTTGTACCAGCCATAACACCGGGTCGACGGAACTGTTGACGTACTTCTTCAATGATTTTTTCTGCTGCCCTGCTTACAGCACGGATTGACATGAAGCTAAACAGGAACGGCAAAGACGCGCCAACCAGTAAGCCGACAAACACTAACGGATCCATTGCCATGTCTAGACTTATTCCAGGTATTGTTTCAGTGAAGGCTGAGAACAATGAGACTGCAGCGATTACTGCTGAAGCGATGGCGATTGCTTTGGTTACGGCTTTTGTTGTGTTTCCTGCAGCGTCAAGGTCTGCAAGGATTTGCCGTGGTTTGCCTTGGAGTCCAGCCATTTCGCCGATGCCGTTTGCGTTGTCTGAGATTGGACCGAAAGTGTCCATGGCAACGTTGTTTCCGGTAAGGGTTAACATGCCGATACCAGCGAGGGCTACGCCGTACATTGCAAAGCCTATGCCTGCGCCGCTAAAGATTATGACTGAAATCACTATTGCAAAAGCTATTACGAGGGCAGTCCAAACGGTGCTTTCAAAACCTAATGCTAAGCCACGCAGGATAACGGTGGCGGTTCCAGTTCGGGATGAGCCAGCAACGCTTAATGTTGGTTTCTTATCAGCACATGTGAAGTAATCTGCAAGTTTGTTGAAGCTAATTGCCAAGATGATGCCCATGATTACTGCGATGAAGACGCGAATGTCTTGAACGTAGAAGACTGCTAACAGGAAGATAGCTACAGCCGTGATTATGCTTGAAAGGTCATACGACAAATCCATGGCTTTAAACGCGTTGCCTTTAGTGAGCCTGTCAGGCCACACAGTTACGGCGTAAGTGCCAACAATTGTGCTTATAACGCCGATGCCACGGATGAGAAGCGGGAAAACAATCCATTTGAAATCAAAAGGCGCTAACGCCAAACCCAACAGTAAAGCAGAAACCATTGTGACTTCGTAAGATTCGAAAATGTCTGCCGCCATGCCTGCACAGTCGCCAACGTTGTCACCCACGAGGTCTGCCACTACTGCAGCGTTTCTTGGGTCATCTTCGGGAATGCCTTTTTCAACTTTACCAACTAAGTCTGCACCTACATCAGCAGCCTTAGTGTAGACGCCTCCGCCAACCCTCATGAACAAAGCCAAAAGGGTTCCTCCGAAGCCGAAGCCTAAGAGAACTTCTGGCGCGTTTTGCATGAAGATAAGAAAAATTACTGTTCCACCGAGCAGGCCTAAGCCGTCGGTGAGCATTCCAGTAATTGTTCCCGTGCGGTAAGCGATTTTCAAGGCTTCCTTGAAGCCTTTTTTGGATGCTTCTGAAACGCGGATGTTTCCTTGAACTGCCATGTTCATTCCGATGTAGCCAACCATTGCTGAAAAAAACGCACCCATCAAGAATGCGCCGACTCGGCCAACTGTTATATCCAAAGGATAGTCAGCCAAGGCAGCCGACAGATACAAGAAAATGCCCAAAATACCAACAAAAATGATTATGGAACGCATCTGGGTTCGCAGATACGCGTTAGCCCCAGACTTGATGCCGCTCCAGACTTCTGTGACTTTGCCAAAGCCTGTTGGTTCTTTGAACACTTGTCTTGCAAGGATAATTGCATAGATTAATGCAGCTACTGCGACCCCGACAACTGCATAAAGTCCATATTGTTCCCATAATAATAATTCAGTTCCCATCTTTTCTCTCCCACAATGTATAGATTGAAACCTCGAAGGGCTTTTTTCCTTGCTATAAGTATTTAATACTTTTTATCCCGACTAGTGAATAACATACAAATAAAAGCTAGAAATTTTAAGTGAACAAAAAGCAGCCCCTAAACAAGTTGCCGCGCGAATTTTTCAACAATTTTTATGTACCATTCAACTGTCTATTACAGGCGAACCCCAATGCAGCAACCAAACAACAAACTCTCCGTACTTACGGAACCCACACTTGAAGAAGCAAAGACAGTAATCGAAAAATCATTTGTTCAAAGAAGAACCCTAATCGTTGCAGGCAACTGCAAAGTCGACTATGTAGGACGAGCAAGCTCAAAGCTTGAATTGGGCGAACGCCTATTAATCATCAAAGCTGACGGCAGCCTACTTGTCCACCGCCCAACAGGGTACGAACCAGTCAACTGGCAACCCTCAGGCAGCATTTTCCACGCGCAACTAAAAGATGACATGCTAGAAGTTCATGCAGTTCGCCAGAAACCTAAAGAAAATGTGAAAGTTCAATTCACCAAAATCTTCATGGTTTCATCCATCGCATTGTTGGATGCAGGCGACTTCATTCTTAACGCCAGCGAAGAAGACATGCACCGAGCCATTTTGCTTCGACCTGAATTGATTGAGGATGGTTTTAAGCCGATTAGTTGGGAGAAAAAGGTTGAGCCAGGTTTTGTGGATGTTTACGGCATGGACAAAGAGGGCAGGTTGGTGGTTGTTGAGGTTAAACGTAAAACCGCAAACAAAGAAGCGGTTTTGCAGCTTGCCAAATACATTGAAGCAATTAAACTTAAAGCTGACAGGCAAATTCGAGGCATACTTGTTGCACCGAGCCCAGGCAAGGATGTGCAAGCTCTATTGGCAAGCATGGGTTTGGAGTTTAAGGAGTTAGACCCCAAAAAATGCGCAGAAATACTCCGTAAAGCAGGCCCAACATCAAAGCTTGAGACGTTCTTCAATAACGGCACCTAAAGGGGTTAAGGCAAGTTTTAAAAAATCAGGCAAGCTATAGTTTGCTTGAAAAACACAATGCAAGCCCCCAAGCAGTTTGCTTTGCCTTTCGCAGCCCAAGCAGAAAACCGGACAGACCCATTTAGCAGCGAAGCGGAAGCAGCAGCTATTTTTGCTCTATCGGAGATTGAACGGAAAAGTGGGGGATTTACTAACAGAGAAGAAAAAATTGCATACATTTCAAAGGTGGGTTATCCTCTTTGGCTTATTGTTCGGGGCGATTCCACTTACGTTTTTGATGGCTTAAGCAAATCTATTCATGTTTGGAGCTATTATGAGGCGTCTCAGACAGAGTTTATGATTGGAGATTTTGATGCCAGCTTTAAAATCCGTGAAGAATACCTAAAGTTTTTAGTTAACTACCAGAGGAGTTTTCAGCAATCACTGAGCAGAAGAGAATTGCCGTGCGAGGGCTTAATTGCTGACAGCGTGTTTCTCAGCGAGTTTAAGGATTACCTTAAAGAAGCAACAGAAGTTTATAGCCAAACAGCAGGTTTGCTTTTGCCCGTTTTGAAAGAAACAGAAGCTACAGCAGTTGCTGACCAAATTGAAACACTACAGTTGGCATTTAGGGAAAAAACGGAAAAACTCAAGCAACTAACTGGGCTGATTATTAAGACGACCAAAGGGTTTGTTGAAGGGCTCAATTTTGAATCCAACGCTGTAGCTGAAGAAGCAGAAGCCAAAATTAAAGCACAAAAAGAAATAATCAACCCAAAAATCGAAAAACTAACTCACGAATACAAAAAACAAGTTGAACGCTTAGAAAAAAGCTTTGACAAAGAACAGACTCCACTCGAAAATAAACAAAGCCGTATAGAAAAAACCGTTAAAGAAACAGAAGCCACTATTGAGCGGTACGGAAAGCAGGCAAAAACTCAGGCAAACAAAAAAAATAAACGCTCAGAAAATAGTTTAAAAAAGAAAATTAAAAACGAAAAGCATGAGCTTGATGAGCTTAAGAAACAGCTCAAGCACATTGAAAAACAGCTTGAAGCGTTGGCAGAGCAGAAAACAAACGAAACTTCAAAGTTAAAGCGTGAGTTTGACGAAAAAGTGCAGGTTGAACGCCAACCAATTACAGCGCTTGAAGCATCGCGTGACCAGAAACAGGAGTCTTTCAAACAAGAAATTCTTAAACTTGAAAATTTAACCCAGCCAGTAATGGAAGAGCTTAACAGGTTTGTTGCCCAACGAGAGAGCATTTTGGCAAATATGGAGCCGGTAAACCTTGAATCTGACCCTAAAGTGAGAAACAACGCCTTACTTTACGTCCCATTTTACGTTGCCGTTTATGGAAGGGCAGATGCTAATTTTAAGCGGTACCACGTTTTCTCGCCAGCAATAGTGGGCAGTTTGGGTTTTTCTGCCAAACTTAAAGGGGCATTTGGAATGGCTAAAATTAAGGGCCTATTAAGTGAACGGTTTAAGGCTGTAGCGGTTTTGGGTGAAAAAATCCGTTTGAATACATCTTCAAGTTCAGAGTTTGAGGCACAATTAGAGGCTCTGTCACAAAAAGGCAACATTTTAACCGCAAACAAGCCAATCAAAGACGGCCTGTTCCTGCTGAAAAGTGAAGGCTGGTTTTCCGAATCCGAGTACCAAAATTTTGTTTCAGCATACAACGCCACTAAGGTAACTGCATAACGGCATTTTCAAAAAATTTAATTGTACAAGCATATTCCATCTATTATGCCCAGAGCGGGAGATTTTGCTGGGTTAAACAGGGAAATTAATGACTCAAAACGAAGACATCCTAACCGTAATGAAGCTAAACGTCACGCTTCAAAACCAAACGATACTTAACAACGTGAGTTTTAAAGTCAAAAAAGGGTCAACAATAGCGATTCTTGGACCTAACGGCGCTGGAAAATCAGTTTTATTTCGGACACTGCTTAACCGTTTGCCGTACACTGGTAAGATTGAGTGGTCAGAAAAAACCCGAGTGGGGTATGTTCCGCAGAATATTTCAGTTTCTGATGTGCCCATGACGGTTAGAGAGTTTCTTTCTCTGGGAAAAGATGTTGATTTAACAGAATCATTACGTCTTGTCAGGATAAAAGATAAAACCATTTTAGATAAGCGTCTGGGCGTCATTTCAGGCGGTCAACTGCGCAGAATCCTAATTGCTTGGGCACTAAACGACAAACCTAACGTGCTGTTTCTTGATGAACCCACCACTGGCGTTGACATGGACAGTGAAGAACCCATCTACTTCATGCTTGACGAACTAAAAAAATCGTGGGAAATGACCATTTTCTTGATAACCCATGACGTTCACATAGTGCAAGAATACACAGACACACTTCTTGCAATCAACAAATGCGTCACATTTTACGGTCCATCCAGCGAGATTGCTAAGCCAGAGACACAGAAGCTGATTTATGGAGAAGCAGTGTGCGTTGAAACACTCAAAGGAGAGAAAAAGCCATCATAGACCTAACAACCATCTACAGCCTAATCGTTGCAGTCTTCGTTGGAGTCGCCGCTGGCTACTTGGGCTCACTAATGGTTCTGGAAAAAATGGCTCTCGTAGGCGACGCCCTTTCGCATGTTGCCCTGCCTGGTTTAGCCATCGGAATGACCCTCAACTTCAACCCATACATCGGCGCATTCGCGTTTTTATTTGCTTCAGCAATAATTATCTGGCACATCCAACGGACCACAAAAATCAGTTTCGAAGCCTTAGTCGGCGCCATGTTCACGCTTGCCTTAGCAATTGGCATTCTACTTTACGGCGAAAACCTTGACGCGCTAGAAGCCGCCCTGTTCGGCGACATTTCACAAGTCTCACTGATTGGAACCCTTGCGGCAGTAGCAATTTCAGTGGCAGCCATAGCACTTACAAAAGTAATTTACAACAAACTTGTTTTAGCAATGATTTCTGAAGACCTTGCAGTTTCCAAAAACATCAACATAGCCCGAACAAACCTACTATACCTGTTTCTGGTTTCAGTTGTTGTGGCAGTTGGCATCCAGATTGTTGGAACTCTGCTGGTAGGCTTTCTTGTAATTGTGCCAGCGATAGCAGCTAAAATGGTTAGTTCAAACATGGCTAAATACGCGGTTTTAAGCTCAGTTTTTGGTGCGGTTGCATCGTTTTCTGGAGTTTTGATGTGGAGCATTTTTGGGTTTAACATTCCTTTTCCGGGTCCAGTGGTGGTTTTTGCGGGAATAATTATTTTTGCTGTCAGCTTAGTTATTAACTGGAGATACAAGTTAACAACATAGGAGCATCATGTATGAAACGTTATAGTGGAAGAACTGCCACCGCGATTATTCCTTACCCTGACGGCAAAATTTTGTTGATTAAACGGGATACATTGCCGTTTAAGGGGTACTGGGCGTTGCCGGGCGGCAGATTGGATCCAGGAGAAATGGTTGAGCAGACCTGCGTCCGCGAGGTTAAAGAGGAAACTGGTCTTGACGTTGAAATTGTATGTAAAGTCGGCGATTACCATGAACAAGGCGTTCAAGACAGTGTTGAATACGACTACTTCCCGGCCTGTTTTGTAGTGAAAGTATTGGGTGGAGAAACCAGAAAGCAGGAAAGTGAAATTCAGGAAATCAAGCTTTTCAGCATCAAGGAGTTGCCCAGTCCTTTAGCTTTTGAACATGACCAAATGGTAAAGGATTACCTGAAAACACTATAGCCCTAACTTTTTTGTTTGATGCAATTTTATAGATTTATACGTAAAAATCTTTAATTACCTTTCAGTGCATATGTGCACAAGGAGAACAAAATGCCAAGAGCTTATGTCTTGCTTAACGTGGAATCAGGCTCCGAAGACACAGTCCTAAAACAGTTACGTGAAATCAGCATCGTTGAGGAAGCCTACGTATCCTACGGCGTTTACGACTTAATCGTTAAAGTTCACTCTGACACGATGGAAGAAATGAAAGAAACCATTTCTCACAAAATCCGCAGCATCAACCAAGTCAGGTCCACTTTAACCTTAATCATGGTTGAAGAATAAACCCAGTTTATTTTTTTACCACATTTCAAAATTATTTCTTATTAAATTTTAAAAGCAGTAGCAGACAATATGTGTTGTTTGATATGCTTTGACTGCAGACGCAGAAAGGATAAAGAAACCAAAGCTTCCTAAACAGAAAATGCTCAAAAAGAAAGCTTTGAAAAAGAAGTAATTCTAAACAAAAAATGAAAAAAAACTATTTTTTCCGGTTAAGGTAGCCGTGGCTGTGGGCTCAAATTTACTTTGAGCTGTTTGCCAAATATTTAAGATGGAACGGCTTAACGACTAACCCGGATTTTAAGTCTGAATGGAACGATTGGCTTTCAACTACCCACTCGGAAAGTTCTGAATCGTGTGCACGTATGAATTCAGAGAAGCTTGGATAGTTTTCGTGAAGTGAAAGGCACACTGCATCCCAGCCCATGCCGCGTCCGTCCAAGACGAGTATGACGTTTGGCTGTTTAAGATACCATTCTTTTAGTTTTTTGAGTGATTCTTCTTTTTCTGCGCCTGTTTTCTGTTTTAGTTTACTTTTTAGGAAGGTGAAAGCTGCGATTTCGAATCCTATTTGTCCAAATTTCGGAATTACAGTGTAACCTTCAATGAAGTTTTCTTCAAGCATTGCACGTCTTCTTGTTACTGTGGGCTGTGAAACGCCTAAAGCTTTAGCCAGTTGTCTGTCGCTTCGGTGGGAGTCCTTCATTAACTCGAAGAGTAGCTTGTAATCTATTGGTTTTAAGTCTTTCAATGGAATTCCCCTTGTTATTCCTATGCATTTTTTGCCATGCTATATAAACATCATTGTTTTATTTTGAAGAAAATGCCACTATTTTGAGGGAAATAACAACAACAACCCTTATGAGAGGTATGATATTAAATTCAATCAAGGGAGCTATATAATGCCCATTCAATTAATGCAGAATATACGTGAAGAAGTTTGCGAATTGCTACAAAAACTTATCCGAATAGATACAACCAATCCACCCGGAAACGAAACTTTTGCAGCAAAATTTTTGCGTGAAAACCTCAAAGAAGACGGGTTTGAATGCGAAATAATCGAGTCAAAACCCACCAGGGGCAGCCTAATTACGCGTTTAAAAGGAGAAGGCACTGGTCCAAGCTTGCTGCTGCTTTCCCATTTGGATGTTGTAGCGGCCAACCCAGCAGAATGGAGTGTAGACCCGTTCAGCGGCGTAGTAAAGGACGGCTTTGTTTACGGCAGGGGCACTTTGGACATGAAAGGGATGACAGCCATCGAAGTCATGACCCTTAAACTGCTTAAACGAAACGGCGTAAAACCCAAAGGAGACATCCTATTGTCAGCGATGGCTGATGAAGAAACAGGCGGCTTTGTCGGCGCCAACTGGCTGCTAGAGCATCACCGTGACAAGTTTATGGCTGATTACGTGATTAACGAGGGCGGAGGCTTTACGGTGCCAACAAAAAACGGCAACATATTCACCGTCAACACTGCCGAAAAAGGTATTATGTGGTTTAAACTTAAAGCCAAAGGCAGGCCGGGGCACGGTTCCATGCCAAACACTGCCATTAACGCCATCACCCCAATCAGCAAAGCAATAGAAAAACTGGGCAGCTACAAGCCAGAAACCGTAATTATCCCAACCGTAAAAGCGTACCTTGAAAAAATTGCAGAAAAAACGCCAGAACTCAAAGCACCCTTTGGTGAAATCCTTGCCCACCCCGAGAGGAGCATGCAAATTCTTGACGTTTTAGCCGCACAGGGTGAACCTATCGCTGAAGAAATCCGCCCAAGAATACAGTTAACCCTCACACCCACCATGGTCAAAGGCGGCGTAAAAGCCAACATTATCCCCAGCGAATGCGAAGTCGTCTTTGACTGCCGCGTTTTGCCGGGACAAACAGTTGAGGACACGCTGGCACTGGTTAAGCGCCTGTTAGCTGAGGCGGGGCTTTCGGGTTTAGAATTTGAGTTCTTGCAGGTTCACAACGGCACCGAGTCCCCCTTACAAACACCCCTGTACGAGACAATTTCAAGCGTGCTCAGGGAATTTGAGCCTAACTGCACCGTCACTCCAACCTTAACATGCGGCGGCACCGACTCAAGACCCTTCCGCGAACAAGGCGCCATCTGCTACGGCTTCCACCCTATGCACACCGAACCTCCAGTAAACGGCAAATTCATCAAACGCGACCACGGCATAGACGAACGCATCTCAATAGACGACTTAGTATTCGGCACCAGCGTTCTGTATGAAACAGTAAAAAGATTCATGACTTAAAGAGGGCGATGACGTGTCGGTTAGGGAGATTGGTTGCTGCGGCGCCTACTGCAAAACCTGCATGCAATGGCAAAAAACCAAGTACCCCAACGAACGCACCTGTCTTGGCTGTAAACTTGGCTACGACAGCGGCGAAAGAGACATCGCCAAAGCCAAATGTGAAATCAAAGTCTGCTGCTTTGCCAAACACAAGCTGGAAACGTGCGCTGACTGCCCAAACTACCCTTGCCCCCTAACCCAGAAATTCTACGGCAAAAACGGATACAAATACAAACAATACCAAAAACAACTCGAATACATCAAACAAAACGGGTACGAAGAGTTTTTGAAACGGGCAGAGAAATGGAACGGACCAAAAGGAAAACTCTAAAAAACATCATTTGAAAAACAAGCCGTTTGCAAAACATACAGCCAACCACTACAAACAACACTTATACAGTAAACATGAAAAAAATTGAATTATATGCAAAAAACTAGCGTATTTAGTGTATTTAGGCATCGTTTGCAACTTTTGCAACATACAAAAGTTTTAAGTTGATAAAATGTATAAGAAGATGACAAATGGTGCCCAGATGCCCAATCTGCCAAGCTCACTAACTAGCCACACGTTATTTCACGAAGACTGCATCGAAACAACAAAAAGATTTGAAGATGCATCAATCGACCTTATTTACGCCGACCCTCCGTTTTTTACTGGAAGATTACACAGCATGAATGGATGTAGCTTTGATGACAAATGGACAAGCGTCGACGACTACATTAGTTGGCTAAAACCAAGACTTCAAGAATTCAAAAGAATACTTAAGCCAACTGGAACAATATACATTCATTGCGACTGGCATGTTTCACATTATATAAAAGTTCTCGCCGATAGCCTTTTTGGAATGAATAATTTTATAAACGAAATTATTTGGAAACGCCAAAGTGCTCATAACGACTCAAAACAAGGTAGCAAACACTTTGGGCGAATCCATGACACCATTCTTGTTTATGCATCTTCGCAAAAATATGTTTGGAATCAACAATTTGTTCCCTACGACGAGGGTTATGTTGAAAAGACTTACAAATATTTTGAAGAGCGTTCTATGAGAAGATATGCAGTTGGGGACCTAACTGGTCCTGGTGGGGCGTCAAAAGGCAATCCTCAATATGAATTCTTGGGGATAAAGAGATACTGGCGTTATAGCGAAATACGCATGAATAAATTATTATCAGAAGGAAAGATTGCACACGCTGCAGGCAAGGTACCTTTATTGAAGCGATACCTTGATGAAATGAGAGGAAAGCCTGTTCAAGACATATGGGCAGACATCAATTTAGATTCATCAAAAAAAGGCAGATACCCAACACAAAAACCCGAAAGTTTGCTAGAAAGAATAATCCAAACTTCTTCAAATGTCAATCAAATTGTCTATGAACCTTTTGCAGGTTCATCGACTGCTGGCCATATTTGTCATAAATTATCTAGAAAATGGATTGGTTCAGACATTTCTAAAAACGCTTGTTACTTTACATTAGAAAGACTAAAGAAAAGTAGTTGCGAAGTAAAACTTTTTGGAAAAACTGAAGTCACCAGCAAATTTGATAATGATTACAATTATGGAGAGATAAAAAATGTCTGTTAACATTAAGGGACAAGCACACGTTGCTACTCGTGCTAGATTAATGATCCAACTGGGCGAACAATTGATTAGTGACGAAGTCGCCGCTGTTTCAGAGCTAATTAAAAATGCATACGATGCAGATGCAACGGAAGTAGTGCTGAACCTTTTCAATGTTAGCGAAGGCACGGGCTACATAATTATAAAAGATAACGGTCATGGTATGACTCTTCAAAAAGTTCTGTCATCATGGCTTGAGTTAGGCACTTTATCGAAAGCAAGAGGAAAAGACCTTAAACCCCGTTACTCTGAATTTGGCGGTCGAGTCTTTCTTGGAGAAAAAGGCTTGGGTCGATTGTCAGTTCACAAGCTAGGTTATGTAACGGAACTTGTTACTAGGCGGACTAAAGAAAAAACCGAAACAAAATTAATTATAGATTGGGAAGCCTTCGAAAAAAATGACGGCTTTATTGGTGAGGTTCCTGTAGAGTGGGAATCAACTGATCCCAAGGTATTTACAGGTTCACAAGATAGTGGAACCCAAATAACAATTAAAAAACTTCACCAACCATGGACAAAAGAAATGCTCAAACGCGTCCAAAGGGGGGTGATGGCGCTTAAATCACCTTTTTCTGATCTTTTAAATTTTAACATCAAGACTATTGTTCATGATAAACTTGAAACAGAAATACAAACACCAGATATCGTAGACTTAACGCAGAAAGCAACATACCGCTTTGAAGGCACAATAGATGACGAAGGATCGATTAAATATAATTATTATTTCGAAAGAAAAGACCTAGCAGGACTTTTGAGAGAAAAAATTGATTTTAAAAAAGACATACGAAACCCGGACAGGTTTACAAAGGACCGAAAACCAACGTGTGGATCTTTCAAAGTGAAATTTTATGCATGGGAATTATTACCAGCAGATTTAAAGGCAGTATTTGGTGATAGCGCAGTGTACAGAGAAATAGTCAGACCAAATACGGGCGTTAAAGTATTCAGAGATAGCTTTAGGGTTTTACCATATGGGAATTATGATAATGATTGGCTAAATATGGATCAGGCAAGAGTAAGACACTTTGAAACACACATTAGCCGCAACATGACAATTGGTGCAATAGAAATTACATCTGAAGCCAATCCAATGTTACTCGATAAAACTGATCGTGAAGGGTTAATAGATAATGAAGCCTTCAAAGATTTTCGTAGTTTAATCAAAATGGCCATTACTGAATTTGAGGCTGAAAGGTACAAAGACAGACGTAAGTTAAAAGAAATGACGGGTAGGACTATAGAGAGCCCTTACAGAGCAACTTTCTCTTCTAACTTTGCAGCTCTTTCAAAAGTTATCACAGACAAAGCTCAAATGGATGGCGAAGCAAGGTTACAAGTTAACCAGTTAATTCAGGAAGCACGAGAAGCTTTTGATAAAGTGCTTTTGAAGAACGAACAACCTCTTCTTGTCGCAGCGACGATAGGATTAACTTATATGATGCCCACTCACGAAGTCCGAAGAGATTTGCATGAAGCACTAAAAATGTTAAGAAACATGCAAGATGAAGGCATTGTTCCTCGAGAAAAAGTTTCGCCAATAATTGGGGTTCTAAGGCAAGCAGACGATGTCGTCAGCGGCATAGGAAAATTGATGCAGCAATCGTCACAATCCGAGTCAGCGAAACCTGAAAAAGCAGCCAACACAGCTTTAGAACTAGTACGTTTTAGATGTGAACGAAATAAAATCGACATTCAGGTCATTTCAGAAGAGAGTATAATAGTAAAAGGAACAGATCGACTAATCACGATAATGCTTCTCAATTTCATTGATAACAGCATCTATTGGCTCCAAAGGAATAAAGATGGAAATAAAAAAATCCGCATAATTATAAAAACTATTGAAGAAGATTGCTTAATCATTGTTAGTGACAGCGGGCCAGGATTTGAAGATGATGTCGGCGTCCTAACACTTCCTTTTTTTACAAGAAAATCAGGTGGAATGGGACTTGGACTTTACATATCCGAAAGAATTGCAAGAATGAACGGGGGACATCTAAAGATAGTGTCGCCTGACGAAATACCAGGATTACTAGAAGGTGCAAACATAGCTGTTGTAATGAAAAAATGGGAGACAAAGAATTGACTGCTAATATCGGGAAAATTTTGTTCATAGACAATGAATATGAAGATGCTGTACAGAAGGCGGTAACTAATCTAGTAGAAAAGGGGATTACAGTACAGTTCTGGAATGGACAAGGAGAAATGCCTAGTTACATATCCAATGTCCGAGTTGTTGTTATTGACCTTGATTTAGCAAACATACAAATGAAAACAGATAGTTTAGCGTATTATTCGCCAATACTTGAAATACTTCACAAAATTCCAGGACCATTAGTCGTACTAATAATGGCTCGTGAGTACGAAGATACGGACCCAATAAACTTGAACACATACTATGAAGAAGCATATGGAACATTTCATGGCGCAATTTTGACAAAAGGACTAACAAAAGATGAAGAAATTGCTGATCCGCCGAAGCTTCTCAAGTTGATAAGCAGTTCAATAGAAGATGATAAAAATTTACAATTACTTTTAGCTTGGGAGATGGTTGTGGATAAAGCCCAAGATAAAGCTTTTAATCAATTAATAACAAGTGATGTAAAAACAACTATACCAAACCTTGTTAGATCTATATGTAGGGATTTTACACAAGATTCTGCTGCAAGAGAACTAGTAAATGCAGTAATGCAACTTGTATCCAGGCAGACAAAGGAAACACAAGAACTTATTTTACTGGATAAACTTGTAAAACAAATCAATGATGAAAAGATAGTTGTTAACCCTAAGTATCCTTGTGAAAACGATCTAAGTCTTTATAATAAATTAATGTTTTATGAGCCCAACTCTGAAGAACCTGTTTGGACAGGAGACATATACAAAACTAAAGGCATGTCAAAGTATGATGATTACGCAATAGTATTAACTCCTGTTTGTGACTTTGCTAATAGTAAAACTTCAAGAGTACTATTGTGTTTTGGTTTTCCAATTCTCGAAGAAGCTTTTGTAGACATTGATTATCCCCCTTATAAAATCGATTTTGACATCAAAAAGAAAGCAGCAATTCCATTAGAATCAAAAGAAATAGTTGAAAGTATAAAAAATCGTTATCTTTTAGGAAAAAGCAAAACTACAGAAAATTTGTATACCCTATGGAATTTCATGGAAAAAGGTAAGACATTTGGCTTATGCTTTGATTTTAATAATATTCAGACCCTAGAAATTGAAGAACTGAAAAAATGGGAAAGAATTCAAAGGTTAGATTTTCCATTCAAACAGCATATATTGGAAACGTATGGACGTTTCATGTCAAGAGTTGGTACCGCTGAAATCAATAAAAGCCCTCAACAACTCAAGGAAAAACTTGACAAGGAAAAGAAAGTAGAGGAACAAAAAACGATATCACTGGTAAAAAAAATTTCTAAAGTTTTCAAATAAGTCACAATTTTAAAAATTAAAATAAAGATGTCAATTTAGCTATCTTTTTGTTTGCCAAAATTGCTTATATGGGCTGTTGGGGTTGTGGCTTGTGGGCGGTAAGCTCCAGTTTAAGGGCCATGCAAGTTGCCCGACCTGCATCGTGCTGTTCAATGCTTTCTGCTGCGGTTCAACTGCTTTATTTTTCATACCAACCTATTAGGATCCAAATAGTAATTCTATGCAGAAACCTATAGGGGGTAGGTCCTATTGGTTGTAAACAGGCACATTAACATGTTGAAAAGCAACAGGCATGGATTTTAGAGAAACAAAATTTTGAATATAAAAAAGGAAAAAGAGGGTTATGGTTTTAGGGTTTTTTTCTTAGTATTAGGATTGTTGCTATTGCGACTGCGATTATCACTGCGACGCCTGTGCCAATTATCGTTATAGAGTTGTCTGTTTGCTGGTTTATTTGAGATGTAACGGGTGTTGATGTTACAGGTGCTTCGGTTACGCCAAGGGGAGCTGCAGCAACGCAACTGCCATAGGATGCATCTCCAGCAAATGTTGCATAGATTGTGTATTCACCAGAAATCTCAGGTTGCCACATCACTTGATACATTCCAGTCAAGCCGTCAGAAGTCACCGTACCAATATGTACAGAATTCCCGTTCGGGTCTACAGCATCAAGCGACACTTGAACGCCCACTACATTTGTCGGTATTGATTTTTGCATGTGCAAGTATTCCATCCATGCACCCATACTTTCAGGCGCCACACATGGAGTACCCGGCTGAGCAGGAGAAAGATCAGTCACTGAACCAGTAACCACTACGCTTTGCCCTAAAGTCACTGCTGTCAAAGGCGCAGAAACCGTGATAGCACTCTTGCCCTTGCCCATCGCATACAGTTGCAAGTCGTATTCGTCACAATGCAGTAGCACGCCATCCGCGATTGTTTTCGGGTCACCAGTTGATGCTC
>JAWRIR010000108.1:0-18509 GCA_040268405.1 Thermoproteota archaeon | reverse complement strand
GCCATTTCAACCATGCCGCGTACTGCGCCTCCACCCCAACCGTAGGAGCCAAAGAAGCCCCAAAGCTTGCCTTTAGGTTTAAGCCCTGTAATGTACGTCAAAAAGGAGCCTATAGTTGGGAACATTCCATTGTTAAGCGTTGGTGAACCTACAAGAACAGCTTTTGACTCTAAAATTTCCGTCACTGCTTCAGTATTGTTTGATGATCGCAGTTTAAGGACGCGAGGTTCGATGCCTTCACTGCAGATACCGTCAGCAATTGCACGTGCCATCTTATCAGTGCTTTCCCACATAGTATCAAAGACGATTGCAACTTTGTTTTTAACAGCCGCTCCGCTGCTCCAGTCCAAATAGGCTTGGATTATTTGCATGGGGTTTTTACGCCAAATGATTCCGTGGCTTGGACCGATAATGTCAATCGGTATGCCCATGTCAACAACTTCTTGAATCTTTTTGGTGATAAGCGGTGCAAACAGCATGAGAATATTGGCGTAGTATGTGGTTGCTTCTTCCATTAAGATGTGGTTGTCTACTTCATCGTCAAACCTGTAGGAGCTGGCAAGGTGTTGACCAAAAGCGTCGTTTGGAAGCAGAATCTTGTCTTCTTCTATGTAGGTGAACATGCTGTCTGGCCAATGCAGCATTGGTGCTTCAAGGAACTTGAGTGTTTTTTTGCCCAGTTTAAGTTCGTCACCAGACTTGACTATTTCTATTCGGTCAAACTCGTGACCGTAATGTTTGATTAATTCTTCTTTGCCGCGTTCTGTAGAGAGAATTTTTGCGTTTTTGGCTAGTCTAGCTATGATGGGTAGTGAACTTGAATGGTCCATTTCAACATGGTTAACTACAATGTAGTCCAGTTTTTCAAGGTCCAAAATTTCTGAAACATTATTTACTAATTCACCTGCAAAGGGCGCTTTAACAGTGTCAACAAGCGCTGTTTTCTCGTCCTGTACAAGGTAAGCATTGTAGCTTGTTCCTCTTTTGGTGACGTAGCCGTGAAAGTCTCGTAAATTCCAATCAACTACTCCAACCCAGAATACTCCGTCTTTTAATGTGGTTTTAGCCATAAAAATTCGCCTTTACTAGTTTAGGTTTAATCAGTACTTCTTTTCAAAGTTTACGGTAACGTTTTAGCGGTTACATGGAGTGACCCATATGCATATCCGTCTCAGCCATGTCCTGTGTTTGGCTTTCAGGCATGGCGCTTTTTGGAGTTTTGACGTCATATTTTCGTAGCGTTTGACTGTTTACTGCCACGATAACTGTGCTAAGCGACATGAACAGGGCACCTATTGCTGGAGGCAAAAGAATGCCATACCCGTAAAGCACACCTGCAGCAAGTGGGATAGCCGCAATGTTGTAGCCTGCAGCCCACCAAAGATTCTGAACCATTTTCCCGTAAGTCTTCTTGGATAACGCTTGAACCTTCAAAACTGCTTGTGGGTCATTTTTGACAAGGATAATGTCTGCGCTTTCGATAGCAACATCTGTTCCAGCGCCAATCGCTATGCCAACGTCTGCTGTAACCAAAGCTGGCGCATCGTTGATGCCGTCGCCAACCATTGCAACCTTAAAACCGTTGTTCTGCAACTCCTTGATTTTGCCTGCTTTTTGGTCGGGCAAAACCTGCGCGAAAAATGCGTCAATTCCTAACTCTTTAGCTACAGCTTGTGACACCTTTTGCGAGTCACCTGTTAGCATATGCACTTTTACGCCTTGTTGGTGCAGTTTTGTGATTGCCTCTTTGGATTCTGGGCGAATTTTATCTGACAAAGCAAAGGCTCCAGCGATTTTGTGGTTGATTACTGTAAAAACAACAGTGTTGCCTTGACTTTCCAAATGACCAAAATGCCCTTTAGGCGGTTCCAGATTCAACTCTTCAAGAAGGCTTGGGCTTCCAACATAAACCTCGTCACCACCGACTTTACCATACGCGCCTTTGCCTGGTAAAGCCTTAAACTCTTCCACCTGTAAACCTTCAACGTTCTTTGTTTTTGCATAGTTCACTATGGCTTTGGCTATGATGTGTTCTGAGTTTTGTTCAATTGCTGCTGTTTTACTTAAAAGCTCTTTTTCAGGGATATAGGCGATGACTTGGTTGACACCGAATTTGCCTTCAGTTAAAGTGCCAGTTTTATCAAAAACAACCAAATTCACGTTTCTTATTTGTTCAAACGCTTTTCTATCACGGATTAAGATGCCGTTTTTTGCGGTTATTGATGTGGAAAGAGCAACTACAAGGGGAATGGCTAAGCCTAAAGCGTGGGGACAAGCAATCACCAACACCGTTACTGTACGTTCCAACGCCATGCCCGTGCCAAAAAAGTAAGTCCAAACCACAAAAGTAACTATACCCGTAATCACTGCAGTGTAAAAAAGCAAAGCCGCCGCCCGATTAGCCAAATCCTGCGTCCGCGACCTACTGCCCTGCGCCTGCTTAACCAACTTCACAACCTGCGCCAAATAAGTCTCTTCACCAGTCTTTTCTATCCGAACTTTTAGGCTGCCTTCACCGTTTAAGCTGCCGCCAATAACCTTACTGTCAACCTGCTTTTGAACCGGCACTGATTCCCCAGTTAAAAGTGCCTCATTAACCGCAGATTTGCCTTCAATTACTATGCCGTCTGATGGAACTTTTTCACCCGGACGCACCAAAACAACATCGCCGCCTTTTAATTGAGTGACTGGAATCTCAACAGTTTGGTCGCCACGTAACACGTGAGCGTTGGTGGGCATAACCTTGACTAGCTCCTCAAGGGCACGTGAAGCGCCAAGAACGCTTCTCATTTCAATCCAGTGACCAAAAAGCATAACATCAATAAGGGTTGCAAGTTCCCAGAAAAAATCCATTCCAGATAAAACAAAAACCGTGGCTGCAGAGTAAAAGAAGGAAACAGAAATGGCTGTTCCAATCAGCGTCATCATTCCAGGCTGTCGACTTCGCAGTTCATTAGCCATTCCCTTAAGAAACGGCCAGCCACCATAAACGTAAATGACTGCTGACAGTGCAAGCAGAACTATGTTTTGGTAGGGAATTTGGAGCCAAGTTAAGCCAAGCCAGGACTGAATAGTTGAAGAAAACAGTAGAATAGGAATTGTTAGAACAAGACAAACGTAGAGTCTGCGTTTAAACGTTTGCAGGTGACTTTTGTGGTGCTCCATAAGCAAACCATTCGCAGATTAAAAAGAAGTTTTGTGTGGAAAAATGGTTTTGGGGTTTAACCGCCGCCTGGAGCGCCGTGGAATGGGACGTCTTCCCAGAGCATCTTCCACCAGTCATCTTCAGTGATGGTTTCGCCATGAACAATAATCTCTAAAACGCCCTTTAGCAGTGAGTGATGTCTTTTTTCGTCAGCTAAAATCGCGTCCAAAAGTAATCTGACTTTTCTGTCTTTAACTGATGGAAGAACAGCTTCGATTTTCCCAATCAACTCGGATTCCAGTTGAATGTGTTTTTCAACTAACGCGCGTTGCTTGTCAAGGTGTTCTTGTGTTAACGCAGTTGAGGTTTGTGTCAATAGCGTGTAGGCTGCCTCGTACATTTCCGCATGCTTAATTGAGTCAAGCGAAATTCCCTTCAAAACGCCTTTGACTGGGGGATTATTTATGTCCCCTATGGCTTGGTCGATGGAGTCAACAATCTGTTTTTCCACTTTGATTTGCTTTTGGATAAACTCTAAAAGGTTGTTGTCTGCAGTCAAAAATTATCACTAAAGCTAGAATGTTTATGTTAATGGTTAAGTCTTTCGGAAACAAAAAACCATTAACCTTGAACCAAAAAAGGGCTAACAAGCCATAAAACAATAAATCAAGTTTAAGAGCAAAAAACTGGTGAACGTTACTTGTTTTTCTTTTTGCTGGCGCTTTTGCTTCCTCGGCTTTCTCCGCCTTTCTTGCCGATTTCTCTAAAAAATTCTGAACCACGCTGCTCAGCCACTTTTTCTCCCCCTTTTCTGCCGATTTCACGATAAAACTCTGGACCCCTTTCCCGGGCAACCTTTTGTCCACCTTTTCGTCCAGCTTCTTCTCTGCTCATTTTGTCTTTTCTTTTCTCTTCAATTCTAGCACTCAATTTCTTTTCACCTCCAAAGACAAACAAACCACTGGTAAATGGGAAAAACGAGTGAAAAAGACGCAAAAAACCTGGGGCTATTCTATTTTGCCTATCTCTTTTGTTATATCAATAGGTGAAGTGTACGTTTTGTCAGGCAACTTGCATATCAAGTCCATTACGTCGCTTGGAGCACCTTTCCCTTGTGCATTGTTTACCAAGTTTTGTTTGGCTGTTGGGTAATGTACTCCGCCAAGGTATCTTTCCACGATTGCTGGGCTGACATGACCTGATTTGCCGCTTTTATTTGTGTACTGACGCCTTGTACCTCTACCTTGACCTATTCCTCTGCGTCTTGTCGCTGCTTCCTCTTGACTACTCGTAGTCTTTTCACCTCCAAAAAACTAAAATCGACTTATCAAAAACTGGAAACTAAGTTCAAGGCTTACTCGTTCTCGAATCTTTTTCCTTCTTGAATAAGCTTTTTGACTTTCTGTCCACCCTTATGTCCAATTTTACTGTAGAATTCTTCACCGTGTGTCTTTGAAGTTTTTTCTCCACCCAACCGACCTGCTTCTGCTACAGTCATCTTTCCTTTCCTTTTATCTTCAGGCAAAAAATTTCACCTCCAAACAAGAAACCAAAAAAGTTGTCAACGCAAAAAACGCTTGCCTACTTGCTTTCTTGTTGTTTTCCTTCTTGAATTAATCTGCGGACCTTTTGTCCACCCTTATGACCTATTTCCTCATAAAATTCGCGTCCATGCGTTTCAGCAGTTCTTCGACCGCCTTTTTGACCGCCTTTACGTCCAGCCTCCGCAACACTCATTTGCCCCTTCTTTTTTCCGGACAAAACAAACTTCACCTCCATTAAACGTGACCTTGAGGTATACGTGTCCTAAAGATGGAAATGCTAAAAACTCAAACTGCCTAATCATTCTCTTTCGTATTGCTTACCTTCTTGAATCAGTTTACGTACTCTTTGTCCGCCTCTATGTCCTGCTTCTTCAAGGCTTGTTTTACCCGCAGCTTCCGGTGACCCCTCATGCTGCAACGCCCGTTTAGATCCGCCCTTGCTGCCTATTTCACTGTAAAATTCTTCTCCATGCGTCTCTGAGGTTCTTAGTCCACCTTTTCTGCCTGCTTCTGCAACACTCATTTTCCCTCTTTTGGATTCATCCTCTATTGGCATGCGTTTCACCTCCATTGGGCATGTTTAAAATCCAAGGTTGCTATCTCAAGTTTCTAGCCTGAACCAGGGCTATTAAACGTATGTGGCTGTCTCAACACAGCTACATGAGAATTTTTTCGAACTTTATTCAAAAAATAGCTTATAAAACTAAAAATGAATCGGTAAAAACACGGAAAAACCAAAATTTATACGGAATTTTTTAAAAAATTTGTTTTGTTACCTTTGTTGCTCGTATTTTTTCCCTTCCTGAATTAACTTGCGAACCTTTTGACCTCCCTTGTGGCCTGCTTCTTCCACCGTCATTTCTCCTTTCCTACTCGCCTCCCTCCTTTTGGACATGTTCTCACCTCCAACAGAAGAAAATAATTAAACAAAACCTGGAAACTGCCAACACAACGCCGCTTACTCTTCCTCTTCGAATTCCTTTCCCTCCTGAATCAGCTTACGCACTCTTTGACCACCTTTTGGTCCACCGATTTTTCCGCCCTTCCTACCGATTTCACTGTAGAATTCTTCGCCATGAGTTGCCGCTGTCCGCAATCCGCCTCGTCTGCCTGCCTCCTCAACACTCATCTTTCCTTTTCTTTCATCCGACAAAAGTTTCACCTCCTGCAACTACTTCAAAAAAATTCACAATGAAAAAAATAGTTGAAAAACTAGATTATTTTAGGCTCCTTCACGTTGCTTGCCTTCCTGAATTAGCCTTTTAACCTTCTGTCCACCCCTGTGTCCAGCTTCCTCTAAACTTGTTTTTCCTCGTGCTTCAGGGGTTCCTTCATGCTGCTTTGCTCTTTCTGAACCTCCCTTGCTTCCAATTTCGCTATAAAATTCTGGTCCACGTTCCGCAGCAACTTTTTCGCCGCCCTTGCGGCCTATTTGTTCATAAAATTCTCTGCCGTGAGTTTCAGCGGTTCTTTCACCACCGCGTCGACCTGCTTCCGCGACAGTCATTTTGCCTTTTTTCTTTTCCTCTTGAGAACGCATACTCAAAAACAGTCACCTCCGTTTAATGCACAACAAAAGTTAACATGCTAGTTAAGCCAAAATACCGCTCATAAACATATGTGGTTGTTACATAACAGCAACATGCCTCCTCTAGCGGAGGGAATGCGGTAAAACCCTGAAAAAGCAAATGTTCAGCTCCTAAAGGCAAAAACGTCCATGAAGCTGCTTCTTAAGGCTAATTTAAATATTTCAAAACTGTCAACTAAACTAATCAACAAGGGTCACCGATGAAAATTCTCTTAATTAACCCGCCACAAACATTCTACGTGGGCTCCGAGCCACCTGCAGGCAGTCTGCCCCTTGGCTTGATGTATCTTGCCGCTGTACTTGACAAAGCGGGTTACCAAGTTGAAATTTTAGACGCTTTCATGGCTGACTGTGAACTTCAAAAAAACGGTGACACCGCAACGGTTGGCATGCCTTTCAACCAAATTGAGCAAGAAATAAGGCAACGAAAACCAGACATCGTCGGAGTTTCAGGACCATTCACTAGCCAAATCGGTAACACCCTAAAAGTAACTGAACTTGCAAAACAAGTTAACCCCAACATCCTCACAATCGTAGGCGGTCCACACGTTAGCACTGTGCCTAAAGAGTTTCTTGAAGAAGCAAAAAGCGTTGACATAGCCGTCATCGGCGAAGGCGAATACACGCTTCTCGAAATCGCACAATATTTTCAAGGCAAAAAACAGTTACCTGAAATTTTGGGCATTGCTTACCGACAAAACGGTGAAGTCAAGCTCACTCCTAAACGACCTTTTATTGAGAACCTTGACGAGTTACCCTACCCCGCTTACCACCTTGTCGACATGGAGTATTATTTAACTAACAAAAAAATCGGTTACAGAAGTTTCCAAAACCGCGCCATCTCAATGGTTACCAGCCGCGGCTGTCCCTTTAATTGCTGCTTCTGCGCTGTCCACTTACACATGGGTCAAGGTTTCCGCGCAAACTCCGCAGAATACGTCCTAAAACATATTCAACACGTCGTTGACACCTATAAAGTGCAGAACATCTTTTTTGAAGATGACAACCTTACTCTTGACTTGAAACGGTTCGAAGCCATTTGCGACGGCATTATTGAACGCAAAATCAAAATCCGCTGGGAAACCCCAAACGGCGTACGAGCAGACCGCCTAAACATGGACCTGCTAAAAAAAATGAAACAATCTGGCGCGACCAGCATCTTCGTTGGGGTTGAATCGGGCGACCAAGAAATCCTAAACAAAATCGTCTGCAAAAGCCTCGACCTCAACCGCGTGGTCGAATTCGCCAAGAACGCCAAACAAATCGGACTGAAAACTGGCGCGTTTTACATTATTGGGTTTCCGGGTGAAAAGAAAGAGAACATGCAGCGTACTGTGGATTTTGCCTTGAAGCTTAAGCGGGACTACGATGTAGGTATGCACTTGTTTACAGCTACCCCAACTTATGGCACTAAGCTGTATGAGCAATGCAAACAGAACGGTTACCTCCAAGCAGATATGTCTTGGAATTCTTTGGGTTCTCAAGCGCGGCATCCAAAAGGGCACTCGCTAATTTCAACCGAAGACTTCACCTCACAGGAAGTTAAAGCAATAGCTGAGGCGGCGTTCAAAGAATACAAACGCCTATCCCTAATCAACAACATAAAAAATCCAACGAAAGCCTTGCGAACAATTTATCATCAACCACAACTGCTCGGCAAATACCTGCGAAACCTTCTGTCTTAATCTGGAGCAAACAACCATTTTCATTTACTGCCATTTCTGTTGCCGCTAACCATAAGCACCAGTCCCAAGAAAACAAAAACCAAAGCCCACAAATTCACGTTATGCGGAGGTCCAATCATTTCATACCAAACGTTTGGGTGCGGCGCGTAACCTCCAGTTAGGTAAAAGTAGAGCAGGTTAAAGATGAAGTAGCATCCAAACAGGAACATGACTAAGCCTATGCCTCTCACGTTCAAGCTGGTCGGCACTGTCTTTGAGGTTGGATACGTGAGCTTCAATGCAATCAAAGCTAAAACCAGCAGCCCAAAAACCGTCAACGCAAAGCTCACAAAATTCAAGGGCTCCAAAAGAAACGTCCAGCCGTACTGACCTTGTGCGCGGCTAAACGGAACCATGTTACCTAGCCACGACATCGCGTAACTAAACCAGAAAACCACCAAAACATAAACAACTGCAGTTAGGGAACTCCATTTCATAATCTCATAATTTGAAGTGTTTCTCGCTACCTTGGATCTGAGTTTAAGCAGAAAAGCAGGCACAACCGTAACCATCGCCAACGAAGGCAAAGCTGCAACATACAACAAAATCAAGGCTGGCGTATGGTCAAAATAGAAAACGCCGCCATCAGTAAAGTAGTAGGCAAAAGCCGTCAAGGTTGACGGGATAAGCGAAAAGAAATAAACTGCTTCTAAAAGCAGGGCAGCACTGGCGGCTCTTTTGATTTTAGGCATAGCTGTTTCTTTCTTGAAAACAAACAAGGCGGCAGCGTAAAACGCGAAAAACCCTCCAAACGCCCTAACGACAAGACCAACGGTTCCAGCGATGCCTTCGCTTGAGTAATACAGCATCAGCCACCAAAGTGGTCCCTGCGAAAGCTTGTCGTAGACGTAAGTGTTTGTGAGGTAACTCAGGCTGCCGATTACGCCTTGAATTGCCCAGTACACTGCTAAACCAAAAAAGACTGCAACCGAAACCAAAACCGCCCAAGAAACCGGCCTATTCACGTTGGTCACCAAAAACTAGTGGATTAGTCTGGCTTTTAGTTCTATTCACGGAACAAACCTAACAAGCATTCTATTTTTGAAACAAATGAGTAAGAGGTCCAGTTCTTCATTAGTAAAACTTATTTATTATGTATTGATATTTAATAAACAGTGTTGGAAAATGATCGAATTTAATGAAAACTTTACAGAAGTTATCTTTTTCGATCTTGAGTGCTATGTTCCACCAGAAGACAGAACAAAGCAAAGCAAAAGCTCACTAATCTATAACGCAACAAACGTTAACCACTTTATTCTTGGTGGAGTATTTCGTCGAATATTCCCCATGAAGGGCTTAAAAGAGCCTGCATGGCAAGTCTGGAATTTTGAAAAGAAAGATGAAAAAACAACCCTGCACAAAATTTATGAATATTTTTCTAGGTCTTGGGAAATGATTGATCAAAGAAACAGAAAAAATCATCCTGACCTCATACTTGTTGGAACAGGTATTTCACGACTTGATCTCCCCGCGCTCTATGTACGATCTAAATTTCATGCTATCGATACAGATGAAGCACTTTATGAGACTTATTTCAAGGCTAAAGTTGTTGATTTAGGTGATGTGGGTATCCCATTGTTCAGAAAACACCCAAAAATGTACTCGTTATATCCAAAGACCACCCGAGACCTGATTGATAAACTAAATATTGAAAGCCAAAAGACTTCTGGAAAGCGAGTATGGGATTTGTATGATGCAAAAGATTATGAATCAATAAAATCCCGAACCGCAACGGAAGTAGAAGATGCAATAAAGATAGCAAATAAAATGGTTGACAGATTTTAAATTATTTAAAAGAATTGATGGATTAAGAAAGAGCACATTAACGTTGGAATGGCGGGCCCGCTGGGATTTGAACCCAGGATTCCCGGCTCCGGAGGCCGATGCCTTAATCCGTGCTAGACTACGAGCCCACAAGCGCACAAAACAAACATGCCTGCCAATTTAAGTTATTCGTCTTCGCCGACGACTTCCTCGTTAATCCACCACGCCTTCTTCTTACCCGAACGTTCGCCGCCGCAGTAGTCAATTACGGATTTGCCGCATTGCTTCTTGGAGGTGCGTTGGATTTTCCGTAGCCTGTTTAGAATCAGCCAACGGTTGCTTTTTAGGTACTCAGCCAATTCTGGCGTAGTGGCGCCTTTGTAATGCATAAGGTACTCGATGATTTTGTGGTCTGTTTCGTCTATGCAGAAACTGTGCGGGTTTACTTTGCCGTGTTCAAAAGTTAAAAGTTCCAAGTCGGCAAGGTATTTTCTTACTTGTGCAAACTCGCCTTCAAGCTTGCCCATCCTTTCTTCAAGCGCGAGCAGCTTGTCGGGTTTGGGCGTTTTTTGAAGTTTTTCGCTTATCGCTTCACGGATGAAGTTGCTGCGGTCGCCTTCTGGAATGCGCAACGCTAATTCTTTGAAGACATCTTCAGGAATTTTTACGGTAACTACTCGGCTATCGCTCACCTAACATGCACCCGTTTTATCAGAATATTTGCGGGTTTGCCTATTTCATTTTTTCCCATGGTATGTAACTGCTTTTTTGCTTGTGGGTTTAGGGAAAACTGAATAGTTTACAATATTTAGTGCATTAAAAATTGTGTTTTAGCGTTTTCGGCATGTTTAAATGTTTATTTATTCCCAATTTAATTGGGATTGTTTTTGTCAAAAAAAGTAACTATTTCAATCATCAAATGTGACGTCGGCTCCCTTGCTGGGCACCACATTGTTCCAAAACCCCTTCTTGACGTCGCAGAAAAAAACCTCAAAACCGCCCAAGACGAAGGCTTAATCAACAATTACTACGTTTTCAACGCAGGCGACGACCTTGAACTCTTAATGGCACACGAAAACGGCGAACAAAACCCTGAAATCCACAAGCTCGCTTGGGACACGTTTAAGCAGGCTTCAAACAAAGCCTTGTCCTTGAAGCTTTATGCTGCTGGGCAAGACCTGCTGAAAGATGCTTTTGCTGGAAACGTGCGTGGAATGGGACCCGGCGTTGCTGAAATGGAGATGGAAGAACGTGCTTCTGACCCACTTGTCGTGTTTGCCGCCGACAAAACCTCCGCTGGCTCCTTTAATTTTCCGCTTTTCAAAACGTTTGCTGACCCTATGAACAGTGCTGGTCTTGTTATTGACCCAAACATGGCTGGCGGCTTCAAGTTTGAAGTCATAGACACATTAGAGGACAAATCAGCAGTTTTGAGTTGTCCCTTAGAAATGTATGAACTGCTAGCCCTTATCGGCACGGTTGGACGCTACATTGTTGGTCACGTTTGGAGAGCCAAAGACGACCTAATCTGCGCTACAAGCAGCGTATCCAAGCTGTCTCTTATTGCCGGAAAATACGTTGGAAAGGATGACCCAGTAATGATTACTCGCGCCCAACATGGCTTGCCCGCGGTTGGCGAGATTTTGGCGCCGTTTATGCATAGCTATTTTGTTCAAGGCTGGATGCGTGGCAGCCACTGGGGACCCTTAATGCCTGTCGGGCTTAAAGATTCAAAATGCACCGCCTTTGATGGTCCACCGCGTATTGTAGCTTTGGGTTTTCAAGTTTCTAACGGCAAAATCGCTTGTGATGATGAGGGTCAACCGTTGATTGCGGACATGTTTGATGACCCAGCGTTTGATTTAGCTCGTCAAGAAGCGGTAGAGTATGGTTGTATGCTGCGTCGGATGGGTGAGTTTGAGCCAGCCCGACTTGGCGCCGAAGACATGGAATACACTACAATTCAGCAGGTACTGCAGAAAATGGAGAAACGCTTCCAACCTATAGAATATAAAGGGTAACTAAACTGTTGCTTCTGTAAGTTTCATTAATTCTTGGCACCGTTGCTCAACAATGTCCTGCAGCAACGTTCGCAACTGTTCCCCAGAAACCTCTTTGCCTTTAATCAAAGCGGTTTTCTTTGCTAATTCTTGGTCGCCTAAACTTCTAAACCACGCTTCAAAGTCGCCTCTGCCCATGTGAAACTCGACGGATTTCATGTCCACTTTGCCTATTTTGTTGGCGAAGTCTTGCAGGCTGTGGGCGTGCATGTGAAGCGGTTTATCCATGTCAACATAAAAGTTGAAGGATTTGTCGTGAGGTGCATAAGCTGTTATGGTTTTTGCCGCTTCTTTGGTTACTGGCGGGATTCCAAGGGCTTTTTTGCCTACATCCGTTAACATGTATAGGCCTTTTTGAGGGGAACTTACGTATCCCGTTTTGGTGAGCCCTAAAAGGTGCATCATTGTGGGTGGAAACTCGGTTTTGTTTTCCTTAGCAATCTGCGCGGCTTTCATTGGTTTGCCGTTTAAAAGCATAGTTTCCAATATCTCAATTTTAATTGGTGACAAACTCATTTTACGGCACCTTGCTTGTTAGTGCTAGTGTAAACACCTGCTAATCAAAGTTGCCTTCAGCACTTTTAGTTTTAAGGGTGAATTGACTGTTTTTAAGGTAGAGGTAAAGCTTTAGTATTCTGCCCCACATCTTTAGCTAAGATTGATGGTGAGCCTTAAATGAAGATTGCCGTTTTTGTTTACGAGTATCCACCAAAAATTGTAGGCGGATTAGGCACTTACGCTGCTGAAATAACCAGAAAATTCGTTTTAATGGACCACGACGTAACCGTCTTCACGATGAATGACGACCAAGGCTCATTGCCTACACGTGAAATCTGGCGAGGCATAGAAATTCATCGTCCCCTTCACATTGACGTTTCAGACTCCCTGCCCGACGTTATCGCAGAAGACATAAGAAAATGGGGCAGAGGCCTACACTTATTCGGTAAGCTGATGGTTTACAATTACCTTTCAGCAGCTCAACTCATCAACCAGTTAATCAAAAAAGAAGGCATGAAATACGACATCGTTATCGTCCACGACTGGCTATCCGTAATGGGCGGCGTAACTGTAAAACGCGAAACTGGCTTGCCTTTGGTTTTCCATGTGCACTCAACCGAGAAAGGTCGAACCCTCGGAGGCGGCTCCGGCGTGGTAAGCAACATTGAATCCCGCGGCGGCCAAATGGCTGACATGATAGTTACAGTCTCTTACGCTATGAAAGATGAGTTAACGCAGCTTGGTTTTACTAAAGAAAAGATTGAGGTCTGCTATAACGGTGTAGACCCTCAAAAGTATAATCCTGATAATGTTCCGCCAGAATACATTAAGCAGATTAGGGCAAAGTACGGCGTTAAAGATGACGAGTTCATGATTCTTTTCCTTGGGCGCCTTGTCGCAATCAAAGGCGTTGACAAACTAATTATGGCATTGCCACATATAGTTCCCAAGATTCCTAAAATCAAGCTTGTAATAGTTGGAGTTGGCGACCAGCAAGAATACTTAACCAACTTGACAAGAGCCCTGAAGCTTGAAGCTTACGTTAAATTCTGCTTTGATTTTGTCCCAGAAGAAGAACGCATAGCTCACTACGCAGCCTGTGACGTAGCAGTATTTCCAAGCTATTATGAACCCTTCGGTATTGTAGCCCTTGAAGCTATGAGCATGGAAAAACCCGTAGTCGTCGGCGGAGCAGGCGTTAGCGGCATGCGCGAAATAGTCGTATGCTGTGGCGAAGAACAATGCGGCTTCCACATCGACCCAAACAACCCAACCGACATAGCATGGGGAGTGATAAGCGCGCTTGAGAACCCCGAAAAAACAAAATGGCTCGGCAAAAACGGCAGAAAACGTGTCCTATCCGAGTTCACTTGGAGCAAAATAGCTGAAAAAACAATCGAGCTATACCAGAAAATCCTTAAACCCTAAACCCTGTTTGGTGAAACATGAACAGCGTCGATGACATGCGAAGTCGAGTTGCCCGTGAAGCAGCCACCCTTCTTTATTATGGCGCTGAAAAAGAATACAAACAAGCCAAACTAAAGGCGGCAGAAACCTTTGGGGTCCATTTTTTACCAACCAACCTTGAAGTTGCCTTAGAACTTGATAAAATCGCTGAAGAAAAAGAAGGCGCTGCAAGAAAAGAACGGCTAATTTTGATGCGTCAAGAAGCTCTTAAAATAATGAAGCTTATAGACGCTTATTCTCCTTTGCTGATTGGCAGCGTTTGGCGTGGAACCACAAAAATCGGCAGCGACATCGACATAGCCGCCTACGCTGACCCGCCAGAACAAGTTCTCGACATTCTGAAAGCCAGCAACGTGAAAGTGCAGCGGGCATGTTGGACACGAGTTAACAAGCAAGGCATAACCCACGCATCCTATCACATTTACGCGGAAACCGACACAAAATTTAACGTGGAAATCGTTGTCCGAAATCCAGAAGAAGCAGGCAAAAAAAGAAAATGCGAAACTTTTGGCGACGAAATTAAAGGACTAAAAACTGGTGAACTTGAAAAACTGCTCAAAGAGAACCCAACACAGCAATTTCTACCATAACATTTTCTGGGAAAAAACAGTTTTTCTTCAAAAAAGGTCTTAAACCTCATTTTCCAATATTTTATTGATGCGTTATGGCTATTGACAAGAGATCGCTCAAGAAAATGTTTCCGCACCTTTACCGCGAACTCGAAGAGGACACTGAAAACAAGGTTTCTATTGACGCTGTTAGGGCTGATCCTGAAGCTGCAGAAAGAGCCGCCGAAATCGAAGATGTTTCCGAGGAAGAGTTTCTTGAACCAACTCAACCGGTTGATACGCTGCGTCATTTTAATCCTTCCGCGGTAGATTTTATTCGCCGATGCGACACTGAAGCGCAGGCACAGGAAATTATTAGTTACCTTCTAAAGAGGGGCGAATTAACTGAAGAGGAAGCCAAAGAGTTAGAGTGTAAGCTTAAACGGGAAGGCGTCAGGGGTTTTGGTCCTAAAAAGGAAGAAAACCATTACTTCAAAGAAGGCGGACTCTGCTAAAACAACCTGATTTCCTCTTTTAATTTTTGCTATTTTTAAAACAATTTTAGCATTTTTTTGTTTAGCTGCCGCTCTGTTGGGTGTAATTCTTGTAAAAGTAAATAAGCAAGGTAAGGTAACAGTAATAAAATCTTAAGGGGTTACTGTAATGAACCGAAAAATTGCAGTTTCTACGCTTATCATTTTATCACTATTTCTAATGCCAACCGTTTTAAACGTAAATCCTGTTACCGCCCAAAGTGGCTATACAATCCAAAAAGTTGACCACACAGTTGAAGTAATGTTTTCCGGACACACTGTAGTGCGTGACGAAATCAAAGTTTCAGGTTCAGTAGCTAACGGGTTTCAAATTGGCATCCCTTCAAGTTATGCTTCCTCGGTGCTTAAGGTTGTGGCTTTTGACAGCAACCAAGGCTACTCCGTTGAAATAGTTAATCAGTTGGGTGGGCAATCAGGGTTTTATGTTGCCCAAGTGGACTTTGAAGGTCAAACCCCGCAATCTTTCACTGTAGAGTTTGTTTTGTCAAATAATCTTGTAACCGAATACGCTGCAGGTTATTACCTTCTTGATTACCCTGCATACCCAGCTTTAACCACCCCTGTCAGTCAATGCGCAGTAACCCTAAGCTTGCCCATAGACCCATTAACAACAATATTTATCGAAAAAAGCGACGGCCAAATAAACACTACAACTTACACCAAAAGCAACCTTCCAGCATACACCGGTATCCCTGCATCAGCATCCTTTGACCTTCCCGTAGGATTACTACAACTGGTTGACGTGACCACCTTAAATCGTCAATTAAGCATTGCACCATCCGGCGAGATATCCTGTCAGGACAAGTATGTTTTAAAAAATCTTGACATGTCTAATCTGGTTGGGTTCCTGCTTTGTTTGCCTTCTGACGCAACAAACGTAGTAATCAGGGATGGCGCAGGCAGCATCTTGTCCAATCAAAACTACGGTGTAGTAGGCAGCAACCTTCTAGTTAACGCGTCTCTGCCCTCAAAGTTTGTCACTGGACAATCAGCGCAAATTAACGCAGAATACACCCTGCCAAGCATAACCGGCGACAGTTACACCTTTACGCTTTTTCCAGCATTCAACTATTTTGTTGACCAAGCAACCTTTACCTTAATTCCACCCGAAGGCGCAGCCATCACCACTTCAGACTCTTCAGCTGAAATAACAACAAACGGGTACCAGCAACAATTGACGGTTACTCGGCAAAATGTAACTTATGTTGATTACGAAGTGCCCAATTACGACTTCATCGAAGTTAACTACAGTTACAATCCGTTGTGGGCATCTTTCAGGCCAACAATAATCGTTTTTGGTTTTTCAATAATATGCTGTGTTGGCATAGTTGTTTGGAAAAGAAAGCCACAAGAAACCACAACTACTCGTCACGGAAAAGGCGGCAAATCGAAGTCAGCAAAAACAAAAGGTCGAGTGAAAGCTGTTCCCGCAAACGCTCTACAGACTACATCTGAACTTATTCACAGGTTCCTTGATGCTTATGAAGAGCGCGCAGAATTGCATGATGAACTGAAAGCTCTTGACGCCAAAGTGCAAAAAGGCAGGATTCCAAGGAGTCAATACAAAAACCAGAAACGAGCCATAACCGTTCGCGTCGAAGGCTTAACCCGCAGCATTGAAAAATCTAAAGAGGTTTTCCGCAACTCAAGTCCAGAATTTGTAGACTTGGTTCAGGAACTAAATCTTGCTGAATCTGACCTGTCTAAAGCTGAAAGTCGCCTAAATTATCTTGAAGTTCAACGAAATAATGGTCAAATTACCCTTGAAGAGTACAAAGAAACCATCGGTGAACGTGAAGGAGCTAAAGAAGCAGCTGAAACCGCAGTTGATGGTATTCTTTTGAGATTACGTGAAAAAATGCAGTAGAATACCTAAATCCTTTTATTTTACAAATCAGGTTTCAAGAAACCAGCAGAGGTATATCAAAAATGGTAAAAATCGTAGTTGACCAGAAATGCACTGGCTGCGAAACCTGCGTAAACACTTGCCCTGTAATGGTTTACGAAATCAAAGACGGTAAAGCCGTTCCAGTCAAGGTTGAAGAATGCCTTGTCTGCAGAGCATGTGAAGCACAGTGTCCTGAAGGCGCAATTCAAGTAATTGAATAAGCGTCCCTAAGCAAGCTTCCCAGCAAAAACAGTGTAAGAAACTCTCAACAATGAGAGCATATCCTTTTTTATAATTACAATTTTTCTTGAAAACTTGCTTTTTAAGTTGCCGTCTTCTGCCTGCTTTTAAGAAGAAAAACTGTCACTATCAATATTACACATGCAATTATGGCTATAGTTATCCAATGTGGCAGATTTACAGTTGGCGTATCGTTGGGTGTAGCCATCAAGTTTTGAACCGGTCTTGCTTGGGAATTTGAGGTATTCAGATAAGGTAAGTATATGATTGGTCCCCAACGAGTTTGGTCATATCCTGATGCAGAAATCTTGTCACTAACTGCCTGCGAATCGTTTGTACCCCACCAATTATAAGTAACATTAACACCAAAATTTGCACGCAAACCACACTGTGTCGAGTTTTCTACATTATTGCCCCAAACCAACAAAGGAGTCTTCTGAATAAAAAACCCTTTTTCGTTATCAGTTAAGGTATTGTTTAAAATTATCAACATTTTGCTTCCAACATGAACACCAACGTTAAAATTGCGTATAATGTTATTTGAGATAGTAATGTTTCCACTCCATGTTTCTATTCCGTTGCCTCCCTGTTCATAACCATTAATTATGTTTGACGAAATATTTCCTGAGAGCGCCCAGATTGCTGTTCGACCGTTTGAGGTTAGGTTGATTACGTTGTTAGTTATTCTTCCTTCTCCCGACAATATAAACGGACTATAGTTTCCAGTTATTGTAAATCCGGAAATTGAAGAGTTATCGTGTAGTGCTATTCCATAGCTCCAACCGAAAAACACTGAATAAGTCTGGTTAGTAACTATAATCGTGTTTTCTGGGTTTTCTCCGACCAATGAAATGGATTCGCTGATTACTAAGGAGTAATCGTATTTTTCTGGGAGTTCATAGGTTCCTGGTTTAACGTATACAGTGTCGCCAGCAGTAGCATTACCTACTGCATCTTGAATGTTTGAAAAATCATCAGGCACAACGATAGTTTTGTTGGAAGCAACTGCATTTTCAGTAGAAGAACTAAGTATGAAACAGGAAGTTAAGATTGCTAACAGCAGAATTGTAGGTGCAAGCTTTGGCGTTTTCATTCGTCTTCTTGATAGGGTTTGGGGGCTTGTTTTAGATAAGAATGTTTTCGTCAAGAAATCTTGACTAACCACTTCTTTGCTTTACTTTTCATATCAACCTATTAGGTTCCTATTAGAGGTTCTATGCTGGAACCTATAGGGGGTAGGTAGAAATCACTAAGGGGGGTAGGGCTATTGGCTAAAAAACAAGCCAAAAGCATGTTAAAAACTAGTTTAACCTTTGCCCTTCAAAAGGTTAAGGTATGTAGCGTTGTTTGCTTCTTTCATAGAGCCCCGTTATGTACTCGTTAACGGTTTGGTCATGCTTTTTAGCGATTTTCTTAACAGCGTCGTTGATGCCTGTAGAATACTGCACTGCCTTTTTGGGTTTATCAACAACTGACGCTGGCAAACCCA
>JAWRIR010000107.1:0-14321 GCA_040268405.1 Thermoproteota archaeon | reverse complement strand
CTTAATCAGCATAATTAAAACCTTGAATTTAAAACGTTTTCAAAAAGCTGTTCATAGCGCCTTATTATTAGTGTGATGTCAAAATTTTTTGCTCTTTGTAGACCATTTTCCACGATTTTTCCTGCAAAAACATTATCACTTAAAATTTGATGGATAGCATTGGCTATTTCTATTTCATTTGCAGGAGGAACAAGTAAACCGTTAACTTTGTCGCGAATTATCTCGCCAGTTCCTCCAGAACACGAAGTAGCAACCACAGGGATACCACAAATCATGGCTTCAACTATTACAAGTCCAAAGCCTTCATGTAAAGAAGGAAGAACAAAAACCTTTGAGTTAGCAACAAATTTAATTGGATTATTTACATAACCCAGAAAAGTAACATCTGCGCTTATCCCAAGTTGCTTCACTAAGTTACAAAGTGATTCACGCATTGGCCCATCACCTATAACCACTAACTTACAGTTGTAGGAACGCCTAATAATTCTGAAAGCACCAAAAAGGTACTGGTGACCTTTTTCAGGTGACAAACGTCCAACTGTAACTACTACAGGCAAATTTTCTTTAAAAGGAGAAATTGATGCAGGTTCTTTGGACATATGTAAAATTTCTACTAAATCAACCGGATTATAGATTACAACAATTCTATTTTGAGGTACTCCATATTTTTTTATTAAATCATCCTTTAAACCGTCAGAAACAACCACGATGGCAGATACGAACCGATAAAGAATTCTGACACAACACGATTTCACTCCAGAAACTAAAACATGTTCAAGTTCAAGTTGCCCACTTAATAATCCATGTTCACTCACAATAACTTTTGAGTGGTAAAAAATTGCAGCTAAAGTGACCAAAAGGTTACAATGGGTCAAAAAACTCAGCATTATTTCAGGTTTTTCTTGTTTGATAACTCTCACTAAACCTATGAAGATTTTTGGTATTTGAAAAAAAGTTCGACCCTTGATATTTAGACTAATCAATCGAAAGTTTAACGATAAAGTTACGTCGGGAGCCCTAAAATTGACCATTATAGGCTGAAAATTGGAATTAACTAAATGTTGTGCTAACAACACAGCTACTTTCTCAGCACCACCACCACATGTAGAAGGAACAATCAGCAAGATTTTTTTACTGCTTTTATGGCTCATTTGATGCAGTCGCTAACTGAAGCTGTTACCGTTTGAGCTTTGAGTATAGCATCTTTTTTTGGTATGGACAAGCAAATATGCCTGCCACTGTGTATGACTTATCATGTAAGAGTGCAACTACTTTTTTCAAGTTTACTACGTACTCGTGAACTTCAATAATTATACGGTCAACATTGCCTTGGTCAAGAGCTTCTGCAGCACCAGCTAAAACATTTAATTCAGCACCTTCCACATCAATTTTCAAAAGATCAATATTCTTTACTTGATATTTCGTAATTATGGAATCTAAAGTAGAAGTTTTAACCTTAAGTTGCTTGTAGTTTTGTCCTCTAGCTGCCTTTACGTGCTTCTCAGATATACTTGTAACCGATGGAAATGCCTCACAAGAATAAAACCACGAATAACCCTCAGAATTCAATAATGCAACATTTATTGGGATTATATTTTTTAATTTGCTAATTAGAACGTTATTCAAAAGTACAACATAACTTAAAGGCAAAGGCTCAATTGCATAAACTTTGCCTTTCTCGCCAACAATTGAACCACATTTTAATGCGTAAACACCAGTACTGGCACCTGCATCAACAACTACATCACTTTTAGATGGCTTAAAATCATTGAGAAGTTCGTATTCCTTGTCTATGTACACATCATCTATGGAACCAAGAAAACTCGCGAAATTATTAGGGGGAATAGCAACTTTTACCCCGTCAGGAAGATAACCAATGTGTGAATCAGAGATTTTCATAGCTCCGTAATAATCAAAAGAACTCAAGATATTGTAAGGAAAGCAGCCGGCATTCAACAATTTTATGCTTCTAATAAAAGCTTTTTTTAAATTTCGTTTCATAACTAAAAATGTTACTTGAGTTTTGCATACAACATTGTTTTACGGTCGGGAAGAACAAATAAACCTTTTACACGATAGGATTTGTCTTCCAGAAAAATGCATACATCGCTCAAATTAACGATTGATTGATGTACCTCGATTACCAATCGATCAACAATGCCCCTATCAAGAGCAGTTAGAGCACCATTTAAAACATTCAGTTCAGCACCTTCTACGTCGATCTTTAATAAATCAATTCGGGGCACATTGAATTTGTTTATCAAAGCATCTAACGTGATCGAGTTTACTGTGAATTGACTACTAGCATGCCCGCCTCCTGCTTCAATATGCCTTTCAGAGATACTATTAACTGATGCAAAACCATTGCAAGAATACAGATGGGAAACGCCATTGAAACTCATCAAAGCAGCATTTACAGGTGTTACATTCTGAAGATTATTTATTCTTATGTTGTTTGAAAGAATATTATAACTCTGTGGCGAGGGTTCAATTGCATAAACCATGCCTTTTCTACGTAAAAATGACGCGTATTTTAAAGTGCACACGCCAATGTACGCACCGACGTCAAAAACGATTCCTCCAATTGGCGGCCTATAACCATCTAAAAGTTCGTACTCTCTGTTGACATATACATCATTGATTGAGCATAAAAGACTTGAAAGATAGCTTTTAGGTATGCTAATTTTGAAACCATTAGGCAGATGTAGAACGGGATATTCATGAATCCTAACAGAGCCATAGTAATCTAAAGAACTTAGCAGGTTATAAGGAAAAATGCCCTCTTTGAAAAATTTTTTGCTTCTGTTAAACGCTGTACTAAAATTTCTTTGCTTCAACATTTTTCCCGAATTGAGGTGAAATGTGATAAGAACCAAACAGTGTTCAATAATAATACGTGAAAAGGAACAAGCACACAAGCGGCATCCCTGAATGTTCGAGCTGTCAACAAAGTCAGTTTAGTATATAATGAAGTGCGAAACAGGCATTCTCTAATCAAGATTTTAGTCCGCTTTCCAGGTTCTGTATGCCCATACCAAGCAATATGCCTTAGAAGGCACGAATAAGATTTGGGCATATGATGGTACACAACTGCTTTTTCATTGACGAGTACAGTATAACTTTTGAGCTTCAACCTGCTAACTATGTCGCTGTCTTCGCCAGCCCCCTTAATGGCGATATTAAAACCGTTAACCGCCTTTAAAGCACGTACAGGAGTTATAGCACCTTGCATTGTTATGTAAGGGGTTCGCTTCGTTTTAACAGCACTCACTATTGGCATTAACCATACATACTCTTGAAGCCTTTCTATGAAACTCCTACCCCGAGATAATACTAAAGGAATAACTATACCTGCTAACGGTTTTTCTTCAACAAAAGCCATTTGAAGCTTACACAGATTAGGAGTAATTACAGTATCGCTATCAACCCAACAAATATAATCAAAGGAAGAATTTTCAACCACCAACTGTCTAGCAAAACCTAGCCCT
This sequence comes from Thermoproteota archaeon, assembly GCA_040268405.1. Classification (GTDB taxonomy): domain Archaea; phylum Thermoproteota; class Bathyarchaeia; order Bathyarchaeales; family Bathycorpusculaceae; genus Bathycorpusculum. The sequence goes on along the minus strand of JAWRIR010000107.1, from coordinate 10,833 downwards.
CGCCTTTTATCGCTTAATATTTTGAACTTTATTCTTTTTTGTTCTGCTATTACTGCATACTTTCTTAGAATACCCACAGTACCATCGGTTGATTCACCATCTACAACTATAATCTCCAGTTTCGTTTTTTCATAATCACAATTGATTATGCTCACTAAACAGTCATCTATAGTTGCTTTGGCATTTTTAACAACTATGCCTATAGTTACAGGTTGATAACTATCAGGCTTTTTCATTTTTATCTAACAGATGTGAGAAAGAGACTGAAAAATAATGATTGATGAAGATACCATCGTAAAAATTTAGGTTGCTTCTTCGAAAATAACAAATCTTCCACTATCATAATATTGATTGGTCACATCACTGATGTTCTGCACAAGTTCAGATCCCCATCTGGGAGGCCAAATATAAACTACTTCCGAAACCAGCGACTTATTTTCGGCGACACTATTTATTGTCTTTCTTAAAAGTTCAGCACCACCCGTTCCAATGTAGGAAAAAGAGGGTTTGTCATTGAGCACCGTCAAATAACCAAAAGACGATTGCAATTCAGATGGAGCTAACAGACTCTTGCTTTGTGGAAGAATATCAATTAACAGAATAGCTTCTGCATAATCGTATTCATTGGTTGCAATATCTTGTGCACCAGTTTTCGCGTATGAGACTCGAGAAATCATTGGGTCAGTTAACGCCACTCCTGTTGAGATAACAATTAATGCAATTAAAAGGTAAGATTTAGTCTTGGAAGATGATAACACTTTCCAAGCTAAGAATGCAGCAACAGGAGCCAATAAGGCAAAAGCGGGATACGTGGCACCTCTAAAGCTTCCATACACAGCGTGAGTTACACCAAAAAGCCAGCCGGTGAATATGAAAAAAATTCCAGAAATATACAAAAAAAGTAGCAATGGCTTTTCAGAGCATTTTCTTTTTAAAAGAGCATACGTGATAAAAGCTGTCGACATTGCAGGAACAATAGCCCAAGCATAAGAATTATACCAATTTACTGACGTCTCATAAACGGGTATGAATTCTAAAGTTGGTGTTTCACCAAACATTGTAAAAATAAAGTGCTGCAAGGGAGACAATGAAGTGTTTAAGTAACCTTCGGTGTACATGGCTCTGGTTGCTGAAATTACTATAAACAGTAATAACGTTGTAAGCAGAAAACCATTTTTTGAAAAAAAAGCCCAAGTTTTCTTATTTCCTATGTAACCAGCCAAATAACTTGCCACTATGATACTTGTCAATAAAATTGTACCAATAAATGCCGAAGGATGATAAAAAATGGCTACCGCATAACTTAAGATTATTACTAAGCAATATTTGGATTGTTTGGTCTCAAGGACTTTTAACAAGGCAGATATAGAAATCAGCATCAGGAGAATTCCCGTCCATTTTGGCATGTGAAGTGTTAAGTTAGCAGGAGGTGTTAAGCAAAATAAGAGAACTGCAAAAACGCCAACAGCAGGATTTTTAGTTATTTGATAAGTTAAGCAGTAAAGAACAAGGTCGAAAGCAAAAATTAAGCATACTGAAAGTATTGAGCCAGTTAACGGGCTAATGTATGAAATGTTGGTTATTGTAGAAAACATAACGTCTAAACCTAAGTACATCGGAAAAGGCCCGTAAATAGAATTAATTGAATTACTGGTATCCCAATGGCTAGTTTTGACTAAGTTGGCAAGATTGGTACCGCCTTCGTTGATAAATATGCTTGTAAGGGGTTCATATAATAGGATAAAATGGAAAACCAGTACTAAAGAAAGTAGGATAACAACAAACTTACCATTTAAGCTCTTAATAAGTAACAATAGCATGCAGGGTATTGTTAGCATTAAACCAGAATAGTAGAGAGTTTCTTTGAATGGGTAGTTAAACATAAAGACTATCGAAATGACCTCAAAGCAAAGGATGACAAAAATCAACACTTTTTGCAGAGTCGAGTTTGCGGATTTTGGAGCAGCAGCAGTCTTTTTTGATAAGAGTAGCCACAAAAACACCAAAGTCAAACCTATCGCAAATATGAATAGGGCGCTAACAAATGTTAAGTTAAACAAGAAAAACCTCAATCATTTGGATGCTATTAAAGGTCCTTATACAGTCTTAGCACTTCTTTGGACATGTTTTCCCACGATAGTTTTTCAGCTATAAGCCTGCCTTCGGCAGCAATTGTACGCCTTGTTTTATCGCTGAGTATTAATGTTCTTAAATGGGCAGATAACTCAGAAACGTTTGATGGGCTACTAAGTAACAGCCCGTTTTGGCCGTCACTAATGATGTCCTTAGTTCCAGCATGACTACTAACTATTACAGGTAAACCTGATGCCATGGCTTCTAATGCCGCCAAGGGAAACGGGTCATAGATCGTAGGTAAAACGAATACGTCAGAAATCCAATACATTTCCCTTATATCATCTATGTATGGAACAAAAATGACTTTTTTAGCCAAATCAAGTTGTGATACTAATGAGCGGTATTTTTCGGAACTGGCGCCAACTACTATTAAGTGAACATTTTCTGGAAGACCAATTAATGCTTTTATTATAAATTCAAAACCTTTCCGTTCACATGATGGCCCTCCAATAAATAATATGTAAAAGTCATTTTCGCTGAATCCATTTTTTTGGCGTAACGTTGCTTTAGCTTCTTGCGCAGGGGGAGTAAATTCTTTGGTGTCAACACCATTATGAATTATAGAGATTTTTGATTCATCAACTTTGTAATAACGTATTAGGTCTTCTTTAACGAGACTTGAAACGGCGATTAAGCGTTTTTGAGAATGAAATAGTCTTTCTTCAAATTTTGTTTCCAAATCAAGAGATAATCCTGCAGTTTCAAACCCAAATTCTTTGGACCAATAAGCAAAAGGGCGTCTTAAAAAATGAACTGTTGTAACATCGTCTGAAAAAGTGTAGCCCTGGCCATGAACAATCTGTATAGACTTCCTCTGTTTAACCAGCTTAGCTGCCAACGAATAAGCTATGGGTGCTACTGACCTCTTTGCTAGAGTTTTTGGCAGATGAATTACACTAACATTTTCTAATTCGGAATGCTCTGAACTGAGCACATAAACCTCATGCTCTTTGGCAAGTTGCTCTGAGAGTTTTATTACATAACGGGGTGCAGAAAAATGGGTGACCATTTTACGGGTAATCATCAAAACTCGCAGAAATTAAACACCCTCAATAAATTAAAAAGCAAAAAGATTACTCTTTGAGAACTTGTTTGTAAATTTTTATGTGCATGTCAGATACGCGGTCTATTCCAAATTGATTAGCAATTTGTTCCTTTGCTTTGAAGCTTAAGGAATTCAATAATTGCCTATTGTTGCAAAGATTTTCTAACAACTCTGCAACATGTTTGATGTTTACGGGGTAAGGTACAAGAAAACCAGCGTCTTTAACAATGAACCTGTTTCCACCTACATCTGTAGCTATAGGAACTATGCCGTGAGCCATCGACTCGGTTAAGGATACACTGTGACCCTCATGTTGTGATAATAATAAGAAGACATCTGAATTTGCGTATAATTCATTAAGCGTATCCTCAGGTACTCTACCGACATACTTTATGTTGCCCTGTTTTGACTCACGAATTCCATTAATTAATTGATCCCTGTAAGGTCCATCACCAGCAATAGTTAATTCATACTTGTTTTCATCCAGCAGTTTAAACAGTCTAAGCAAAAAATCTAAGCCTTTTTGCTTTTCAATTCTACCAACATAAAGTAAGCAAAGTTTATCGTTGCTTTTTTTGGTGGATGCAAAATTCAGCGGTATTCCTATGGGAACATATTGGATTTTATTTAAAAAACCCATAAAATGCGGTACTTCATATAACTCGGTTGGGGAAACCACAAGTACTCTATCGGCTTTGTTGAATATTTCTTTGCCAAAAATAGGACTGTAAAAGTCATACAGCCAACGACCAAGCTTTGAAAAACCAATATGCGTTGTAACAACAAGTTTAGCACCATTGTATTTTTTTGCAAACGCAGATTCAAGCATCGGAAGAGCTCTATAACCATGTGCATGCACTATGTCGACATCTACCTTTTTTAATGCTGCAAAAAGTGAAGGAGAAAAATACAAGGATTCTTTAGGGGCTATTGATTTGAAAAAGGTTACTTTAGTTCGATTTATTGTACGTTCAATGGTTTGGGATTCAAGGTTTGGGTCAGTTGCATAAACCTCAACAGCTATTCTTTTTTCAATCAATCTTTCGCTTAGAAGCATAACAAATTTTTCGACCCCACCCATAAAGGGGTAATACCGTGGGGTAAGCATCAGTATTTTCATGAAGTTAGAACTTTGTAGGTTGACTGTTTGATGCGCTATGTTTTACCGCTTTTTGTATGCCATTCATCCATGCCCGACCATCCTTTCCCCAAATAAAAAGAAACCTTGCCGTTATGGGAAGCAGTACATAGAATATTCGTATAGACAAAGGTGGTTTACTGTGTTTTAATGATTGGTATATTCCCAGAGTTGTCCTTGTCTTGTAGGCTTCTTCCTGAGTTGCATTTGTTGTTCGGTTTGTTGTAACAAACGTTTTAGTACAAAAGTAAGCGTGGTATCTTAGCTCAAGGGCTTTAAAAAGAAGGTAAGTATCCTCAGCGATGCATGGAGGAATCGGCGTTATGCGCTCAAATATATTACGTTTTATGAGCATCAATTCTCCACTCGCGGCAATGTGAAAACGTTTCCGTATTGGATCCAGAATTTTGTAAAATTTAGTTTGTGGACCCTCAAGTACCTTAACGCGGCAGTAAACAAGATCAGTGTTTTTACTCAAGCAATGAAAAGCGTATTCAAAATTGTGTATACTAGTGTCAACATCATTTAAGACTACCAGTTGGGCTTCTTTTGGCACAAATTTGGCGCCGAAGTTTATTGCATCCCATTTACCACTTGCTTCTCTGTAGATGACATTAGGATGATTAAATTGTTCACCAGAGATTATAATGAAGGGCATTTGCATACTTTTTAGTTCATCTATTTTTTCTTCCACATGCTTTCGATTTCTGGCTAAGACTAAAAAAAAGCAGTTAGCAGTGTACATTCTTAAGAGGGCCTGTTAAGTGAAATTTACAGCAACTCGGTGCATTATTGATATGCAGTGTTTAGTAAGGAAAGCGGTTTTTAAAAGCAGAAGACGGGCATTTAATTTTTTATCCGAGCACTTCTAGAACTCTGAGCGTTGCTATTAACAAAAATGTAACAGATAAGGGCAGTATAGCAAGGTTTAGGTTTTTGCTGAAAGAACGAATGTAGGCTCGTTTTGGGGCAATTTGATTTGTTAGATTAGCGGCAGCAATTTCTTTTGTGCCTAGCAGTGCAATAAGTAGCATTGAGGCTAACATCCCTAATGAGGCACCACCGGTTAATGTTACGATTGTTGTTACTGTTGTTGTAGTTATGGTTGATATCATGGCAGACAACCATACACTATTTAGATGACAAGCCATTTATAAGGTTTACTAAATAAGGCATAACCATAAACAAAAAAACATTAGTCAAACCATGAGACAAACTAACACCAGCCAAACTACCAGTCTTATACATAAAAATGCCAAAAATCAAACCAATCACAAAAACTAACGTTACATCCATCATGTTCAACCAACCAATGTGAAGTGCTGCAAAAACAGCAGAAACAGCAATTAACCCAACTTTAGGACCAAAAAGTTTTATGGCATTATTTTGAAGAATTCCCCGAAAAACCAGCTCTTCAGCAAACCCTGTAGCAAAAATGAACGCGATTGCTAAAAGGACAAAACCAACAATTGATAAATCTGAGGCTATTGGAGCAGGCGTCAGCACATAGTATTCGAGGACACCAAAAGGGATACCTGTAAACATTATTGCAAACTGGAGAGAGGGCTTCTTGATGTTAAGTCCAATATCATTTAGTTTTAAGCGTTGAATTTTAATTACTACTACTGCAGCAACCAACATTGGTATACCGGCTATCAAATACCAGGTGTAAGACGGAAAATATGCCAAAGGCAAAAAGAGACTGAAAATCCGTATTAAAGGAGCAATAGAGAGACATAGAAACAGATTAGAGGTATTGACCTCATTATGCCAGAAGGCAGACATCATTAACAATGTTAAGAGAATTATTGAGTGCAAGAAAAGACCGTAAACAGGAGTAAAAAGTGAAGTCACAACCTCAGCCACAATAATTAAGAAAAGATATAAAATGAAAAAATTTAGTTGTTGAAATAATTTCATTCTGGGGGTCGCACATTTACCAATAGTTGCAAGTTACGGTAAACTTGGGTTTCATCTGGGTTATACAAGTGAAATTCAAGTTTCAATTTTTCTCCAGTTGTTTCAGGGGTAAAAGTAAAAGTTTGATTCCAACAAGCCTCGTGACTTAACTGTATATTATCGATTTCGCCGATAGTTTGGTTATTTAAACTGACAACGATTCTATAGGTCATATTTGTGTATTCATGATTTTTGATGCCAAGCGTTAATACACCAGTTTTTCCAAGCGTTAGGTTAACAGGATAATCAGATAAAGTACCGTTAGAACCAAGCACATAAAATTCAGTAAAACGTTCACCAATTTTTGGAGCGGATGCAAGGTAAACAGCAAAACCACCAACCAGAAAAATAACAACCAATAATCCGGCGGCAAACAATTTGTTAGTGCTATGTATTGTGTTCCATTGAGGCATCTGGGGAAATGCAAAACGGGGTTTTTGCTCAGCAAGCAGTTTAGATCGCCGGTAGCTTGTAACAAATGAAAAAAGCAATGTCAGAACAAACAGTGAAGTTACCAGTGGATAAAGCATGATACCCCAAGAAGTATAGTTTAGAACCACACCAACTAATGGAACCATTGACAGGCTTAATCCTACGCTTAAAGCCAATCTTTCAATTATCCCCAAATCTTTTTTTCCGGGAAACAAAGCGCTCAAAAAAGTGTATCCGGGGAAAAATAGAACAAAAGGAATACCCAACACAATTCTCAACTGGGAATCGGGAACAAAAACAATAGTCAGCACAAGCACAAAAGATAAAGCATTTATAATCAACAAATCGTTTTCAATTCTGTTAAAAGAATCTCTTTTCAAGAAAAACCTCAGCTTCCTAAAAAACACACGTTTAGGATCATTTTTCAAGCCGAGTTATTTTGTTCAATATGTCGAAGGATTCGTTTTTCGCTTCGTTTTAACAATAGCACTGTGGTAGTGATGCCTATTGCTTGAGATGCAAAAAGCAGAAGCATCACACCCAGTAACGCCCAGCCACTATGATAAATTCCAAGCAACAGATAACTCAGAATTACCCAACCTAACATAACCACCGCGGGAACAATTGAAAGAACAGCAAACACTGAAAAGAGCAACACAGGATTGTATTTTCTGGCCAAATTCACAACAGCAGAAAGTATTTGAAACCCGTTACGCCAAGACAATTTTGCCTTGCCCATTCGGTGACGGTAACCTATTGGAACCTCAATTACCACACCATCAGTTACTGTTTGGGCTGCAATTTCGACCTCGGTTGCAAAATTTTTTGAGCCAAGCTCCAAGTTTCGGGCCACATCCGTTTTAAGCAAATACATGCCTGAGCAGATATCTGAAAGGTGGGTACCCATCAAAAGATTAAACGCTTTAGTTATCACCCAATTTCCAAACCTGTGAATGACACTGATGTTTTTTCGGTCGCGAACACCTATAACTTGTGCGTACTTTTCACCAAAGACGAGTAGGCGTTGGATGTCTTTTGCTGGGTAAGTGTAGTCGCCGTCGAGTATTATCAGGTAGGGTGTTGAAACGTTTTCGATAGCTGTTTTTATGGCGCCTGTTTTGCCTTTGCCGTGTTGCTGAAGTGTAGTTATTCCTTTTTTGGTTTCCACCATTTTTAGCGTGTTATCCACTGAGTAACCGTCAACCACAAGAATGTTTTCATACCCTTCACGGGTCAATTCGTCTATGACAAGGCTTATTGCGAGTTCTTCGTTTTTTACTGGAATTACTACGGTTACGTCACTTTTGCTTATCGAAACTGGTTGATGGAGGGGACTTTGCAGAGAGTCAATTGTAAAGTTTGCTTGCATTTTAGGCTTGGTGAATGGTTTTGTGGGGCGTCATCACGACAAGGGAAAGGAGAAGAAAACTACCGCTCAACCCTGTCACACCTTCAACTAAGCATTGGAGCAAGGGATGTGGATTTTTGTTCAAAGTTTAGTGCTTACCCGAAACATTGCCAGATTATTTTGGTCGACAACTGTTAAGTAACGAATGAACACTTCATCGTTAACCCAAAATTTCGCTGCCTTGTTTCCCCAAGCTTGCGCTGTAACGCTGATGCGTTGTGCTAGGGGTGTACCGTAGGTTATCATTCCGTAGGGTATGCTGCCTATTAATGCAGGGATTCCGCCGATGGCGTTAACCAATTTTTCAGCAAGTTCAGCCATTAGTTTAAGCAGGAGTGTGCTTTGGATCCGGTCAACAGTTTGGATCACAGCTTCGATGAAGCGGCGTTTGTCTAAACTTAACACTCGGTACCACGTGTTGTTGCTTCTGAGGGCTTTTTGTTTTAGTTTTAAAAGGAAACGTTTGCCGCCTTGTTTTAGCATTGTTGGTATGTCAAGCATTTGTGTTTGGTTTTTGGCTGGTTTTTTTAAAATTTTGTTTGAATTTTGGGAAGTCATGTTTTTGCCTCAATTTTTGGTGGAAGCGTGAGCGTTTTTTGTGGCGGCTGTTTTTCTTACAGGGGGTTTTTTGGAGGTTTTGGGGCGTGCCTCTCTTGTTGGCTTATTTGTGGGTTTTTTGTTTGCTCCATTCTGTAAGTGTTCTAAGATGCCTATACAAACGCTCAAGCAGTCCTCGCAAAGGCTGAAACCGTATTTTAGGAGGAGAATTTGTTTGGTTTGTTTGCAGATTTGGCATTGTCCTGTTTTGGTGCCGACCAGGTTTATTTTTGGGGTGCTGCTGTCGGGGGTTTTTGAGGTTGCTTGCATTTAGTATTTCCCCATGGTTGAGTGTTCCATTTTTGGTTGGTATTTTGTGCAGCGGCGGTATTCGGCTGGGGCGTCGCAGAATTTTTGGAGTTTTCGGCACCATGCGATGTGGTTTGTTCTGTATGTGCATCGTTTTAGCGGTTGTAGTGTGTAGAATTGTTGCTGTTGCTTCATTCTTGGGCACCCCTGTTAGTTTGGCAGACAAACGGTGACTATTTGTCAGATGAAAGAAGTATATAACATTTACCAAATTTATCGGAGTCAAAAACAGCACCCACCCAACCAACAAACACCCAACAAACAAACCCACAAAACACAAAGAACTTACCAAACAAGACACAATCCACCGTAAACCTTTAAATGCTGCAGAAGGCAGAGAAAAGGTGCAAACCAGCCAAACACACGCTGGTTCTTTGTGCCGGGGTCTCCTAGCCAGGCAGGGAGCAAGCCTGGAGATGCACCCTCTTTAGGGTGTACCTGTAAGCTTGTGGTCTTTCGGGGCCACGGGGGTTCAAATCCCCCTCCCGGCGCCAATTTTAATCAAAAACTAATTTGAAAACGCAAAAAGTGCTAGCTTCACTCCGTGTGAGCTTGCCTTATATCCAGTAAACCCCAAATAGTGCACATGAAAAAAACTTGGATAGCCCTTGCCCTAATCCTGTGCATTACAAGCCAAATAATTGCATTATCACTTTTTCATCAGGTAAATGCAACCGAGTTTTCAGGCAACAATGCCATTGTAACTGTTAGTAAATTGAATTATGTTGAAGCTATCGTTAAGTTAACAGTGAGCCCAAGTCCGGGAAGCAACGTTGAAATTGTTTTTTCCGACGGCCAAACCGTCAACTTAACCAGACCTATCAGTTCTGGCTCTAACTCACAAACGTTTACACAAATGTTTAGTTTTCCGCGAACAGGCGATTTAACAGGCAACATTGGAATCGGTAGCGGAGAAATTTCTCTTTCAACAGACAACCCTTTGAGTCTAGTAATAAACACTAACATGAGTGATGTTGAGAATTACCGGTCGCCTCTATCGCACACTTCAAACGTAGATACACTTGTCTTCATCGTCTATGGGGATGCATTCGTTTCTGTCGACTGTTATGGGATGGCACTATGAGTGAAGAAAAGGTAGTCTCAAAAGTTGAAGAACTAATGCAGTCACTTGACCAAGTTAAAAAATACAAAGCACTATCCCATCTAATGGTTGACTTCATAGTTATTGTACTGGCATCTGTTGCAGCTTTTTTGGCTTTTCAGATAGTAGTCAACTTTTTGCACTTATCAGGAGTTTCTGAGGGCTATTTCGAAGGTCTAACAACACTAACAACAAGGTCTTTGATGAGCTCTAGTCAAAACAATCTTTTTACAATACTGATTCCTGGATTGGGGGTGCTGGCTGGAGTTACATGGGTAGATTACAAACTAAAAAAAGTTGAAGTAAATACTTGGAAAAGCTCTATCCAAGAAGGCTTTCCAGGAGCGCTCAAGCTTCTGCAAGATATCGACTGGAACAGCATTCTTCAAGACATCCAGACTTCCAAAATCATATATGCACTTTACTCTGTTGCGAAAGTGGTTAGCAATTGGATTCTTGTGTCAATAAGCCTCATAATCGTCTTTAGCTTTGGACTTACTTTCATTCACACCAGTCTAAACATATACCTCTTGGCAGGTCTATCCCTAATCCTTGCTCTTGTATTAAGCAGAAAAAACCTTCAGAAAAAATATCAACAAATAACCTCCTTGGACGCTTTGCTCTGGGAGCTACGGTGGTTCAACAGTGAGTTCAAAACAGCCGAATTCCAAGCCTGACCTCTACGTAGTCGCTAGAATCATTAGCGT
>JAWRIR010000106.1:0-4240 GCA_040268405.1 Thermoproteota archaeon | reverse complement strand
TCCGGGAGACCAGATGGCTCCAGCACCTGTCTTAGAAACGTCAAGCGCCCAGCTACCGAAATGAGCTACCTGCTCCGCTAACGCAAGAAGCTTCGTGTTTTGGTCAGACAATTCGCGATTCTTCTTTGCGGCGGATTTCCTCTTTTTGGTATGAATTAAATTAGAATCAGACACAGAGGCACCCAACAAAAATTGCCTCAATAATAAAGAACCATAAAACGGCTAATTAAGACTTTTCAGACAGCAATCACCAACAAAATGGAAAAAGTTTGGAACCTATTTTCCCTGAATTTTTTTACCGGCCTTTTTCGCTTCATCCTCTGTTTTTTGACCGACACTTTTTGCGCCTTCAGTAGTTTTGTTTGCTGCCTCTTCAGTTTTCTTTTTTGCTTTCTCCCAAACCGACGTAACACTTCACCTCCAACAAAAAAGTCATTATCTCTATTGGGGTCAGACTTAAAAAAATAAAGATATGTGACTGTATCAACAATGTCACATCAACAGTAGTCAATGGCCAAATTAATTAAGTTCTGTAGACTAAATCTGATCATTCGCTTCAAACGGTAATTCAACAAAGAATTTAGTACCCTTACTTACTTCACTTTCGAAGCTTATTGTTCCACCTAATGCGTCTATAACTCTTTTACACACTGCCAACCCAAAACCTTGCCCTCGCGATTTGGTAGTAAAAAGCGGAGTGAAAATTTTTAGTTTTATATCATCAGGAATGCCCTCACCCGTGTCTGCAACAATGATTTTTATTCTTTTTTTATCAGCTGATATTTGTTCACTGATTTCTAGCTGTCCTCCTTGTGGCATGGCTTGAATAGCATTTATGATTAGATTAGTAAGTACCCGTTTCAATAGTTGTTTGTCCGTATTTATGATGGATGTTTTATCAATTTTTGTCTCAGTTTTAACGTTACTGGGAACATCAATCTCTGTTAAAAGCGTAACAATAAATGTGTAAAAGTTAAATTCAGTTTTTTGAAATTCTACTGGTCTAACAAAAGTTTGCAGGTCACTAACTATTTTATTCATGTAACTGATTTGCTCTTCAATTTCCTGTATGCTTTCCTTTAAACTACTTTTTAACTCGCTTTCAGGCATTGCATGAAGTTCATCTTTTGCTAAATAGACTTGACCACTAATTGTTTGAAGTGGATTGCGCAGGTCATGTCCAACCATTCCTGCTGTTTGCCCGATTGCTACCATACGTTCGTGTTCCTGAAGTTTTGCTGTCATGTTTTTGAGGTCAAAAGTCATTTTGTTAAAAGCTTCAGAAAGTTCACTAATTTCATCATTATTTGATACTGGTAAAATGTACTCGAGATTTCCTGAACCAACAATTTTTACACCTTTTTGCAGTTGTGCAATTGATTTGAGCGTTCTTCTGTAGGTTATCAAATAATTTGCTAAAAAATACATGCTTAAAAAAATCAAGAACAGAACTATTAGAATAACATTTGATTGTTGAATCATGTCACTTTGGTTATGAATTGATCCAGCCAGCACAGCTGAGGATGTTGAAGCAGTTTGAATACTTATAATCAACTGGCTCCAGTTAGATTGAAAAGTGGGGTCGGTTCGAACTGTTTGGTTTCGCGGTGAATTCATTAGATAATTGACTGTGCTGTAAAATGTTTTGTTTGCTTGTTCAATGTCTGCTTTAAGTGTATTTACAATTTGCGTTTGCTGGGAGTCAATAGTTTTTACTTCATAAATCTTCAAGTTTATGGCAGTTATGTTTGAAGCCCAATTTTCAAGCTCTGAATCTTGTTGATAGAGCAAATAATTATTTGCGATATAATTCAAGTTGTTAATTTCGGCTTGAATCTCATTACTTAAACCGCTCTCACGATCAAGAACGGTTGCCTGTTGTTGAGTAATAATGGTTGAAAAACTAATTATTAACAGATATCACAGCAAAAATACTAATGACCAAAATAAATTGGCGCCGTATCTTCACGCTATTTTGTCTCCAGCTAAACGAGTTTGCTGCAACTATTTCACAATTAGTTGAAATTTAATAAAGTATTCTAAAATATTCGTTAAAATTTGTTTTATCTTCAATATTTGCGCTTCATTTACTTAGGTTCTGTGGTTGTATTGTCTCTAAAGGGGCTCTAGGGCGTCAGGAGCGAGAGCAACCCACGAAAAGGGGGTGAGAGGGCGTGAAAGTGGACCGAGCGGGATTTGAACCCGCATTTTCGCCTAAAACCGGTAACTTGAAAATTGCTTTAAAAAATCTGAAATCTGATGTTGAACTCGAACTCAACATTTTCAGATGGGCTTTTTAGGCGGACGCTAATTTTGGAAAAATTATAAATAGGAAGCGGGACGTGAAACATGGAAAGGTTAAGGGAGAAAAGAATAGGGTGAAGTTGATTCGAGCAGTATCCGTTGTTACTTTGATTGTTATGGTTTTGTCAGTAGGTTTAGCTTCCGCTTTGGAGCAGAATGAAGGCTCAGTTGAACTTTTCATGGCTGGAGACACCAAAGCACGTGGAGAAGACACAAGCCTAAGAATATTGTTTACCAACAACGCTGACCTAAACTTGTCTGTTTACTATATTGGCGTACACTTTGATTGGATGGATACAGACCAACTTATCGGAACCAATTATGCCAGTGACCCAAAAATTGTTGAACCCAGCAAGAACCTTAGATCGGAAATCATTAACTATACTGTTCCTACTTCAGCAGCTCTTGGAGCCCATAGTTACTACATCGGTGTTGACGGATACGACGCAAACGGTGACCCATTTTCTTGGACATCCAATGAATACACACTTTACGTTACCAATCCGACTAGCACAAACGCACCCATAGCCACTCCAACCGCATCAGCAAGTAACCCCGAAACTATGGATTTAACAGTTTTAGTTTATGGCTTGGTCGTAGCGGCGGTCGTTGCAGTTATAGTGGCGGTTGTTATCATTACAAGACGCGGTGGTAAAAGCGCACCAAAATCCAAGTCTGACAAGCCTGAGGCGCCTAAGTCAGAAGAGAAACCAGATGACGGACAAGACTTCAGCATTTAATGCTGAATTTTCTTGAACCTCTTTTTATTAATTACAGCTTTTGTGTTTTTGGCAAAGAGTTAAATTAATCGCCCATCAAGGTTTTGCTACGGGATTGGATGTTTAGTAACTGTGAGGTTCTTACGCCGTTGGGAGGGGCTGGCGTCCCTACAGTGTGGATGGAAAACAACAAGAAATTCCTTGGCAGCTATACGTGGCATACTTCAACTGCTAAAGGAGTTGGCAACGCACGGAACGAATTGCTCAAAAAAGCGGAGGCGCCCCTAGTTTTGTGGCTTGACTCAGATATTGAGCTTGACTTTGACCCAGTTCCCGTTCTGCTCGAAGTTATGGAAAAGTTTCACGTTTCAGGCGTCTGCGCCGGTCAACTAACCGTGGGCAACAAATGGTTCCTCAAAGTTGCAGCTGAAATGGACAAACTTGAGATTGAACGTCACGGTGGCATCAAAATTGTTGAATCCCGAGCCTTTCAATGTGCCCTTTACAAGCGTGAAGACTTGCTTAAAGTGGACGGGTTTGACCCAATGTTTGACGTGGCAGGCGAAGACAACGATGTTATCCGGCGCATGATAGCACAGGGCATGCTTGTCCTGCATTGTAACAAGGTTATCGTTAAGCATCACGTTAATGAACAAACTTACTGGCGAAAATTCAAAGGTTACCATAAAGGGTTCAGTCAACTAGCTGCCACGGCAAAAAGTGAGTATCAGCCTGAAACCCAAGGTTCCGCACTTGATTTCAGCATGTTCCGTCGCATGCCGCTAAAGTATCCTCTTTACAAGTTAAAAGAAAAACTCTCGCTCATGTGAAGTGAAAATGGTGATTACGCCTAAAATTTTAACCTTTTTTGTTACAAACCGCTGCAATGCGCGGTGTAGTCACTGTTTTAACTGGAAAACCCAGCCCACTGGCGAGTTAAGTCTTGAAGAAATAAAGAAAATGGATTTTAGTATTTTTGATTCAGTTTCAATTACGGGTGGAGAACCAACATTACGAACGGACCTTGCAGAAGTCTGCAGTCACGTTGCTAAGAACAAGATTTACCTAAACACAAACGGGTTAATGCCTGAACGTATCCAAGAAGTTATTGAACGTGTTGGGGCTGGTATGGTCAACGTTACGGTTTCGTTAGATGGAACACGGGACGTGCATGACGAGATTAGGGGAGTAGACTGCTTTGACTCAGCCGTCGAAAC
>JAWRIR010000105.1:0-3369 GCA_040268405.1 Thermoproteota archaeon | reverse complement strand
CTCGCTTGCTTGGTCCACTAAATGTGCTGTTCCGTCTGGACAGTACACTTTGTCGCCTTTGCTGGCTTTGTTGAAGCGTTTGCCACACATTTTTAGTTGGCTACAGCCATCACAATCTCTTGAAAGCATATTTTTCTTTTCACCTCTATCTTTCAACATATACTTTGGTTTTTTAGCCTATAGAGCTATTCTTAATAAAATATATAGAATAAATAGAACATGTGTTTTGGCAAAAAAGAATTTTTGATCCAGAAACATTTTTTAAACCAGTAACAGAACAACATTCAGAACAGAGTCTACTGCTTATGCGCGAAAATAAGTTCAAAGCCAAATGCATCTTCTTAGACCTTGACGGAACAATAGTTGATTCCCGCCAAGCATATCTTGAAGCAGCACAAATTGGCTTTCAAGCAGTAGGGCAAGAGCCACCAGAAATGAAAATCGCGCTCGAGATTCCCAAACGCATGGAGCAAGGCTTAGACTTTAGAGACCTAATCAGATGCGATCCAAAAACGTTCATTCCCCACTACCTAAAAGCCTATCAATCACTCACTGAGGAGAAAACAAGGCTTTTACCTGACGTTTCCCAAGCAATCCACACACTTTCATCAAAGGCAAAACTTGCGTTAATAACAATGCGGCATGTGCCCAACCAAGCTATTGTAAAAGAACTGAACTGTTTTGGCATAGGCAAATATTTTGCAAGCGTCATGACAGCGCTTGACACGACAAAACCTAAGCCGTCACCTGAAGCCATATTCAAATGCGTACAAAATTTTGACGTTGACATTAATGATTGTTTAATGGCTGGCGATTCAGTAAACGATATCAAAGCCGGCAAAGCTGCAGGAGTAAAAACCGTTGGTTTTCTTTCAGGCTTGTACTATCACGAGGAACTTGCCAAAGAAGACCCAGACATGATTCTATCTGACCTAACAAGGCTTCCTGACGTGATAAGTTAGGTATTTCCAGTTCTGATATATTCCGTAATCCCGCCTAAGGCAGTTATATGGCGAAGTTCTGATAAAGTTTAATTAAAACCTCAAACTAACAGACTATCGGAGAGGGCTTAGAGCGGGAATCAGTATGAATTTCGTAGAGATAATGCTAGGGGAGAAATTAAAGGATGCAGACCCAGCCTTAGATGTCATGGGTTCTGACCGCAAGGTTCTACAAGTAGCATGCCAAGACTTCACAAACTACCTCAAGTTTCACTGGAACTTGATTGGAAAAGAAGCCAGCCAATGCGAGCTTGTAGAGAAACTTGAAAAACAATTCCATGAAAACCCAGCGGAACTTGAATCATTCCTAACCATTTGGGTTAGCATGTGGCTAAAAAAATGGAAGGAACGCGTCAAACTGCTAATCGGCGACCAAAACCAAAACAAATGGAGCAAAGTTTCTAAAACCTTAAGCAGCGCTGAACCATACTGGCGAAAAATAGAACGCAAACAAGAACTAACCGAAGTAGTCGTTGGCACACTACTCAAAAACGGAGAAATCTGCGGCACCGAAATCTTGGCAGAAAACCTGTTAAAGATGGAGCTCGGAGAGAAACGTGCACAAAGCCTTGGCGACAAAGACCGCGTTTTCACTGTTGTTAACGCCGCTTTGCGTAAAGCTCGCGAGATGTCTCAAAGTAGAGGCCCATTAATCTTCGTCAAGATTGACAAGGGCTACTACAGTCCAGAATAAACCAAACCCTTTTCTTAATTTTTACTTATTTTTGAACAACATTATTTTTGGAAGCCAGTTTTTTAAAAACCATCAAAACAGTAAAGGCAATCAAGCCACCAACAATTAAGGCAACTAACCAAGTGTTGCTATTTTCTGGTGTTTGCTTATTTATTTCCAAACCAGTTGCCGTTTCTACACTGATATTCTGCGGGTTGTTTATTGTAAAATTCACAAATGCTTTATCCAATAGTAATGCAGACCAACTTGTGCTTGCACTGTCTTTGCGTTCACATATTTCATACAATGTCAAGTTGTGCAAACCCTGCGGCAATTCTGGCAAAACCGATTCTCCACTAATTACGTAATAGGATGCCGTTTGCGATACCGCTTTTTCGGTTGTACCGTTTGCATATGTCCTTGTTACCTCAACAGGCATAAACTCAGAAATTAATGGCAAAGATACGTTTTCCGCTCCGTCGAGACTATAAACCATTTTGCAGTTGTAAATTGACGTTACCATGCTACGGACAGAAACATTAAGCATCAACACGCTAGTCGTATACGTGGAATTTTCTGGAGAAGCAACTTCTAAAGTGCCCATTAGAGGAAAACCTGACCCGTCGAGACTATAGGCTGCTTGAGCCTGCTGATTTTGCAATGGCAGAACGCATATGGCAACTAAAAGGATAAGTAGAGTTAGAGCATCAGGTTTTTTCATCAGGACACCAAGCAACAGGTGTTTTCTGCAGCTTTAGTTCTATTTAGGGAACGGAATGTTCCAGAGTTGGAACGGCAAAATACTGGTTTTCAACATGCTAATGACTTGTTTTTCAGCCAATAGGACCTACCCCATTAGGATTTTATAGACCTCCTATAGGTTCTTGCATATAACCTCTATTAGGAGCCTAATAGGATCCAAATAGGTTGACAGAAAAAGGGTTAGGGATTTTTAGGGGAGGATTTTTGGGTTTTAAACAGGTAAACCCAAAGCATCAACCCTATTGTGGTAGCGGCAATCATTGGCACAGCAGCTTCAATCAGAACAAGCACTGCCGTATCCCAAGGCAAAAACAACGGAAGAAGCGCCATTGCAAGCGACTCCAAAACCAAACCAAGCAAGCCAGCTTTCAACAAATAGCGTCTGCCAGAAATTT
Source organism: Thermoproteota archaeon (assembly GCA_040268405.1). Lineage (GTDB taxonomy): Archaea > Thermoproteota > Bathyarchaeia > Bathyarchaeales > Bathycorpusculaceae > Bathycorpusculum. The sequence continues at coordinate 538 of JAWRIR010000105.1, read as the reverse complement.
TCGTTGAAACTAAACCGCTTATTATACCTAGCAGGATTGTTGAAATGGTGCAGGACAAAGCTGAGATTCCACCGAGCGTGAAGCGATGCAACCCGCCAATTAAGCCAGCGATCAAGCCGGAAACGGGTCCACCAGCAACTCCAGCAATCACAACTGCAAGTTCCCGAACGTTAATTGTTATTCCGTCTGGAAGTTTAACGCCGGTTAAGGTTGCAAATATGGCTAGCAAACCAAAAAGTAAGCCTACAGCCACCCTAAAAAGCGTCAAGTTTTTTGTTTGAAGTTTAAAGGGTTTAAAGTTGAAACAAACTAAAGATACTACGATCATTAATGAGGCAGTACTCAATAGTGCTAAAGTATTTGTTAGGTAAGATAGGTCAATCATTTTGTTTTTTTCTCCATTAATTTGAAAATTGGTCATTTTTGGTTTTGAACAGGTAAACCCACAACACAAGCCCGATTACAGTGGCAGAAATCATTGGAACTGCAATTTGAGACAAAATCCCAACAGCCACTTCCAACGGTTGCACCAGCACCA
>JAWRIR010000104.1:0-22400 GCA_040268405.1 Thermoproteota archaeon | reverse complement strand
GTCATCAGCGGATGTTTCCCGTTATGGCATGTTGGCGATTATGGCACCACCACTTCGAGACATAACCCATAAAGAAGCACTGATAAAAGGCGTGGTCCAAGGCGATATTGACGCAATTGGGTCAGACCATGCACCTCACACGCTTGAAGAAAAATCTGAAAGCAGCGTCTGGGAAGTTAGAGTCGGCGTGCCCGGACTGGAAACCACCCTACCCCTAACGCTAACACTGGTAAGGAAAAACCAGTTAACCATACAGCGGCTGGTTGAGTTGCTTGCGGAAAAACCAGCAGAAATTTTTGGTTTAACCAGCAAAGGCAAATTGGAGCAGGGCAAAGATGCAGACCTGACAATTGTGGACTATAACCTGCGTTGGACGATTAATGCGGCTAAGTTCAAGTCTAAAGCCAAGTTTTCACCCTACAACGGCTGGGAAGCAGTCGGCAAACCCGTAAAAACTTTTGTCAACGGCGTTTTGGTTATGGATGAAGGCGAGATTGTTGACAAACCGGGCTGCGGAAGAGTCATCCGGGGAGGAAAACCTTGAAGTTTCTAGCTGATGCGATGTTGGGTAAGCTGTCGCGTTGGCTAAGAATGCTTGGACGAGATGTTGTGTACTCCACAGAACTCACCGATGACCAACTGCTTGCACAAGCGAAGGCTGATGGCAGGGTTTTGTTGACGAGGGATTTTGAGTTGTTTCAGCGTGCTTTGAGTCGGGGGCTTGAAGCTTTTTATTTGCAGGGTGCTTCGGAAGTTGAGAGGCTTGCCGAGTTGGCGGAACGGTTTGGTTTAAGGCTTGAAATTGACATGGACAAGTCGCATTGTCCACGGTGCAACGCTAAACTGCACGCAGCCGCTAAGGAACAAATCGAAGGCGACGTTGAAAGGAACACTTTTTTGTATTATGACAAGTTTTGGAAGTGCCCAAATTGTGGTCACGTTTATTGGCAAGGTGCACACTGGAGACAAATAACTGCTACTTTACAAGCGGCTAAAGAAAATTTTAAGAAAAAAGAAAAAGTTGGTTTATGATAGCCATTTAAGAGGTATGTCTTGGAAGGTTCCGTCAGGCAGTGTACGTCTAATGGTGATTGGCAAGATTGCCGCATCCATCTCTTTCATTGCAATATCAATCGGGTTTGAGACCGTTTCGTCAGCGTCAACAAGGATTGGCGCTCCCATGCTGATTTGCAGGGCTCTTGCCCCAACAATTCTAGCCTTCTCAAAACGGGTTACTTTTGGTGGTCCTACAGTTACTTTATTGTCAGACAGTTTAATACTCTCCAGCACCTGGATATCCGCCCATTCCGCCCATGCCACCCATTCCGCCTGGCATTCCTCCAGGTGGCATTGGAGGCATCTTGCTTTTACCTGAGGCGATAACATCATCGATTTTTAGTATCAAAGAGGCTGCTTCGGTTGCGGACTTTATGATTTGACGTTTGACTGCTACTGGCTCGTAGACGCCTGCTTTGGTCATGTCTTGGACTTTACCGCTGTTTACTTCGATGCCTGCCCATGTTTCTCCTTTTTCGTGTTTAGACCGCAATTCGGACAGTATATCAATCGGGTCTAAACCAGCATTTTCTGATAATGTTATTGCAATAGACTCCAAAGCTTCAGCGAAAACCAGAATGGCAAGCTGCTCACGCCCTGGAAGTGTTTGGGCATACTTTTTGAGGCTGTTTGCCATTTCCATTTCAGGTGCGCCTCCTCCAGCTACAAGCTTGGGGTCTTGAATTAAGTCGCGTATAACGCATAAAGCGTCGTGGATTGAGCGTTCTGCTTCATTGTTTAAGCGTTCGGTTCCGCCGCGAATCAGAATCGTTACTGCTTTTGGATTCTTGCAGCCTTCGACAAAAGTCATTTTGTCGTCACCGATTTTACGTTCCTCAACCAACGCTGCGCAACCTAAATCTTTTGAAGAAATATCGTCAATGTCAGAAACGATTTTTCCGCCTATGGCGCGTGCAAGTTTTTCCATGTCAGATTTTTTGGCGCGTCTAATGGCCATGATGCCTTTTTTGGCGAGGAAATGTTGTGCCATGTCGTCGATGCCTTTTTGGCAAATTGCGACGTTTGCGCCTGTTGCAGCGATTTTTTCAACCATGCTGCGTAGCATGTCTTCTTCTTGTTGTAAGAAGGCTGCTATTTGGGATGGGCTTTCAATGTTAATTTTTGAATCGATTTCTGGCTTGTCATTTTCTAAGGAAGCGTCGATAAGCGCGATTTTTGCGTTTTCGACCCGTTTAGGCATACCAGAGTGAACGATTTCTTTGTCAATCACTATGCCGTTGATAAGTTTTGTTTCGCCTAGTGATTCGCCAGTTTTCTTTTCCACTTTGACATCTTCAACATCGGCTTTGAGGGTGCCGTCTTGTTGTTTGTCTGCAACTTCAAGCATTGCTTTGACAACCATGTCAGCAAGATATTCTTTGTATTCAGCGACAAGTTTGCTTGCCATTGAAGTTACAGCGGTTTTCTTTAGGAAATCTCGGGATTTTGAAAAGTCAAATGGCATGGCGATTTTGTCAAGAGTTTCAAGAGCTTTCTCAGAAGCTTTCTTGTAACCATCAATTATGACTGTTGGGTGAATGTTTTTGTCGATAAGTTCTTCAGCGCGTCCTAAAAGGTCGCCTGCAATAATTACGGCAGAAGTTGTTCCGTCGCCTGCTTCGTTGTCTTGGGTTTTGGCGACTTCTACAAGCATTTTTGCTGCTGGATGTTGAACATCCATTTCATCCAGGATTGTGCGTCCGTCGCTTGTAACGGTTACGTCTCCAAAGTTGTCAACAAGCATTTTATCCATGCCTTTTGGCCCGAGCGCGCTTTTTACGCTTTCAGCGACAACTTTGGCTGCAGTAATATTGTTATGTTGTGCTTCTCTTCCGCGAGAACGATTTGCTCCTTCTTTTAATACAAGAACTGGTACGCCGCCAGCTTGTGTAGGTGATGATGACAAATCAGGTAAACCTCCTTTAATGCGAACAACAAGAAAACACCCTTAACAATATAAGTTTTTCTAGCAAACGATAGAAGTAGAAAAGCTACGCTATACAATTTTTATTGGTTTTGATTATTAATTTAGGTTTCGCCTCTAAAAAACTGCGCGGTCAATCAATAAACAGAGATTTTAGCTACCCCTGGAATCTTTAATATTTCTGGAATTAACTCGCCAGGAATCTTACATTCCACAATCAAAGTTAGTTTTGGTTCAGGCGACAATTCAGGGTCATCCACAATGGCTTGGCGTATGCTCAAGTTGGCGTTGTTTAGCAAAGCGGATGCATTTGATAGGATGCCTGGAGCTTTTGCGTCTGCAACGGTGAGTTCTACTACTCCGAGGTTTAGGTGTTTGGCGATTTCTTTTAGGGAGTGACCTGCGGGACGGATTTCTTCAAAGATTAGTTTGAGTTTTTTGTCTTCGTTTATGGCGCTTAGGGTTTCGTTTACTGTGCGTCTGTCTACGCCGGCGACTCGGGCTATGCGTACAGGGGGGATTTCGATTTGGTTTAGGTAGATTTTGCTGTTTTTTGCGCTTAAACCATTTTCTACTAGTACGCGTGCTACTTTCAGTCTTTCGGGGTAGTCTTCGAAGTGGCTTTTTATCATGTTCCACATGGTTGCTTCGCGTGTATGTTTTTGTGCGTTTAAGTATAAAAGTGTTAATTTGGATTTTGGTTTTCCAACGTTTCAAAGCAATCAAATGTACAGTTTCGTACGTTCATGTACTGAAAAGCTTAAATAAAGCGTGAAACAACATTTCACAGCTAATCCGGGAAAGAAGAAACATGATAACCCGAAAAATTTTACTAAAAGAAGAAGACATCCCAAAACAATGGTACAACATAGTACCAGACCTTCCACACCCACTTCCACCATTCATCGACCCTGCAACAAAAGAGCCAGGCGTCGGCATAGTACCACAAATTTTCCCCAAAGAAATCATCGGACAAGAAATCAGCCAAGAACGCTGGATAGACGTCCCAGATGAAGTTCGCGAAATCTACCGCATCTGGAGACCATCCCCACTCTTCCGAGCAGTAGGCTTTGAAAAAGCACTCAAAACACCAGCAAAAATCTATTACAAATACGAAGGCGTAAGCCCAGCAGGCAGCCACAAATCCAACAGCGCCGTGCCACAAGCCTTCTACAACATGAAAGAAGGCATTGAACGTGTAACAACCGAAACCGGTGCAGGTCAATGGGGTTCAGCACTCTCATTTGCAGCTGCTATGTTCGGAATCAAAGCAACTGTTTACATGGTAAAAGCCAGTTACGAACAAAAACCATACCGCAAAATGATGATGAACGCTTTCGGCGCTGAAGTCTTCGCAAGCCCCAGCAAACAAACAGCAGCTGGAAGAAAAATCCTTGAAGAAGACCCAGAAAACAGAGGCGCTTTGGGCATCGCAATCAGCGAAGCTGTTGAAGACTCCTTAGAAAGCGGCAAAACAGGCAAAAAAGCCAACTACACCATCGGCAGCGTGTTCAACCATGTTTGTCTGCACCAAACTGTTGAAGGCTTAGAAGCAAAGAAGCAGCTTGAAATGGTTGACGATTACCCAGACGCAATCTACGGATGCATCGGTGGAGGCAGCAGCTTCTCAGGTCTAATTTGGCCATTCTATCATGACCGCGTTGCAAAGAAAGCTCCAAAAGAAACACAATTAGTCGCAGTTGAGCCTACAGCTTGCCCCAAAGTCACCAAGGGAGAATACACTTACGACCATGGCGACACAGCAAAACTAACACCACTCGTCCCAATGCACACTTTAGGACATGACTTCATGCCAGCACCAATCCACGCAGGCGGACTCAGATACCACGGCATTGCACCAACCATCAGCGTCCTATCAAAATACAAACAAATCAACACATTAGCAGTAAACCAAATTGAAGCCTTTGACGCAGCCAAAATTTTCATCCGCAGTGAAGGCATAATTCCGTCACCAGAAGCTACACATGCAATCAAAGCAGTAATTGATGAAGCCCGCAGATGCAAAGAAACAGGCGAAGCAAAAACATTGCTGTTCGTGTTGACTGGTCACGGATTCTTTGACATGTCAGCCTACGGTGAATACTTTGCCGGAAACCTGCAGCCATGCGAGTATCCAGCAGAGAAAGTTGCTGAGTCAATGGAGAAGCTTCAGAAACTTTACCCATGGCTCAATGATGTACGAAAGAAGTACATCAACGGCGGACAATAAACCCGCTCAAGTTTTCTTTTTCTTAACTTTTTAGTTTTTCTTCCGGGCAAGTTTTGGGCTGTGGCTAAAACAAGCTTTTTTCAGTAGTTTTCAGCGTTTGGCGTCTGCCATTTTTTTGTAACTCTAACCTTTAGAGTCGTAAACTCTAACGCATAGAAGTTTTTTGCGGTTTTTCTTCGAAATGTTAGGGCTAAATCATGAGTTGCACATAGGGATTTCAAAAATTGGAGGCAAAAAAGTTGACTGAAAACTTTGAAAATAGTAAAACAATGGCTGGTGTGGGTTCAATACTGCTTTTACTTAGCATTATTCCCTATGCCGGCTGGGTATTAGGTTTAGTGGGTATAGTTCTATTAGTAAAAAGCATGAAAGAATTCTCAAGCTACTATGGTGATGAGAGCATCTACCAGAACACTTGGAAGGGCATCAAATACTACATCGTAGCCATAATCGCGGTAGCAGTCTCAGGCGCTGCAGTTTTAATTGGTGTTGCATCTGCAACGGCGTTCACCTTTGAAGGCTTCCTAGCAATGACTGCAGGGTTAGGTGCTGGTGTAATAGCAGGCATCGCAAGCTTAATTGTAGCGTTCGTGTTCTACGTGCTTGCTGCAACCCACCTGAAAACCGCCTTAAGCATACTCGCAGAAAAAACAGGTGACCAAACATTAGCTACTGCAGGCACGCTACTTTGGATTGGCTCAATACTAACCATCATCGGCGTAGGCTTACTGGTGATATTCGTCTCATGGATATTCGCCACAATTGGTTTCTTCAGCATGAAGAACCGCCAATTCCAACAATACAACCAAACTCAACCATACAACTACACTCCACCAACTCAGCCAGCACAACCAGCGCAAACTCCGCCATAATATACTGTAACCATAGGTTCACCAGGTGGATAAGCCACCTGTGAATCCTCACCATTTTTTACCATCTTTTATGAATACAACTTTTTATCGACAAAACCAATTTGACTTCTTATTAAGACCACACACCTATACTACAGAGGTTGATACGCATTGACAGCTAACATCCAAACAAAAACAATAGGCTTCATCGTAAACCCAGTAGCAGGCATGGGCGGAGCTGTCGGCTTGAAAGGCACAGACGGAAAAGCCATCCTTGAAAAAGCCATAGAACTTGGAGCCAAACCTATTGCTGCAGTAAGAGCTGAAGCTTTCCTTAACGAACTTGCACCACTTAAAGGCTACATCCACCTTCTCGTTGGTGCTGGAGACATGGGAGAAACAGAAGCAAAAAAACAAGGTTACACTTACACTGTTGTCGGCGAGAAGCGTCAACAGACAAGTTCAGAAGACACAAAAGTCATAGCTCAAGGCATGGTTGATGCTAAAGCTGATTTGCTGGTCTTCTGTGGCGGCGACGGCACGACACGCGACATCTTAAAAGCTGTTGAGACCAAGCTGCCGGTTTTAGGTGTGCCTACTGGTGTTAAGATGCATAGCGCAATTTTTGCTGTTAACCCAAGGGCGGCGGCACGGGTGGTTTTCAGGTTTTTGAATGGCGAATTGCCGTTACGTGAGGCAGAGGTAATGGATGTTAATGAGCAAGCTTTTCGTGAGGGACGCCTTTCAGCGGAGCTTTATGGGTACGTGCTTAGTCCGTATGAGCCGCATTTAATTCAGGTCAGTAAACTGGCGAGTCCTACAACGGAGGATGAAGTGCGCAATCAAGCAGCCATCGCAGTTTACGTTATCGAGAATATGCGGCCTGAAATGCTTTACATTATTGGTCCCGGAACCACTACTCGCACTATCAGTGACCTTTTAGACCAAAAGAAGACCCTTTTGGGAGTGGATTTGTTTGTTAACAAGCAAATCGTTGAAAAGGACGTTAATGAGAAGCAGATTCTTCAAGCCCTAAACGGTAAGCCAGCCAAGATTATTGTGACTTTGATTGGTGGTCAAGGCTTCATTTTTGGCAGGGGCAACCAGCAAATAAGTTCAAAAGTTATTCGCCAAGTGGGGTTGGATAACATTGTTGTGGTTGCAACTGCAAGTAAAGTGCATAACCTCAAAAGCCTCAAAGTAGACACTGGCGATCCAGCCTTAGACGCGGAGTTTAGGGCACGAAGGTTCATGGTGCTTGTGGATTACAGTCGATGGGAAGAACTCAGCGTCGAATAAACTCAGGCGGCTTTATGAAATCCTAAAATAGTAAGCCTGCCTTCTCCTTTTCTTAAATCTGGTGAGTTAAAAAGTGATTCCGATTAACATGCCTAAAACTGGGGAAGAAGAAGCCCAAGCAGCCTTAGAAGTTATGCGCAAAGGACCATTAACCAACGCGTTAGGTCAAGGCCCAAAAGTCTTAGAATTTGAAAAAAATTATGCTAAATTTGCAGGCGTAAAACACGCCATTGCAGTTAACAATGGAACCGCAGCCTTAAACGCGGCACTTCTAGCAGTCGGCGTTAAACATGGTGACGAAGTTATTGTTCCAAGTTTCACGTTTGTTGCCACAGCTGAATCAGTAGTATTTGCTGGAGCGAAACCGGTTTTTGCAGACATTGACCCGGAAACCTATACGCTTTCACCTCAAGACGTAGAGAAAGCAATAACCAGCAAAACCCGTGCCATTTTGCCTGTTGACTTGTACGGTTACTCAGCAGACATGAAGCCACTTAGGGAAATTGCGGAAAAGCATGGTTTGGCTTTGCTTGAGGATGCTGCTCAGGCGCATGGAACAACTTATCAGGGCAAACCGGCGGGGTCATTCGCGGATGCTGCATGCTGGAGCTTGTATGCAAGCAAAAACATGACTACAGGCGAAGGCGGCATGATAACAACTGACGATGACAAGATTGATGAGACGTTGCGGTTGATTAGGAATCATGGAGAAAAAGCAAAATACACATCGATTTTGATGGGAAACAATTACCGCATGCCTGAACTTGAAGCCGCCATAGGCATAGTACAACTAGGAAAACTACCTTCGTTTGTTGCAAAACGCCGCCAGAACGCCCAGCAACTTTCAGCCATGCTTGGAAAATCTAAACGTCTTAAACTGCCAACCGAAACAGAAGCAAACAATCACAGTTGGTACCTCTACACTGTAAAACTAGTTGATGGCACAGAAGAAGAACGCAACCTAATCCTTAAAGAATTAAAACAGAAAGAAATCGGCGCCGAAGCCTACTACGTTAACCCCGTACATACAATGGAGTTCTACCGCGAAAACTTCAATAGCAGAGCCCTACCAGAAACCGAGAAAGCATCAAAACAAGTCTTCAGTTTGCCTGTTCACCCAAACGTGACCAGCGAACAAATCGACTATATTGGCAGGACACTTTTAGCTTTACTTTAATTCTGTTTTTTCTTATTTTTTGACTTTTTTTGCGTTTTTGCAGCTTTTTCTTTTGTTTTGCATGCAACCGGGGTTTTTACTGTAAGAGTTAAATATGTACCTTGAGTATCACTATACTATTCTCCAAAAAAATTTGGAGGATTTTCTCTTGAGGCTGCATGGATTTGAGTTCCGAAGAAGATATCTCTCGTGTAAAAATAAAATTTATCCTTGAAGGTTTAGGTGAAGCAGAAGGCGAATTAGTCAGGTTCAAAGCACCAAGAACCATCGACATGATTGTAAGAAAACTGCCCATTGTAGGCAGAATCGCCCTCTACAAAGAAGAAATCTATTTTGAGATACCAATCAAAATGGGAGAAGAAAAAGCCAAACGAACAGTCGAAACAGGCACTATCGCATTTTGGCCCATGGGCAGCGCTTTGTGCGTTTTTTACGGGCAATCGCAACCATACAGTCCAGTAAGCATACTAGGTAAAATCACCAGTAATCTGGACTTATTCAAAAAGGCAAAAAGTGGAACAGCAGTAAAAGTAGAGTTACTGCCAAGTACTACAAGTCAAGAAAGCGCTTCTTTAGAAGGACAATGAGCTTTCCGCCCACAAGTCAAGTAGTCGCTGGCACTCTTCCTTTACGGCGGGGTCAGCAGTTTTTTCTTTTAACGCTTGCAGGAACTCTATGCGTTTTACTACAGAGCGTTTTTCTGCGTTTCCTCCATAGTAAAGTTCTCCGTCAAGATACTCTTTCATACTGAAAGCTTTCTGAACCAATAAGCTGGCAGCATCAACTGGGTTGTCTACGGCGTACTGGTTTGCCCAAATAGAAACCTCTGTTTCCCGGAGTTGTGTTATACCGTCTATTTCTGTTATTTCTTTAACGTATGTTCTAAGAAAATCATAGTAACCCGCAGTTTTTAGGTAGTCTAAAGCTTGGTTTACTTTGGATTTAAAATCAGTAGAGCCATCAACAGATAACTCGTGTTTGTAGCCTTGATTAATTAATTCTTTGGCTGCACATACTTCTTTTGTTGTGTACAGTTTTTGTGGAAAACTCATAAAGAATAACCTACACTCGTTAGTATAGTTAGTATGTAGAATAGTAAGAAGATTTAAGAAAGTTTCGCAGTTTTTTAAGCTGCGGCTTTGTAGATTTTTAAGCTGTGGCTGCCTGAGACAAGCTGAACGTGACCAGCTGCTTCAAGCTGTTCTAGAAAGTCTTTTGCTGCACTGATACGTACACCGTATCTTGTTGCAACAACATAAGGTGTCAATGCACCCATCTTTTTGACTTCTGCAACGATTCTTTGGTCTTTTACGTCAGGTGGCAGGATTGCTAATTGCTTCTTTTCACGTGGAGGTCCTGCTTTCTCTTTCTTCTTTGCTTCTTTTGCAGCTTTGTCTTCGTCAGTTTTCACTTGCTGCTTTTCCATCTGTTTAATGCCGAGCTTCTTTTTTCCGCCCATTACTTTCACCAATTAACTTGAGTATTTCTCCACTTCTAGAATGGCTGAGTTATTTCAACTTTATGCTGCTCTTTCCATTCTTTGATTGGAACGCCAAGTTTCTTTTCTACAGCTTGACGGTGAATAGAGTTCATTGTACAGAAAGGTATGATGCGGCCATCTGGAACTGCATAGTGAATTAGGCATCTTTCAACACGTTCAAGGTCAAAGTTGTATGGATCCATGAAGTGCATTGATGTAAGCAGCAGGGATTTTCTTTGCAGGTCACCAAGGGATTTGTAGTCGCCTTTTGTTAGTACACCTAAGACATATTTGCGCATAAACCCGAATTTGACATGACGTGCTGCTCCTGCTAAACGAAGTTTAGCTTCGGTCTTGTTGCCTTTTGATGCTAATTCGTAAACTTTTTTCATAGTTGCAACGAATTTGTCAACGTTGGCCAGTTTTGTGATGGGCGTAATTTTGCCGTTTTCAACAAGCAGGTAAGTTGCCATTCCGCAGTGTGGATGCGCTGTGAATTCGATGTATCTTCTATCTTTGAGCGCGCCGACTGCTTTTGAGACTGGAGCAACAGTGGGCACTGGGTAAAAGTCTGATGCTTTTACGACGCCGTTTGTTTGTTCTTCAACATTTTTCATGAAGTCAGTTATAGTGATACGCATTTTTTCTCTTTCTTGAGCCGGAAGACGCCCACATAGACTGACTGGCTGAACGTTCACGCAGCGGACAACATCAAAGTTTTTGGCGGCAAAATTAATGATGTCACCAAGTTGCTGATCATTTACTCCTTTAACAAGCGTGACAACGAGAACAATGCTATCAAGACCAGCCTGACGCAGGTTTTCGATTGCCTTCATTTTTATGTTAAGAAGGTCTACGCCGCGAATGAATTTATAAACATCTGAGGTTAACCCATCAAATTGCAGATAAATTGTGCTTACTCCTGCAGCTTTGAGCTCTTTAGCATATTCCACACTTTGAGAGATACGTAAACCGTTGGTGTTTACTTCTACATGACTAAAGCCGAGTTCTTTGGCTTTACGTATAAAATCTGGCAGTTCTTTTCTGATTGTTGGTTCTCCACCAGAAAACTGAAGTGCAGTTGTGGGAACGGGTTTGTTGGCACGTAAGTTTTCAAGCATGCCGTAAACTTGTTCTTTTGTTGGTTCATACACGTAGCCTGCTGCTGTAGCATTTGCGAAACAGACTGGACAGGTTAGGTTGCATCTGTTGGTTATGTCAATAATTGCAAGTGCAGTGTGTGACTTGTGTTCGGGACAGATGCCGCAGTCAAGTGGGCAGCCGCCTTTTTTCTCGGTGCGTGGGTTAGCCATTCCGTCTCCGTCGAAACGGAATTTTTCTGCACGTACGTACTGTTCGTAGTCGCCCCAGTAAAGTTCATTGAATGACCCATGTTCTGGGCAGGTTTTTTTGATGAAGACTTTTCCTTCGTCTTCGTAAATTGTTGCATCTAAGGCCTTTAGGCATTCAGGGCAAATGCTTCTTGTAGTTTTGATATCTTTCATTTTCAAAGTGCCTTCTAATGTGTGAGCGTTTTTGTAGAAGTGCTTAAGAGCCAAATTTACAATAATAAGGTTTCCAGAAGTTTCCTACGGTGATTGAGGGGTAAACCATGTCAATTAATGAGAACACACGAGCTACACTACATGAAATGGGCTTAAACGCTTACGAAATCGACGCCTACGTCGCGTTGCTTGAGGGCGGAGAAATGACCGCCATGGAAATCAGCGAAAAAGCCCAAGTACCATACAGCAAAATCTACGAAGTTCTCAACTCGCTAAAAGAGAAAGGCTGGATAAAAAGCGGCGAAAGCAGACCAACCAAATACTACCCCGTACCACCAATAGAAGCAACACGATTCACCAAACTACGCCTTGAAGACAAGTATGTAGGTTGGGAAAACACTGTTGCCGAAAACCTTCAGCCACTCTACGAGCAAAAAGAAATCGTTGAACGCCCCGAAATGCTTATTCTCCGAGGCCAACAAGCAGTTTTAGCTAAACTTGAAGAAATGCTAAAAATGGCGTCTAAAGAAATCGTGGTTGCAGCCCCCGAATTTGCCAAACCCATAATCGCGTTAGCGGACCCATTGTTTAACAGCCTAAAAAAGAATGTCAACATTCAATTCATGGCTGCAGGCAAACGTGAGGATTGGGTATCTCTTAAAAAATACACAGGCATAAACGAGGTACGGTTGCGTGACCACATGTTTGGCGGCGGCATCATTGTTGACGGCAAAGAAGCCATGCTGTTTTTGGGCGATGATAAACCGAACCTTGTCATTTGGAGTGCCCACGTTGGCGTTGTTGGGTTTGCACGAGAATATTTCCAGTTTCTATGGAACTCCTCAGGAACCATCTAAGCTGAAAGGGCCGGGTAAAACGATTCTTTACCAACCTATTTGGAGCCTAATAGGATCCTAATAGCAGTTCTATGCAAAAACCTATAGAGGGTAGGTCGTATTGGCACTTTGTGAAACAAAAAAAGTTGAAAAGGAAGCAGAGGTTTAGCGTAGTTTCATTAAAACCATTTCTGCAGCTAAAATCATTGGTTCCCAAGTTTCACACATTGGCGGCGCATACGCTGTGTCTGCTTTAGCAAGCTCTCTTACAGTCATCTGCTTCTGTATTGCAAATGATAATGCGTTGATGCGTTGGGTTACTTCTTCTCCGCCAACGATTTGGGCTCCGATGATGTGTTCGGACTCTTTTTCCACGATTAGTTTTACTTTGATTGGTTTTGCTGTGGGGTAATAGTCTGCTTTGGTTTTGCTGCTGATTGTTCCAACGACTACGTCTATGTTGTTTTTTGCTGCGGCTGTTTCGCTTATGCCTGTTGCGCCTGCTTGGATATCAAAGAGCATTGTAATTACTGAAACTAGCACGCCTGTGAATTGGGAGCTGGATCCGCCAGCGTTTGTGCCTGCAACTTTGCCTTCCCGTACCGCGACGGTACCAAGTTGAGGACAAACAGGTCTGTGAGTTAAAATGTGCGTGGTTTCAGCGCAGTCGCCCACTGCATAAACATCTTTTATGTCAGTTTCCATTTGCGAGTTAGTCTTAATCGCACGTGTTTCCCCCAAAGGAATACCCGAATCAACCGCAAGCTTCGTGTTAGCCCGAACACCAAAAGCGCTAACAAACATGTCTGCCGTCAAGGTTTCACCGCTTGCCCTAATTGCCGTGACTTTGTCTTCGCCAAGGATTTCTTCGACGGTTTTGTTTAACAGGATTTTCATGCCTTTCTGCTCAAGGTGCTCCTGAACAAGTTTTGCCATGTCCTTGTCAAGCATTTGAGGCAAAATCTGTGGCAACATTTCAACAACAGTAACCTGTAATCCACGCTCGATTAGAGCAACTCCAAGTTCCAAGCCGATTAAGCCCGCACCCATAATAATGGCAGATTTCGCGCCCGCTTTAATGGCAGCATCAATTTTTTCGCCATCTTCAATGTCGCGCAGGGTTAGGATTCCGGGTTTTTCTTTGCCTTTAATTGGCGGCATGAATGGGTCTGCGCCTGTTGAAATTATTAGGCGGTCATAAGGTACAGTTTCGGTTGTGCCTTCTGGGGTTTGGATTGTGACGGTTTTTTCTTTGGTGTTGATGAATGTAGCGGTTGTTTGGGTGCGTAGGTTTAGTTTAAGCATTTGAAAATATGCTGGAGGATAAACTATTAGGTCTTTGAATTGGGGAATTGCCCCTCCGATAACAAAAGGCAAGCCGCATCGGGAGTAACCAGCAGTTTTTTCTTTTGTGATTAAAGTGATTTCTGCAGTTCGGTCTTTTTTTCTTGCCGCAGAAGCTGCGTCAACTCCAGCCGCGTTTGCGCCGATGATAACTATTTTGTTTGGCATTTCCCTTTTGCCCTTCAGCGTTTATTTTCCTTGGGCTTGAGCTTTGTGCCATTCAACTGCTTTGCCGAAGTCCATCAGGTTTGCGAGTTCTGCTTGCAGGTCAGATGGTTTTATGATGAGCAACCATGCTTTGCCGTATGGATCCTCGTTTAATGTTTCAGGTTTTGAGAGGACTTCCTCGTTAACTTCCACGATAACTCCGCTTGCTGGAGCAACCAAGTCAGACACTGCTTTGACGGATTCAAGAGTTCCGTACGGCTCGTTCTGTTTAACTTCGGTGTCTGCGTCAGGCAATTCTGCGTAAACTATTTCACGTAAAGCTTTTTGAGCGTAATCAGTGATTCCGACACGGATTTTATCATCTTCAATTTTTAACCATGCAAAATCTTTCGAATAATACAATCCTTCAGGAACATCGTATCCTTCAACTTTAACCATGTAACTAAACCTTCTAACGATATAATAATTAAGTTAAGCTAAAATCTAAGCTTTCTTGCTTAAAAGTGTTAACAAAAAAGAAAAGAAAGAAAAAATTTTACCGTTCGCGTTTACCGGCAATCCAGTCTTCTGTGTCCTGACGTGCTTGGGTGTCTGGAACTTGAACTGGTGGATGCTTGAAAGCGTACGAAGGCATACTAAGTAGTGCGCCAGAGATTTTGCGGTCCAACGCAATTTTTGCTGCCCTGATAAGGTCAATGACGACTCCGCCGCTGTTGGGTGAGTCTTCAACTTCAAGTTTTGCGCTGATAGTAATTGGGCGATCGCCGAAGGCGCGTGTTTTGATTGACAGGTAACAGATTTTTTTGTTACCAAGGAAATGTACGAAGTCGCTGGGACCGATTCTTGTCGGCAGATTGTATGGTACCAAGCTTGTGACTGCTTCGGTTTTGCTGATACGTTTTGATTTAAGCCGGTTTTCGATGGTCATGTTTTGGAAGTCTGTGTCTCCGCCGAGGTTAAGCTGGTATGTTTCATCTACGATTGCTCCGCGGTCAAGGCAAAGTTTTACGAGTGTACGGTGGAGAATGGTTGCGCCAACTTGGCTTTTAATGTCGTCACCAAGGACTGGTAAGCCAGCTTTTTCAAATTTCTTTGGCCATTCACCTGAAGCATCACTGCCGATGAATTCTGGCATGCAGTTCACAAAAGCGCATCCTGCATCGATGGCGCATTGGGCGTAGAAGCGTACTGCGTCGTGGCTGCCTACTGGGAGGTAGTTGACGAGGACTTCAGCTTTTGCGTCTTTTAAGGTTTGGACGACGCTTTCTTTTGTGGTTTTGCTGTCGTCGTAAACGTTGAATGTTTCACGCATGTGTGGGGCAACACCGTCAAGGATGATGCCTGGAGAAATTTTAACGCCCAAGTTAGGGACGTCGCTGAATTTTTCACAGCAGTTTGGTTTTAGCCAGATTGCTTCTGAGAGGTCTTTTCCGATTTTGTCTTTGTTTACTTCAAAAGCGGCTACAAACTTTATGTCACGTATGTGGTATCCGCCAAAGTTAACATGCATCAGGCCGGGAACTGTTTCGCCGTCTTTAGCGTTCTTGTAATACTCTGTTCCCTGAATCAATGCGCAAGCGCTGTTGCCCACGCCGATAAGTGCTACACGAATTTCAGGCATAACTTAACCTTCCAAAGATTAATGGTGTTGAAAGCCTAATGTTACGCTACGCTAATAACTTTTTCTAAAAACATTCCACCAACAAAACCCGCTAGTCGCGTCAAACTACTGTTTTTCAACATTCTTTTGGTTTGGTTTTCAGCCAATAGCACCACCCCCTTTAGTGAATTGCAGTTTTGGCGCAGAAAAGCGTCAGGTAGAGCCTACCCCTATCGGAAAGGTAGACCCCCTATAGGTTTCTGCAATGAGTTTCTATTTGGATCCTAATAGGTTGATATGAAAAGTAAAGCAACAAAAAAGCAGTGCCTACGCCAAACAGTCACACTCCACACAAAAAACAAGTTGGTTGGTGGCAAATTACAAATAAACCAGCAAGCCAGTATTCTACATTGTAGGGTATTGTTATGACTGATGTCGTGTTTACTTTTGAGGTTCACCAGCCGCATCGGCTAAGACGCAGCTTGTTTTGGGAAGGCAAAATCTTCAAACGCTTAACCAAAAAAGAACTTTTCGATTACTACTTCGATAACGAGGGTGACCGGGAAATTTTCAAGCGGGCAGCACGCAAATGCTATTTCCCCTCAAACCAAATCCTGCTCGACCTCATCGACCGACACAGTCACGAACGCAAACCAGTCAAAGTCGCCTTCAGCCTATCCGGCGTGTTTCTGGAACAATGCGAAATGTTCGACAAGGACCTACTTGAAACTTTCAAGCAACTTGCAAAAACAGGTAAAGTAGAGTTTCTTGACCAAACCTATTACCATTCAATCGCCAGCCTTTACCCAGACAAAACAGAATTCATCGAACAAGTAAAAATGCACCGCCAACTAATCCAAGACCTACTCGACTATACTCCAACCATTTTTGAAAACACTGAATTACTCTACAACAACACTATCGCCAAAACCGTTGAAGAAATGGGTTACAAAGGCATCTACACTGAAGGCATAGAAAAAATCCTCGGCGGAAAATCTCCCAACTTCCTCTACACGCCAAAAGGATGCAAAAAAATCCGAACGCTGCTTCGCAACTACAAATTAACAGACGATATTGGTTTCCGTTTCAGCGCACGCTGGTGGCCTGATTGGCCATTAACCTCCGAAAAATACGCCGGTTGGCTTGCAGGCACAAAAGGCGAAGTCATCAACATCTTCCCCGACTATGAAACTTTCGGGGAGCACCATTGGCCAGAAACGGGAATCCACAATTTCTTGCGACACATGCCTGAAAAACTGCTTGAATACGACAACCTGAAAATGGTTACGCCAAGCGAGGCGGTTGAACGGCATGCTTCAGCAGGAGAGATTGATGTTCCCGAAACTGAATTTACTGTGTCTTGGGCGGATGTTGCGCGGGATTCAACAGGTTGGCTGGGCAACGTTATGCAGTGGGCATATTACACTTCACTGCGGCGACTGGAACCTTTAGCGAAAGAGTCAGAAGACCCTGAATGGTTGCGGCTTTGGCGAGACTTCCAAACAAGCGACCACCTCTATTACATGTTCACTGCAGGCGGAGGACCAGGCGAAGTTCACTCATACTTTAGCCCTTACGAGTCGCCGATGGATGCTTTCGCGGTTGCTCAAACACTGATTAACGATTTTGAATCACGCCTGCGAGGTGCGATTTTAACTGCTAATGAACCGTTCCTTTTCTACACGGGCACAGGCAAAGAATACTACACAGGGGTTATGGCTTGGAGCCTGTACGGATTCATTAAAGCCGCTCAAACAGTGGATGCGGAAGCCCTTGAGTATCACGTGGGCAATGGCGATTTTGAAAGCTGGATTAAATATTCCCTTAAAGATGAAGAGTTAGCCACAAAAATCCGTGAAACCGCTGCTTCAAAGAAAAAGAAAGAAACCCTAAGACGCGCAATTGTTGCTGCCGCAAAGAGCCGTTACAAAACTCTTTCAGACAAAGCACAAGAAGCAACCAGGCAATTCTAAACTGGCGTGAATGTATTTATAAGAACCCCTTTTCCTTACTTTAAGTGAATTTGAGGTCACGTTATGAGAGAAGAACTTCCATTCCCAGACAAGGTTCTGCAGACTCTCCACAACTTGTGTGCAACCGCAGCTGACCTTTCAAGGCGCAGTGACGAAGTCGCAAGAATCCTGCAGAAAGACCCTAACGAGATTGAAAGCATCCTTGACAAGTACAAGTCTGAAGGTTTCGCGGAAAGCTTTGTTGACAACGAAGGCAAAAAACGCTATTACCTAAACGGAAGAGGAATAATCAAAGTCTGCTCACTCTTTACATAAAGTGACCTGACCATGCGCGTAATACTGTTTTCTTGGGAGTATCCGCCTAGGGTTGTAGGGAAACTTGCTGAATACGTTAACGCGCTATCTACAAATCTTGTAAAAAACAAAATCGACACAAACGTTGTAACATATCACGATTATATGACGGGTCAAACTGTGGAAGCTTCAGGGGTAAAGGCTTACCGCGTGTCCAGCCCAGTTAAAACCCACATCGGCGTCCTAACATGGGTTCTAACGCTCAATCAAGAAGTAGAACGAGCCGCCGCTAACATTTATTATGATTCAAAAAAGAAAATTGACTTAATAGACGTGTTTGATTGGCATTTTGTTCCAGCCGCTGTTGCCCTTAAAAATGGTCTTGGAATACCCTTTGTTTACTCAGTGGAAAGCTTAGAAGACCACCGCTCGCTTTCCTCAAACTCGCCCTACAACATGGCAATAAAAAGCATCGAGTGGCTGGGCTGCTACGAGTCAAACTGTATCAGCGTAAAATCGGAATGGATGAAAGAAGAAATCATCCGCATATATAATGTGCCTAAAGAAAAAATCAGTGTTATCTCAACTGAGCCTGAAAAGTGGATGAAAAGCGTTCTTAAAACATATCATTTAGCTGTTGGAGGAGCTAAAGCTTGAAGCACGAATTAAGCGTTATGATGCTAACGTGGGAGTACCCGCCAAGAGTAATCGGCGGCATTTCACCACACATTTACTACCTATCCAAAAGCTTAGCCCAACAAGGCGTAAAAGTTTACGTTGCAACCTGCGATTTCCCAGGCGCCCCAGCACACGAAACCACAGTTGACGGCGTAGAAGTTTACCGCATGGACAGCTACAAAACTCCAGCGCCAGATTTTGCCACTTGGGTTTACCTGATGAACCTAAACATGCAAAAAGAAACCGCAGCAATAATGCGTAAACTCGGCGACAAAATCGACGTCTTCCACGCACACGACTGGCTAGTCGCAAACGCTGGCATTGGGCTTAAACACATCTTCAGAAAACCTCTACTCGTAACCATGCACTCCACCGAAATGGGACGCCGCGACGGAACCCACACAACAACTGAGAAGATGATTCATGAAACCGAAGCCTGGCTAAACTATGAAGCGTGGAAAGTCATCTGCTGCAGCGACTACATGATTCAACACGTCAAGTGGGCTTTCGGGTTACCCAGCGACAAATTAGTAATGGTTCCAAACGGTGTTAACACAAAAAGTTACGACGATGCTAACAGCGACATGAAAGCTTTCCGAAACCGTTTCGCTTTGCCCGACGAAAAAATCGTGCTTTACGTTGGCAGACTTGTCTACGAGAAGGGTATTCACATTCTAATCAATGCGGTTCCTAAAATCTTAAGCAAAGTTAACGCCAAATTCATAATTGTCGGCAGCGGCTACATGAAAGAGCAACTGCTAAACATTGTCCGCAGCATGGGGTTGGAGCATAAAGTGCATTTTGAAGGCTTCATGGATGAGGATAGCCTGATAAAACTTCAGAAAGTCGCTGACGTTTCCGTTGTGCCAAGCCTGTTTGAACCCTTTGGCATTGTAGCGTTAGAAGCGATGGCAGCTAAAAGCCCCGTGGTTGTATCAGACACAGGCGGTCTCTCAGAAATCGTTGAGCATGACGTTACAGGCGTGAAGGTTTACCCTAACAATCCAGAATCGTTGGCTTGGGGCATAAACAAGTTGCTACTTGACTCTGCTTACGCATCTAAAATCCGTGAAAACGCTTACCGAACGGTATTGGAGAAGTATGATTGGGCAAAAATCGCTCAGCAAACCAAACGCATCTACGAGGGCGTGTTGGGCGAGTACTCGAAAAGTTTTTGGGCTTAACCTTTACCCATTCAGTGGAGGCAGTTCTGGCTCGTAAAAAGAACTATATCCCTCTTTTACTTTAAGCAAATACTGGCTAAATAGAAGATAAACGGGTACACCGTTCCAGCATAGTTTTAAGCACTCAAAAACTGTAGCACCATTTGTTAACAATTCAAAGAAACAAAGTGATGCTTGAGTTCTTAACATGACAGCTTCTCTTTAGCGGAGCTTTTGTTTGGAGGTGAAAACATCAAAGGAAGAAGCATCTTTACCGCTTCAATCATCACCATACTTTTCTGTTCATTATTGATTTTTAACTTGCCAGCAGGCGCCTCTATAAGTGATGACCTGCAAATATCGCCTGTTTCAAGTTTTCCGGGTCAAATGTTTTCATCTTATTTCGCTCCAAACGGCACCCTGTTTGCAGGCGACATCAACTACAACCTTTACCGCAGCGACAATTACGGCGCCACATTTAGGCTGATTTACCAGTTCCCTAAACCAAACAACCCCGCAACTATGGTCACTGGGTATATGTGGACGATTTTTGTTGATTCCCGAAACAACCTTTTTGTCTCAATCCCCTGCACCAACCGCCTATACCGCAGCACCAATTACGGTGCAAGCTTCACAACCGTTCTTAACACAAACGGCACACAAAACGACGGCTTCTACATAGCAGTCACTGAGGATTCACAGGGAAACCTTTACACTGCAAGCTACGGCAACAGCATCTACCCCAACCTGCCAGCTTTACTGAAAAGCACCAACGGCGGCACATCTTGGCGAGTTATTGAACAAGCAGCCACTATTCATTATCATAACGTCAAGTTTAACCCTGCAAACGGTTACCTCTACGCATTAACAGGAGAATGGACACCTGGATACAATAATGCTGACCGTGAACGTGTTTACAGAAGTAAAGACCTTGGACAAACCTGGACAGCAATCGTGGACCGAACAACCGAAAGCGAAGAGTACGGTAACACCATTTATTTGCCATTGCTGTTTGACGGCAACTGGGTCTATTTAGGAACGGACCAAGCTTATCGACCAAACTGGATAGACCGCTTCTACGACACAGGAGCAAACACAGTTTTCAAACCACAAACAGTTTACACTTTCCCCTCAGACAGCAACTGCCCAGTAATCTCCGCAGTTTGGCTGGGCAACACCATGATTTTCTCATCAACCACCGAGTTTAATGACGGCACCACACGCGTAGTTGCAAGCAGAGACGGCATAAACTGGGAAATAATCAAAGAAGACTACGTAACCCAAAACCTCCACCACACCAACATGCTAACCTACAACCCCAAAGGCATCGTTTTCGGCTCTAACGGTCCAAGCAAAACTTTTGCAATAACAGAAAAAACCGTTCAACCAACACCCACGCCAACAACTCAGCCAACGCCAACCCCAACAGTACCTGCACAGGAACTTTTCAAGGCAGACTTTGAAACTGGCAGCTTTAGCGAATACCAAAGCACCAGCGGTGCAGGCACACATTCAGAAATAGTAGAAAAAAGCAATCCGCATCACGGCAGTTACGATGCTAAATTCTCGTCAGGCTCGTCCAGTGAAGGCTGGGCATACAAAACCTTCACAAGCACACCTGTAGCGTACTATCGGCAACTAATCAAAATAGCTACTTTGCCAGCTCCCGGTAGTTACCTGTATTTGGGCAGTCTTCAAAACGCTAACTCCCAAAACACTCTGGACCCATTCATCTACAACAGTAACGGGCAATACTACTGGGGAACGGTATCGGTAATTAACGGAGCCTTCTACTGGGACAGAGAAGCCACCCCAAGCAACCCACAAACAGGCATATACTATAACGTAGAAATTTGCCGAGACACTACCAACCAGCGCAGTCGACTCTGGATAGATGGAGCCTTAAAAGTTGATTCAAACCGCCCTCACTTTGGAAACACGAACACTTTGTGCACAGGCATATCCTACTCCGAATCAGGCGCAACAGTTTATGTTGACTGCGTCCGCGTAAACTCGGCGTATGTTGACCCTGAAACTTCACCGCAACCCACACCAACCCCAACAACCACGCCTACGCCCACACCGACGCCAAGTTCAGCGCCAATGCAGCAAGCCATACAGGTAAGCGCCAACGTAACCGTTACTGAAGTCACCTTCCGCCAAGCCACAAGTCAACTAAACATAACCATAATCAAAAACGGCACAAACCAAATAGAAGCAACAATCAACAAAAACAGCCTACCAAACATTTCAGCGCTAAGCGTTTTCATTAACGGCAGCCAAAAAACCTACACATACGTAGACAACGGCGACTCGTGGAAAGTCACCATCAAAACAACTTAACCCTTTATTTTTCTAAAACGTGGAGGGAATTATTTGCCGATTACTCGGACATTTTCCACTTCAATCCACGGAGAAACTAAACCGCCTACTTGACGCTCGTTGCTGCCAACAACAGTGATGTTTTTTAGAACCACAAAAATGTTGCCTGCAAGCATTACGCCTCGTGAAGCGTGGTCTATTTCGCCTTTTTTGATTTTCCATGCGGGTGTTGCTACGACTGAGAATTCGCCGCTGACTGGGTTGCTACTGTGGGCACCTTGCAGGTAATAGACCAGTAAACCGTCGTCAACCTGCCGTACCATGTCATCCGCTGAAGTTGTTCCGGGCAGGATATGGAAGTTTGTTGTGTCAATACCTGGCGTGGACAAGTAGCCTGCTCTTGAAGCGTTGCCTGTGCTTTCTTTTCCTTCCTTTTTGGCAGTGTAGTTGTCGTAAATGAAGTTTTTAAGAACACCCTTCTCGATTATCGGGGTTTTCCT
>JAWRIR010000103.1:0-8504 GCA_040268405.1 Thermoproteota archaeon | reverse complement strand
TATAGCTTTTGACTGTATGATGCAAAAAGAAGTCGCCTTCTCGTGCACTTAACGGTGGACCCCCCACAATCAACACAAGCGGAGTACGCTCAGCATAAGCACAAGCCACAGCATTAACAACATTAAGCAACCCTGGACCATAAGTAACCACAGCAACCGCAGGTTTCCTCAAAGTCCTTGCTTCACCTAATGCAGCAAAACCAGCTCCCTGTTCATGCGAAAAAGTGCAAAGCTCAATATCGCCGTCATCCTCGAGCAGCTTGAAAAACTTGATAACCATGTCACCCGGGATGCCGTAAACTCGGTGTGTGCCCAAGCTTTTGATTTGAGTGAGAAGGTATTCGCCGATTGTTTGAGTGTCTTTTAACATAAGTTGTCTATATGGAACTTGTTTGAGCGGTAGATATAGGTTGGCTTAAACCAAAAAAGTGGGTTAAAAGAAAAAAATTGATGCTTCCCTTCTGGGGAAAGGCACGTTTAGTTCCAGTCGTCTCTGATAAAGAGCCGCAGTGATTGCCGATCGCCGTGACCTATTACTGGCAGGTTGTTGAAGAACTGTACTGTCGCTGTGGGGCTACGCCGCAGTGGTGGTGCTGGCAAGTGTTCTGGCGGGTCTATCTCTAATTGTCTATTCAATCCTCTCTACCTCCGTGTGTTGTTGGTGTGATTGTTCCTTCGAGGAGTTTTTCTCGTCGGATAATGGTTAGAGTAATTTCTTTGTCAACTACATCTTCAGCAAGTAGCCGTGGCAAGTCGTAGAATTCGGTTACTGGTTTGCCGTTGAATTTCACAAGCACATCACCCATGGCTAATCCTGCTTTACGGGCGGGCGATTCAGGTTCAACACTGAAAATCATAACACCTGTTTCCTGCTCTAAACCTGCTTGCTCAGCGATTTCCACTGGAATAGCTACGGTGTTGGCGATTATGCCTAAATAGGCACGTTGCTGAGTTTTTCCAGTCATTAAACGGTCAGCAATGGTTCTAACCTTGTTTATTGGGGTTGCTATGCCTCTTTGCCAAACGTAAGCAGTGTTTATGCCGATGACTTTGCCATCCACGTCAATGAGTGGTCCCCCGCTAAAGCCCGGGTTAAGCTGCGCATCAGTGGCGATTACGTTTTCGAGCTGTGTTCCACGCCAGCCGCGGATTGTGCTATTTGCGTTGGTTACAATGCCCGTGGTTGCAGTGAGTTGTGGCCTGTTAAACGGGTTTGCGAGTGCGAAAACGTATTGGCCTACGTTGAGTTTTTCTGAATCACCCATCTCCATGGGAGTCCATTCGCCTTCTGCTTTGAGGAGTGCAATGTCGTTGTATGGGTCAGTGCCGACGATTTTGGCGTTAAAAGATTTTTCTCCTTGCCCAACCTTTACGCTGCTACATCCGGCTAAGACGTGGTTGCAGGTGACGATGTAGCCGTCTTTTGAAACCACTACGCCTGTGCCGCGGGACATTTGGGCTCTAACGCTGACCACTGACTTGGCTGTTTTGCTAATCAGCATGCTGGTTGCTTCTGAAATTGATTTTAAAACTTCAAGTGGGTTTGCTAATAGATTGCTCATACTATTTTCCCTCTCTCTGAAAGCTGAATAGACAAAACCGTATTTGTTGACTAAGGAACACACAAACTCAGTCAACCCAACGTTTTCAACATACTTTTGGCTTAAAAAAACGCCCTTAGCACCTACCCCTCTTAGGTTTTCAGAAGAGTTCAATTTTGGTTTAAAACAGCAAATCCGCCCTGTTCTTTACATTAAACCTCCAAAATACGCCTGTTTTGACACCCCTCTGTTTCCTGTAGAAGCACTTGTTGTAGGCACAACGCAATCACAACCAACTACTCTTTCTAGTCTCATAGCTCCCTTTTACTTAACAATCTTTAAACTAAACGCTTGATATTCCAAAAGTGACGAAGATGCATCCAATCAAAGTCATTACCCACGGCGGCGTAAACTGCTACCTAATAAAAACCAGCAAAGGCTTCTGCCTAATAGACACGGGCTTCTCCAAAAAACGTTCAGAAATAGAAGCTGACATGCAAAATGCTGGATGCAAACCCGGAAACCTCAACCTGATAATTCTTACTCACGGCGACTTTGACCACACAGGAAACGCGGCATATCTGCGCCAAAAGTATGGGACAAAAATTGTTATGCACCAAGCCGACGTTGGAATGGTTGAAAACGGCGACTTATTCTACAGCAGAAAAGCCAATTTTCTAATGAAGGCGATGGGCAAACTGATTCTGTTTTTACTTAACACGAACCTAAAAGAAGCTGACCGTTTTACGCCTGACTTTACGGTTGACGACGGTTTTGACTTGGTTGTTTATGGTTTGGATGCTAAAGTAGTCTATGTTCCAGGGCACTCTTTGGGTTCAATCGGCATTCTCACTGGTGAGGATGACTTTTTCTGCGGTGACCTGCTTGAAAACAAAAAAGAACCCACAAAAAACTCGCTCATCTCAGACAAAACGGCTTTTAAAGACAGCATAGCAAAGTTAAGAGTGCTCAAAATCGGTACAACATATCCTGGTCACGGAAAACCCTTCGAATTTGTTTTCCTAAAACTTTAGCGGAATTCGTCTTCTACTTTGTCTGCCTGTTTTTGCAGCCCTAACTGATAGTTTTCCAACTGTTTTTCAGTAAAATCCTCTTTTTCAACGTTGAATGTTTCCAGAAATTGTTTATCATTTAGTTTTACGAGTGCTTCGGCGAGTTGGTTAATTTGTCTACGGATTTCAGTGAGTTGCACGGCTATGATTTTGAGTTGTAACTTTTCTTCCTCTGTTACGACTGTTTTAGTCAACCAAGCCACCAAACAAACGATTACCTTACAAAGGGCTTGATGGTGTATTAAAATTTCACTATTAACTGACGTTTTTGTTTAGTTAGCTTTTTTAAACATAAGGTTAAAAATGTCTCTACATACCAGTGAAAGAAGAATCTACATGAAAATAGGAAACGTCGACATACAGAGTCAATTCGTTCTTGCACCCATGGCAGCCGTAAACTGCACCGCCTTCCGCATGCTCTGCAAAGAAAACAAGGCAGGCTTAGTCTACACCCAAATGTTCGACGTTGAACTTGTCAAAAACAAAAACCGCCGCGAAGTACAAGAACTCCTAAACATACAAGAGCCCGAAAGACCCGTAAGCGTCCAACTAATCGGCAACAACGAAACATCCCTGATTAAAAGCGTTAAAGCAATCGAAGAATTCGCAGACATAATCGATTTCAACGTAGGCTGCAGCGAAAAAGAAATCCTCGAGCAAGGCTACGGCGCTTTTTTGTTGTCAAATCTGCCTCTTCTGGAAAAGCTTGTTACAAAAATGGTGGCTGCAACTGAGAAGCCTGTCACGGTAAAAATGCGGATTGGTATGGATTCTCAAAACATCATTGCTGTGAAAGTTGGTAAAATGTTGGAAAACGCCGGTGTAGCTGCGGTTTGTATTCACGGCAGAACGGTTCAACAGAAACTTGCAAAAAGAGTTAACTGGACAATAATGAAGCAAACTAAAGAAAAACTATCCATCCCCGTAATGGCAAACGGCGACGTAACCAGCTACGACGAGGGTGTCAGCCTTTTAGAGCGAACTGGCTGCGACTCTGTTATGATTGGCAGAGGCGCAAGAGATTCACCATGGATTTTTGACCCACAAAAACGTCAGATTGACAACGAGGGCATTAGAGAGCAGATTTTACGCTTCATTGAACTCTACAATGAGTTTGAAAATCGTGGTTCATCTCAGGAAGTAAGGGAACACGTGTTTTGGATGCTCAAAAATTTTGTTACAAAACAAAATACGCGGAAAGTTTTGAATTTCCGGTATATTGAGGACATAGACCATTTTGTCCGCTGCTTAAAACAATAAAATCATCAATAGTCTACTTCTTTTTTCATCACAATCATGTCTTTTAGTTGTACCCCGTTTTCAAAGATTGGTTGCGGGTATTTATCAACAAAAAAGTTTTTCCTAACCCCCACAATTTTAAAGCCTACCGTTTGATACAACCTTATCTGTTTAGTTGCCACGTCACCAGTCCCAATAAGTACCGCTTTAAACTTTCTTGCTTTTGCCCGCTCCACAGCGTCTCTTAGCAGCAGTGTGCCTATTCCTTGTCCTTGAAAATTAGGGTCAACCGCCAAATTTTTTATTTCAACCTCTTCAGTGTTTAACTTTTGCAGTGCATAGACAGCTATCATCCTGCTGTTTTCTTCAAGAACAATGATGTCTGATTCGAAGATGTACTTGTTAATGCCTTCAATTGTTTCGTCAGCAACAAGTAGTAGGTTGTATGGAATTGGTTCGTTTTTGCTCAGTTGCCTAATCTTTCTGTTTTTAGTATCCATGCTACTAAAGCTCCAACGGGGTAAGTTCTGTGACTGTGGAAAAGTTGTGTTGGTGCTACGGGCAGGATTCGAACCTGCGAACCCCTGCGGGAAAGGATTTCCCATCAGAGCGCCTTATGTCAAAGCGGTCTTTAGATCTTGAGTCCTTCACCTTTGACCTGGCTTGGTTACCGTAGCCCAAAAAAGATTCAGGCAAAAACAAAAAGTCAACTCCTCCTTATAATATATTACCCTACAAACAACCTGCTTAACTGCGTTTATTCTTAATGTACACTACCGCGCTGAAAGCTGCGACTACGCCGATGAATCCGGCGCCGAAGATTAGGCTGTTTTTCTGGATAATGTTAGGTTCGTTGACTGTGAATAGGGCTATGGGACTGTTTGTTTCGTAGATTTTGTTGGTTCCTTTGTATTCTGCTTGGGCTGTCCATGTGCCTGTCGCGTTTGGCATAAACTGTGCGGTAAAGCTTCCGTCGGATTCGACAGTGGCTTCGATGGATTCAACCGCAGCTGCTGACATAAGTTGAATGTTTATTGTTCCACCTGCAGCTTCTTTACCTATTTGTCCTGTAAAGGTAATGTTGTTTCCAATCATTACAGTGTCCTGTGTGGCGCTAAAACTGGTCATTTTAACATTCATCTTGACAATGTAGTCGCCTGTTGCAGTCAAATTGTTTTCAAGCAGGTCCAGAGCAGTTATTTTGTACTTAACGGTTGTGCCTGCTGGTTGTTGTGGGATTGTAGCGTTGCATGTTTTGTTTTCCACAGCCATTTCTATCTCGGTAAAGCTTCCCCAGTCATCCGTTGAATACTGCAAAAACGCGTTCCGCAATGGGTTAGTGTCTGAAGCATAACTTAACTTGACTTCATCGTTAGGCGTAATTTTTAGGATTTGGCTTGTTGCTGTTAAGCCGCCGCCGAAATTGGTTTTAACCAAAAAATCAATGGTTCCCCCGCCGACTTCGCCCATTAAGACTAAGTGGAACAGATTGTTTGTTTCATTGTATTCTGTTGGCAAGGTGTATTTCATGTACATGTCTTGTCCAAGATATTCGCAGCTTGCGTATGCTACTCCACGGTAGCCTTCGCTTTCAAGGTTGTAGCCGCCCACGATGCTTCCTGTGGTGATGTTTCCGTAAAGCCCGAGTTCCCACGGCAACGGCGTACTGTTAATGCAGGTGCTGTTTAGGTTGCTCATAAGGTACAATCGTGCCTCGTACATGTCCAAAGTGTCTGGCACTTTAACGTAAACCTCAACTTTTGAACTATTAGTTACGAATTCGTATGCCCAACTGGTTTGCAGTTGCGGTTGGCTGCCGCTTTTGCCTTGCACTGTTTGGCTGTACCATGTGTCGCATTCTAAATGTTGGATAAGCATGAATGTTGCTGGTTCTGAACCTGCACTTTCTCGTGCGTCGTTGGTTAAGATGAAGGTGTAGTTGCCGCTTTGTTTGGGTGTAAAGTAGGGTGCATCCACGGTTGTTCCCAAGTGTTCGGGGAGTCCTGCGGCTTCGGTGTGGACGCTTTCCAGTGTACCTTGAGGGTTGTAAACGTAGATGTCGTAATCAGTTTTAGGTTCTGGACCTGTGTGTACCCAATCGCCGTAACAGTACACGTGATAAGTATAATCAGCTACCAAGGGGCAAATGATTGTGTAGCTTTCGCCTACTGGAATGGTTACGTTGCTCATTTTTATGGGAAACACGGGTTTCTCAATGTAAGTGCCATTTCCTGAAGCGTTCGTGTAGTTGTGCACAAACTTTTGGGTCTCAACCGAAGTTTCCAGAGCATACCCCGATTCAACCGTGAGCGTGAATGTCAGCATAGCTACAGCTAAGAAGACAGCTAGTAACTTTCGGGTTTTATCCCAATCCGCATTCACTTCTAATCGCATGACAATTTTGAGTCGTCGCCTAATGTATTCCTTATGAAAGCAAGATACTGATTCCAAATCAAACAAAAAACCGCAAAAACACCAGTTGCCTTTTTCATTTTCTAACTAATAGGTTTTAACCAAAAAACATTAAGCAACAACCCCCCACTTTATTGTCAAGATGCCCCTTGCAGACCCAACACAAAATAATCATAGGCAACAGCCAAAATATGCCTGAAGTCGCCAGCCAAAGCGTCCACTTAATGCTAACTTCGCCGCCTTACCCAATGATTCAAATGTGGGACCAACAATTTTGTAAAATCGACAAAAAAATCGTGCGCCTCTGGAAAAAGTTGTCTTCCCCTAAATCCGTTGAGGTTGTTGGGCAAATTTATGATTTAATGCATGAAAACTTGGCAAAAACGTGGCAAGAAACCTACCGCGTGCTGGTTGAAGGGGGCATTGCAGCCATAAACATCGGCGACGCAACCCGCCGTTTAGACGGCAAATTCAGCCTTTTTCCCAATCACAGTCGCATCATTGAGATATGCGAAAAAATTGGCTTCACCACACTACCCTACATTTTATGGAAAAAACCCACCACTAAACCACACTACAAGGGCAAGGGTGCGTTTTTGGGTTCAGGGTTCCTTCCCCCAAACGCTTACGTGACGTTGGATTGCGAGTTTATTCTACTTTTCCGGAAGGGTGCTCTGCGCAAGTTTCCGCCCCATGACCAAGTAAGGTATGAGAGCAAGTTTACTAAGGTTCAAAGGGATGAATGGTTTAGCCAAATCTGGACGTTGAAAGGAACACGGCAAACCCTTGATGAACTGGAACGTCGAACCGCTGCTTACCCGGATGAAATTGCTGAGCGGCTAATCAAGATGTTCAGTGTCAAAGGCGATATGGTGCTTGATCCCTTCTTGGGTTCAGGAACAACAATGAAAGCCGCAATCAAAAACAAACGAAACTGCATTGGATTTGAGGCTGAAGAAAGCTTGCTGCCTGTAATAACTCAAAAAACAGTAGACAAAGCTGATGATTCGGCTTTAGTGGAAATAATTAAACGTTAACGCTTACTAAATAGTGCAGGTTATACCTATGAATCCAGTCGTTATCTACTCGACCCATCGAGGTAACACAGAAAAGGTTGCCTTAGCAATAGCCCAAGCCGCCAACTGCAAATCAGTAAAATTAACAGAAAACTTTGACGCTTCAACACTACCTTTGGACGGCTACGACACGGTTGTTCTTGGCACTGGCATACGTGGCGGCGAACCATATGTGGAACTGCTAAATTACCTCAAAAC
This sequence comes from Thermoproteota archaeon, assembly GCA_040268405.1. Taxonomy (GTDB): domain Archaea; phylum Thermoproteota; class Bathyarchaeia; order Bathyarchaeales; family Bathycorpusculaceae; genus Bathycorpusculum. Next base: position 965 of record JAWRIR010000103.1, on the reverse strand, counting down.
GGCTGATTTGGGCAGTGGCAAACGTTTTCTGCTTTTTATGACTTGGGCTGGAGGCGGCGCAAGCAACAGACTAACCTACGAACTTGTTAAAAAGGCGCTTGAAGCCAAAGGACAAAATTTAGAGCAGGATTACTTCATTTGTCTGGGGCAAACCTTTGGGTTCACCCGTCGAGGGCGCCCAAACGAGGCTGATTTGGCTGACGCTAAAAAGTGGGCAACAGAAAAGTTAAAGTAAACTTAGCCAAGCATTTACCAACAAAAGGTCACATAAATTGCCTAAAAAAGCCTCAAACGACAATAAACCGTACGGATTCGGAAACACTAACAGACGTTTTGCTGAACCAGCCCGGAAAACAGCGGGCAAGATTGCGCGTGACCGCTTCGCTTTTGACCAAGCCATGAAAGGCAACGACTGCACCAAAATCCGCAAAGGCGGAGACTTTGTGGTTCAGGAACGGGACTTTTTTGGCAACGAAATCGGCAAACCCAAAGTTTACCAAATCAAAACAGGCAACTCCAAAATAACCGAAGCCGAAGAAAAACGTAAGCGTCAGTTGGGTAGAGATAAGTACAAAATTGTTAGGTATTAGTTGGTTTTAAAAGGTCTTTTTTGTTCGGTTTTTTGTTTGTGAAAATTGTTTAAAGGGTTGTTTTGGTTTTGGTTTTCTTGGAAAACTTTGCGTTGGAAGTGAGAAATGATTTGCGGTTTTTGAATGGGATTATACTGTGCCCGAACTGCATTGTACTTTTCGTTGCTTTATTTTTCATATCAACCTATTAGGATCCAAATAGAAACTCATTGCAGAAACCTATAGGGGGTCTACCTTTCAGATAGGGGTAGACTCTACCCAACACTTTTCTGCGGTATTTGCCCCTGCCTAAACCACAACAAAAACCCTTAACCAGGGGTTTGTTGCCGTAAAAGTCTTTGATTGTGCTGTTTGCGGGGTCTTTGCCTGTTTATT
>JAWRIR010000102.1:0-7802 GCA_040268405.1 Thermoproteota archaeon | reverse complement strand
TGCTGCCCAAAGGTTTGCAGGGAACACTTTGATTGCGGTGTTGTAGTCGCCGACTGCTTCGTTGTAACGCATGCGTTCAGTGGATATCCTGTTTTCTGTGCCTTCAAGCTCGATAATTAACGATTGAACTACACTTGAAGCTTCTAAGTCTGGGTAAGCTTCCACACTTATGATTAACTGGGAAACGCCTGACTCTAAAGCGTCTGTTGCGTTGCTAATCTCGTCAACATTGCCGCCTGCTACTGCAGCGTCCCATTGAGCACGTAGGCGCGTAACGTTTTCCAGTACAGAGCCCTCATAGGTCATGTAGGCTTTAGCAGCTTCTACAACATTAGGTATCAGGTCATAGCGTCTTTGCAGTTCCTGATCAACCTGCGCCCACTTCTCATCAACAGTAACGTTGAGTCCGACAAGGTTATTGTAAGTGCCATAATAAAGGGCGGCAAACGCTGCAACTGCAATGATTGCGATTAAAGCCACAGCTAATACTATAATTTTAGTTTTCATGATTAGGCATCTCTCCACTGCTACGGCTAAATCGATTCCCCAATATTTACTGTGCGGTAAAAAAGATGCAAAAACACAAAATAAACAACCACAAAAACATCAAAACAAAAGGTCTGTCGATTTTTCAGGTCCAGCAAACTTTTTCACCATACGCCGCAGCCTCTGAACCTGTTGCTGTAAATTAACGACCAATGGCACCTGTTCACCGTGAGGTTCACAATGCCCCTCAACGATGGCTTTTGCTATTGATTCAACGGTTGGCTCTTCAGCGTTAATTGTTGTGTAGGCATAACCGATTTGGGGACCATAATGTGCATCAGTGCCTGCAACTTTGGAAAGCTTGTACTTTTCAGCGGCTTTCACAGCTTTTTTGACGCTTCGACCAAAAGGGAACGCTCGAGCATTGATAATCTCGATGGCATCAAAATCGGCGCAGACCGCATTGTTTAAGCAGCCTTTAAGGAAAACGTACGGGTGACAGGCAACTGCAACCCCGCCAGCTTTATGAATGCGCTTCACGGTTTCGACGGCGGTTAAGCCTCTGGGAATAAGCTCTTTAACGTTTAATGCGACGATGTGCCCTTCACTGCTAGAAACCTCCATGCCGGGAATCACCAAAAAATCCTTCGCTTCTTTGGCAATTTTGATTGCGCCGTCAAGGTAATTGTGGTCGGTAACTGCAACCGCGTTTAGACCCTTCTTTTTAGCGTAATGGATGAGGTCTTTTGGGGTAATCAGTGAATCACTTGAGTAAGTGGTATGTACGTGAAGGTCAGCGCGGATTTGCATCCTCTATTGCCTCATTTAGGCTGGGTTCCCATTTTCTCGCGTACTTGTGCCAGTTGCTCATCCAGTTTTGCTTCGTCGGTTTCGATTTTGTGGAAGAGCGGTGTGGGTTTGGCGATTTTGTGTCCAGCCTCAATTGGTGCGGTAGCATCGTTCCATTTTGAGACGTTTCCCGGTAACTGTAGGGTTTGCCAAAGTTGCTCGGCGGTTTCAGGCATGAATGGTGCAGAGACGACTGTTGCGGCTTTCACGACTTGAGCGGCTACGTAAAAGATTGTGCCTGCTTTCTCTTTGTCGGTCTTCATGAGGTTCCATGGTTCTTTGGTGTTAAGGTACTGGTTACCAATTCGGCTGATACTGATGAGTGTGGTGGCGGCTGATTGTAGCCATCCGTCTTCAAACTCTTTGCCCGCCTGCGCAACTTTTTCTTTTACTGTGTCGAGGACTGCTTGGTCGTCGGTGTCCAGTTTTGTTGGCGCTGGAATGGTGCCTTCGAACTTGCTGGTTATGAATGAGAGTGTGCGGTGGATGAAGTTCCCAAATGTGTCGTTTAGGTCTGCGTTGATTTTGTCTGAGAAAGCGTTCCATGTGAAGTTGGTGTCTTTGCTTTCTGGGCGTGTGGCGATTAGGAAAAAGCGCCAGTAGTCTACTGGGAACATCTCTAAGGCTTCGTCTATCCAGATGCCTACGCGTTGGCTTTTTGAGTATTTTTGGCCTTTGAACTGTAGGAATTCGGTTGCGGAAACGTTCCATGGCAGGTTGTAGCCTTGACCAGACGCGAGCAGCAGGGCGGGTAGGATTATTGTGTGGAATGGAATGTTGTCTTTGCCTACGAAATAGAGGGTTTTGGCGTTTTTGTTTAACCAGAATTCACGCCACTTCTCAGGTTGAGCCATGCGTTGGCTCTGTTCTATGGTTGCTGAAATGTAGCCCATTACTGCTTCTACCCAGACGTAGATGGTTTTGCCTTCTGCACCTTCGAATGGTGCAGGAATTCCCCAAGCTACATCGCGGGTTACAGCGCGGGGCTTTAAGCCTTCTTTAATCCAGTTTAAGCTGAAACTTTTCACGTTAGCTGGCAACTGCTGATTGCCTTTAATGTATTCACACAAGGGGTCAGTTAATTTTGAAAGGTCAATATACCAATGCTTAGTCGTTTTGATTACTGGCTTGTTTTTGCACAGTATACAGTAAGGTTCCACAAGTGTTGTAGGTTCAAGTAGTTTGCCGCATATGTCGCATTGGTCACCACGAGCTTTTTCAGCACCACAGTAGGGGCATTTGCCTTCCACAAAACGGTCTGGCAAGAAGCGTTGGTCATGCTCGCAGTAGAGCATTTGGGTTTCTTGTTCGAAAATGTAACCGTTCTTTTGGATTTCAAGCAGTGTTTTTTGGACGAATTCTTTGTGGACTGGGCTTTCGGTGCATGTGTAGTTGTCATAGGATGCGCCCCAGCGGCGGAATAATTCGGCAACTTTGGCGTGGTTGCGGTCTGTTAATTCTTTGGGCGTAATTCCCTGTTTTATAGCCTCTACCTCTATGGGGGTGCCGTGTTCGTCGGAGCCGCTGACAAACAGGACATCGTCGCCTTTTAGGCGGTAATAGCGTGCTGTGACATCTGCGGATAATACGGAACCGACTAGGTTTCCAAGGTGCGGTGTCACGTTAATGTAAGGCCACGCTGAAGTAACTAAAACTTTGTCTAACTTGTGCACTCTCCAAGACTGTGTTAATCAAACGAGTTAGAAATTATTGATTCCCTTACTTAATTATGTCGCTGTCTAAAAACTGGTTTATAAAAAAATAAAAAGGGTGGATTGTTGGATTTTGCTGTTTTTACGGGTGTTTTCTGAGAATCAACACTGTTGCTAATGCTACAGCAATGATTATGGCGATTACGCCTACTGCGAAAGTTGTAGTGTTGATTGCGTCAGGGTTAACCTGTGTTGAAGTTGACGGGGTTGATGTTGTCTGTGATGCTTCGACTACGCTTACGTAGGTTTGAGCGTAACTGCTGCCGTATGAAGCGTCGCCTGCAAATGTGGCTGTTATTGCGTATTGTCCAGGAACGTCTGGCGGTGTCCAAGTGTAACCGAATGTTCCGCTAATGTCACTTGTCACGGTTGCTATGTGGATTATGTTTCCGTTTGGATCAACTGCGTCGATTGATATTGGTACGCCTGTGAGAGTTACGTCTGAGGGTAATGCTAATTGTTTGTGTATGTATTCCATGTAGGTGCCCATTGAGTCTTCGCTGATACATGGTGTTCCTTGTTGTGCGGGTGACATGTCTAAAACTGTGCCTGAAATGATTATGCCTGTTCCAACGGGAACTGCTGTTTGTGGTGCCGAAACTGTTGTTTGGCTTTCGCCTTTGCCGTAAACGTACATGTAACCGTCACTGCCAAAGATTGTTAAGTATCCGTCTGCGATTGCGCCCATGTCTGAAGTGTGTTTTGATGATGCACCTGGCAGGGAAACATTCCAGATTCCTTCACCAGTAATTGCGTCGATGCAGTATAAGCCCCAGCCTCTTGTGATTGGTACGCTTGCTGAGTGTTCTGTAGTGTATGTGTAGAGTTTGCCGTCTGCGATTTTTGCCCCAACGTTCCATGAGTAGACGCTTGTTCCGTTTTCGTCAATGTATGGTGTCTCGTATGGGTTGCATTCTGCTTCAAACTTCCATACTATGCTGCCGTCATCCCAGTCAAAAGCATAGATTCCTGAGTATGCTTCTCTGAAGAATAGTCCGTAGGCTGATTGGATGCCGTATGCGCCAAATCCTGACTCGTCCCAGGGACTGTCCATTTCTTCGCCTGTCCAAGCAACGTTGCCTGTTAACAGGTCGTATGCGACGTAGTAGCCTCTTGTTGTTAGTATAGCGAATTTGCCGTGGTCTGCAACGTTAGTGTCTGCACTGTATGGAATAACGTCGTTAGTGGTTATGTTCCACAGTACTTGACCAGTTGTTAAACTGATGCCGTAAGCGTTCATTCCAACGTATCCGCCTGATTGGGATAGTGTTGATTCTGCTGCTGCAACTCCTGTTTCGTAATCTACACATGTGGGTAAACTGCTTACAGGGAAGCTAATGTTGCTGACGATTCTCGATGATAAGTCACCGGATGTACCGCATGTTGTCCAGTTTATAAGTCGGTTTCCAGTTGGAGTGGCTTGCACGCTTAGAGCGTATCCGTTCATGTAGTATGTGCCCGAAGTCAATGGGGCTATTGAATAGTTGCCTGTGATTGCGCCAGTCATGGGGTTGAATTTGATGAGTCTGCCGTTGCCAATAAAGATGAGACTGACTGTAACTGATTGATCAGATGAGCCTCCACCGCCCCAGATTTGTCCATATTCATATTCAATGTAACTTGGGGTGATAGATGCGGTGCTGGTGCCGAAGAATGACACGCTCGTGTATGTTTCTGGTAGGATTTCCCAGTAGATTTCCCCTGTTCTTATGTCATAGCATTGCCATACCATCTGGACTTTTCCATCGTATGCTTTTGTTACTGTTTGATATCCTCTACCTGCGTAGATTATTGATGGCGTGAATCCGTTGCCCATTCCGAAGATGTTTGTGTCAGTGATTCTCTGACCATAGTCTCCACCGAGAATTCCAGCTATGGCAAATTGTTTTTTCCAGACAACGTGTGCACTTTCTGGCGCTTCCACGTATGGCGTAAATTCATAGTTGCTTGCGTACTTGTTGGTGTTTTCTGGGTAGTATTGACTGCTTCCTACTCCCGTGTATGGGTAGTCGCCTAGTATTTGTGCCCAGCCTCTGTGTTCATAAGCTACTGGTCGTGTCCAGTAATCTGTTGGTAGTGGGTCTTCTTGGTATGAAGCTACCATGTCTTCTTGAACAGTCACTTTGATTTCTTGTGCTGTGCTTGGCGTGTAATAGGCTGACGTGTAGTAGAAGGGTCCCGTGAAGGTGAAGTATGGCGGCGCAGTATTTTCTGCTCCAATGTATTCTCCGCTACTGTAGGTTCCAGGTGGGAAGTACATGCCTTGGAATTCAAACTTGAGCGTCCATTCTCCAAGCTTGCTCATCGGGTATTCAAACCATGCTGTTCCGTCGTCTTGATATGAATCTATTGTAATGACTTCTTCGTGTCCGTCTGGGTCGGTTATTGTTACTTTGAAGTCTAAGAATTTGCGTGCTCCACCTGGTGCTGGTGTCATCCATAAATTGACCAGGATTGTTTGGTCTAATCCGACTGTGGTTGGTCGGCAGCTTAGGTAGGCTTTTGCGTCTATGGTTGCTGCTGGCGTTACTCCTGATGGTAAAGCGCCTGCTGTTGGTACTGTTGGTTCTGCAGCGTTTGCTGTGTTTATGCTTGCACTTGGAAAAACGGCTGCTATCATTAAAAGCGCTAAGATGGCGGTTGCTGTTTTAAAATTGATTTGTTTCATTCATTTCTCTCCTTTTTACGTGCCTTTCCTTTTTGCAATGTTTCGGGTTTAATTCTTTGTAATCAGTGCGACTGGCGACAATTTGGGAAATGATTTAAATGACTTAAACGGTAGTTTGTTTGCTAAGCAGTTTGGAAACTATCGGTGAAAGCGTTTGTTTGAAACTGAAAGTGTACAAGTGCTGATTAATTTAGGCCTATCGAAATTGCAGGCAGACATCTATTTAGCTCTCTGCAAAGCTGAACGTCCTGTTACCATAAAGGCTGTTTCTAAAACTGCAAACATGGCGCGCCAGGATGTTTATCGTTTGATGCCTTCTCTTGAAAAGTTAGGTTTAGCTGAGAAAGTGTTGGCTAAGCCGATGCTTTACAAAGCTACTCCCATGCCTGAAGGGTGCCGTTTTCTTCTTGAAAAGAAAAACGTTGAAAACGCAAAGTTGCAAAGAAAAACGTTAGCTTTGATTAACAGTTTAAATGAAGCTGAATACCAGGGCGTGTCTGAACCTGTTGAGGCGTTACAGTTTGCCGTAATTAGTTCTGAACAGCTGCTTAAGAGACGTTTTGACGAAAAAGACCATGCGGTTCAAAAGAGTTTAGACGTTATTGTTGACTGGAATTTTTTGCGGTTTAGGTTAAGTGATTCTTTTGAAGAGTATTCTAACGCTTTAAAGCGAGGAGTAAAAACTCGTTTTCTTACAGAAAGCCATGAAGCAGATAACACGACTAAAAAACTTCTTGAGAATCTGCTGCAGAGTCCCTTGTTTGAATTAAGATGCCTTACAGAGCCTTTTCCAGTGCACCTTGTAATTCATGACGGTTTGGAAGTGCTTTTAGGCATGGATGCTCCCCCTCAAAGTTTAGAATCCACTAACCCCCAATTCGTACAAGTTATTACGGCGTATTTTGATGGATTATGGCGAAAAGCCAGCATTCCGTCTTGGCAGGAAAACTAGGGTTTACTTACTGTTTGACAGCGCCAATAGCGGTTTTATAGTATCTCTTTTGGACTTTAACAATACTTAAATTCCGTTTCCAAAATACACTCTACAACAGGTCAACCTTATGCCTTACTGCCGAAAATGCGGAACCAAACTAGTCGACGACGTACAATACTGCTACAACTGCGGCGCCCCCGTCGTAGTTCCAACAGAGCAGACGCCGCCACAGCCAAGAAACTATGAAAGCCCGCCAAATCGACCACTGCGAAAGAATCCCCTGTTCATTCCAGTCATGGTAATAATCGCCATCACCTTATCAGCATTGGTCATCGCCGCTTTTGCTGCAGCGCCACTTAACCCAGTCAATTTCAACCAGCAAAACAAAATCGACCAGTCAGGCCTAAACAAGTTAAAATTGGATTTTCACGCTGACATCGGCGACATCAACGTTTACACAAACCTTACCGACGGCATGGTGCGTATGGATATTTCAGCAACCGGCGCCACAAGCCTTTTCGAGTCAAACCAGCCTGTAACATTAAACGTTCAAAACAGTACAGCAAACGGTACTCAAATGGTTACTGCGGAAGTTTCTGCACCAATGAATTTCCCATTCGCCGAAAACCTTCACGTGGTCTGTAACATTTACGTTAACCCACAAGCTGACTTAACGCTTAATGTGCGTTCAGATGTGGGAGAAGTTTACATGGCTGCTCCTTCAAATGCAAAAATCTCTTCACTTTGGCTTGAAGCAACCACCGGTAACACTCATTTAGACTTGCAAAAAGGCGCCGCTGTAAATGGCGATGTAACGCTGAAAACCGCAACTGGTAACGTGTGGTTAAACATGAATGAAGCCGACATAAACGGCAACTGTACCATCGAGTTACGTTCAGGTGTGGGGGATGTAAACGTGAACATTACCCAGACTGTGAAGTTTAACGGTAACCTGCAAGTTAACGGTCAAACTGGCACAGGCAACATTAATCTTGACAGTATGGAAATTGATGGTGAAGTCGCTGCAAAAATACAGTCAAACACGGGTCTTGGTCAAATCAGACTTGACGTAAAGAATTTCAACGGTGGACAATCCTTAACCCAGTCAAACAATTACCCCTCAACATCCAACATTAACATGAACTTTAACACT
>JAWRIR010000101.1:0-37166 GCA_040268405.1 Thermoproteota archaeon | reverse complement strand
CCCCAGGTTTGGACTTCTGACTGGTGCTGTGGTTCTTTCTTATGTTTCTCCTTCTCTTTCTTTTCGTGTCCTTTGAACTTGTTAATTTTTACTTTTGAAACTTCTTCAGAAACCCAATAAGTATTGTTTAGGTGTCTGTGGTAAACAAATTTTTTAACTGCTTGATACAGGTCAGTTATTGATACTTTTTCGGCATCCACCGCCAATTTGCCTCGACCTTCGCTTACTTCAACTTTAAGATGTTGCTGGAGGAAATTTGACAGATTTTCTTTTTCCTTTTCTAAATCGTCGAAATCAACTTCAAGTTTACTTTTGCGTTTAAAAAGCAACTGCTCGCACCTCTACAATGGTACGGCAAGCATCAATTAAAAAACTTACGGCATAATCCATGAGACACATAAAATTGTTGAAGAATTGAGGCTAATTTTGTGGTGGGGCTGCCCGGATTTGAACCGGGGTCTATAGCGCCCGAGGCTACAAGCCTGGACCAAACTAGCCGACAGCCCCTTTTAGCGTAAGCCACTCGATTATGTCGGGTTTAATGTTAAATGCGGCTTTAACCTTTAAACCTTAGCGATTAAAACAGAAAAGAAAAATTTTGGTTTTTAATGTTTATGCAGCTGTTGCTGGTGGTGTGGGCATGCGGGCTACTTTTCGGTGATAAATTCTTGCGATTATGCATAAACCAGCTGCGACGCCCGCAAGGTAGAGTGGCCATTGAAAAGCTGAAGACACGAGAACGCTGATGTTTGCGCCCATGGTGTATTGTGATGGCAAAATTATTTGTCCTGTACCGACAAGTGGAATGTTTAGTCCCAGAATGGTTTGTACAATAAGAATGATTACTGCTAAGCCAGCGACACTGAAGATGATTGCGTATAATGGTTTTTTCCATGAAAACCCAAGCAGATCTTTTGCGTATGGTTTGGTTGGCATTACTGAGTAGATGAGCATGATGGTGCCGCTGAATAGGAAAGTTAAGATGCTGCCAATGTTGAGCGCGTAAATTAGGGGTATCGTGAATTGGGTGCCTAATAAGCCAAAGTTGGTGTTCATTGGCGAGGCGTTAACTTTCATGAGGTTTTCTCCGACGGTTAACTGCCACCAAGGGTTGTACAATGAAACCACGATTACAAGGAGCGTTAATATGCCGCCTGCAACGCCGAACCAGTTAATTCTGTCAAGCTGCATTTATGGCAACTCCAAATATTGTATATACTCCATTGGAATGGGAATGCTGCCAACGTACTGTTGTAAATCCATCTGGATTGTAACGCCGCCCATTTCAACGTCAAGGTTTTCAAAATCAGCGTTTATAGTGCTTTGTCCAGCATGCTGGGTTACAATGTGTTCTAATGCTTCGTCTGAGAGAACACCGAAAGCGGTTATGTCGATTGTTTGTCCTGGCTGTAAAGTGGATGGGTCAATGCCAACTTGACCTAATGGGAAACCGTGGTCGTGACATACAACTTCTGCTTGTAGGGTGGTTATTGTGATTTCAGTGTTTAGGGGGTTTGTGAAGTTGTAGGTGAATTTTACTGTGTTGTTTTCGGGGAAATATTGGGGTTCGCCTGAAATCATTGGGGGTTCAAATGGTGTGCTGGCGATTTGGCCCATTCCTGTTTCGATGCTTCCGCCATTCATCAAGTTAGAGATTTCGGGTGGAATGATTAAACCTACAAGGTTGTCTTGGTAGAGCAGGATTTCCGTTGTTATGGGTACAACAGCAATTAGAATGGTAAGTATGGTAAGTAAGAATTTTACTTTTTTTATTAGCTATGCCCCCAGCAATGGCTTAATGCATTTTACGTGCTGGAAGCTTTTATCGTTTATGGAGATACGCTATTTATTCAGTTTTACAGTCCTCTTGCTGTTTCGCCTCTTTATACGGTGTAGAAACAACTTCTTTCACCTTATTGGTAATTACAGGACCTAAACCGTTAACAGTCTTTGACCAATGCTCCACATTCATCAAAGCGTTAATCGGTGTTTGATACGCACCCAAAATCGCAGTAGCCTTCTCCCTGCCAATGTTAGGCAAGCTAGCTACGAAATAGATTTGAGAATCCGCAAGAGTTTCACACTTTTTAAAAGCATGAACAACAGCGCTTCTTTTCTCAACAACCTGTTCCTGCCGAGCAGCGGTGTACAGGAAGTCAACTGTTTCTTTGTGTGAGCCTGTATTGACGATGGCGATGCCGTTTTTTGCTAAATTGAACATTGCACCCCATACGGCTTGAGGCTGAATGCTACTGTACTTATAGATTATTGGCAAATAGCCTTCCAAGACAAGCATAGCTTTCGGGTAAACATCTTTTAAGAGAAAAAGTTGTTCAAACAGGTAGCGGCGTGTCAGGGTATAAACGAAGTCGTTAACGGTTTTTCTTTCTATTGCACATTCCTCGGAAATTATGTAATCGCCTTTGTCGAGCATTTGTGTTTTAACTGTTACGCTTTTTTCGATTAAGCCTTTTACGATTTTTTGTGCACTGGTAGCTTCTCTGCTGTCTACGATGATTGTGGGTTCTTCGCCTTTCTTTTTATCGCCGATGAATGGGACAAGGGTTTCGGTGCCTGACATAATGCATCAATGCTATGCATACCGATGTTTCAGGCTTATTTTGATTACGCTTTGAAGTTTGAAAAGAGAAAAGGGTTATTCGTATCTGGTTAAGTATAATGGTTTGTCGGCTTCTTTTCGCCGTTGCTCGATAGGCACGTCTTTCAGGGAGGTTACTCGAGCTTGCTCACTTACTTTTTTAGTTTCTGTAATTTCCATCCACACACCTTACCATAGAGGCGCGTGAAAAAAATATTAATCATTGTGACTAGCCAAACACAGTCACAACTGTGGAATTATTCTCGCCAGTGTTCAGGCTCATTTAATGCATCACTACAACTAACCTTGCCCGACACTGAACCGATGACGTGTGGTTTGAGTGCTTGAACCATCCAAGCATCCGCGTCTTTTTCAGGAATTGGGTAAGGTGCCTCAAAACCAAGTTTACCTGCTGGCGTGAATCCGTGCAGGGGATAGTAAGTAGGGTGTCCCAGCACGAAAACTAAGTCAACACCTTGGGTGGACAACAGTTCTAAGCCCTTCCGGATGAGTGCTCCGCCGATACCTTGACGTTGAAATTTTGGCACAACTGCCAAAGGAGCTAAGAGGGAAACCTTAAGATTTGGAGCATTGGGAATGGTTGCTTTAGTGAAGAGGATGTGCCCTGCGGGTTGATTTTCAACATAAGCCAAAAGGGATAGGAGCGGTTTAGCGGTTGGGTCAGCTAACAGGTTTCTTGTCAGGTCAGCTTCTTTTTGTTTATTGAAAGCTTCCCGCTCAACAAACAGGATATCGTTCAGGTCTAAAGGTGTCGTTTCTCGGATGAACATACCATAAAGTTGTTTTTTTTGGCTTATTTGTTTAATCATCAAATTGAAGAAAAACCAATGAATTGCTATTTGTGTTTTGGGTTGATTTTTTGAAAAAGCGCCTGTTTTGTTTACTGGTTGCGTCAGTAAAAATCAGAAAAAGTCAATAATCGTCAGATTTAATAATTTAACGTTCGATGGCTCTAGAATTCCTGACCCTGTTTTTATTAATAATTTAAATTACGACCCAAAAAAACTGACTAAAATAAAAACAAAAAAGACTAAAAAAAGGTTAAAGGGTTTATGGACCCTTCTTGGTTACTTCTTTGACTGCGCCTGCTGCGACGGTTGTGCCCATGTCTCGGATTGCAAATCTGCCGAGTTCTTGGAAGTCAGTGAATGCTTCGATTGCGATTGGGTGAAGTGGTTCCATGCGTACCCAGGCTGCATCTCCAGTCTTTAGGAAGCTTGGGTGTTCTTCTGAAACTTGACCAGTTCTTGGGTCAATCTTCTTGATTAATTCAACGAATTTGACTGCGATTTGACCTGTGTGGTAGTGAAGTACTGGGGTGTATCCTGCTGCGATTGCTGTTGGGTGATAGATAACGATGATTTGGCCAATGAATTCTTTTGCAACTGTTGGTGGGTTGTCAACTGGACCTGCAACGTCTCCACGGTGGACATCATTCTTGGCAATGCCTCTAACGTTCATGCCAATGTTGTCGCCTGGTTCTGCCATTGGGATGCTTGTGTGGTGCATTTCGATTGATTTGACTTCAGCGGTCTTGTTTGATGGCATGAAGATCAGGTTAGTTCCTGGTTTTAGGACACCTGTTTCAACTCTGCCAACTGGAACTGTACCAATACCGGTGATTGTGTAAACGTCTTGTACTGGAACACGGAGTGGTTTGTTTGTTGGTTTTGCTGGTAATTCGAGAAGGTCGAATGCTTCCATTAAAGTTGGACCAGTGTACCATGGCATGTTTTCGCTTTTCTTAACCAGGTTATCACCCTTCCAACCTGAAACTGGAACGAAGTTAATTTTCTCAAGTTTGAAGCCGATTGTTTTTAGCATTCTTGAGATTTCGTTCTTCATTTCATCGTAGCGATCTTTGCTCCAGTTAACTGTGTTGTCATCCATCTTGTTGATGGCAACGACTAACTGGCGGATACCTAAAGTGAATGCTAAGAATGCGTGCTCGCGTGTTTGACCGCCTGCACCGATACCTGCCTCGAACTCGCCTTTCTTGGCTGAGCTGAAGAGGACTGCAGCATCTGCTTGGCTTGCGCCGGTGATCATGTTCTTGATAAAGTCTCTGTGGCCTGGTGCATCGATAACAGTCATGTTGTATTTCTTAGTTGGGAATTGTAGGAATCGTAAGTCGATGGTGACACCGCGTTCACGTTCTTCCTTTAGGTTGTCAAGAACCCAAGCGAAGTGGAAGGTGCCTTTGCCCATTGCTTCTGCTTCTGCCTGATATGCATCGATTGTTCTTTGGTCGATAACGCCTGCTAGATACAGTAAGTGTCCGGTGGTTGTTGATTTGCCGTTGTCAACGTGCCCCATAATGATAATATTTAAGTGGGGTTTATCGGATTTGCTCATACATTACTTCCTCTTTTACTATACTTAGATATGAAATTCGTTAACACATCAGTCTTCCAATTATTAAAGGTTTATGCAGCCCCTGCAAAATTATTAGACACAAATCAAGGGGCTTTTTAGAAACCGCTCTGTTGGCGCGGCTGAATTTGAGCACAAAGACCCAGAAAAACGGGGGCAAGGAATATACAGCCAAAAAGCGAAATACACGCAACTCAAGTGTTTTGGCTGAAAAAACCTGAACAATATCAAAAAACCGATTAATTAACAATAATTCAGGCAATAAATTGCTTGATTAAAGAAATTACTCAGCAAAAAATTATTGTTTTAAATATAGAGTACGTTAGCAATATTAATTTAATTCAGTATTTTAAATGTGGGGGACACGTTTGCCAGTTGAGGTTCTCTTAAGCGGACTTTGGCGCTTTAAAGGCTTCAAAGAATGCAACGGCGAAGAACAAAAAGCGTACGCCGTAGACACCATAGTTGATGATTGGTTGCTTGCTGAAGCCCCTTTAACCGCACACACTAACCTTTTGGCTAACCAGCTTATTCCTGACCCGTTTAGGGGCACCAATGAACGCGAAGTACAATGGGTAAACGAGAGCGAATGGTGGTACCGAAAAGAAATCGACTTGAGCAGCGAAATGATAAACCGCGACGTGGTAGAACTGGTTTTCGCCGGTTTAGACACTTACGCTACTGTTTGGGTTAACGACGTAAAAGTTGGAGAAGCCAGCAACATGTTCACACCATGGCGTTTCAACATCAAAAACGTAGCTAAAGAAGGAAAAAACATTATCGCAATCCGGTTCAAACCCATCTACAAAGTCGCCAGCGAACTTGAAGAAAAACACAAACACAAATACACTTGCCTATGCTCCGACAACTTCTCAGCCAGACCCTACGTGCGAAAAGCCCAATACTCGTTTGGTTGGGATTGGGGACCAACACTACCGACTTCTGGAATTTGGCGAGAAGCAAAAGTTGTCGCTTATAACACTGCACGGTTGGGTTACGTTGCAGGCTTACCCATCGAAGTTTCCAAGGAGAAAGCAAAAATCAAGATAATGGCTGAAATTCACGCTATCAAAGAAGCCCCAGTGAAAGTTAAGTTTGCTTTGGTAGGTTTTGGTTCAAACATCAAACAAGAAATTGAGGTGAAGGTCAAGGCGGGCAGGAACTTTGCTGAATGTACAGTAGATGTTGAGGAGCCGCATTTGTGGTGGCCAAGAGGTTACGGAGAGCCTAACCTGTATGACGCTATCGTTGAGTTATGTTCCGAAAGTGAGTTGCTTGAGGATGTTAGCGTTAAGGTTGGCATACGAAAAATTGAACTTATCGAGGAGCCAGACGATGAAGGAAAAACATTCATTTTCCGAATTAACGGTCAAAACGTTTTCTGTAAAGGAGCAAACTGGGTTCCTGCTGACTCATTTTTGCCTAAAGTCAATTATGAACAGTACTTTAAACTGTTAACTTTGGCAGCAGAAGCAAATTTTAATATGCTACGAGTTTGGGGAGGTGGAGTGTATGAGGACGACTCTTTCTACAGCTTATGCGATTGGATGGGCATCATGGTTTGGCAAGACTTCATGTATGTCTGTGCTGGTTACCCTGAAGAAGAATGGTTCCTCCGTGAAGCTGAAAGAGAAGCAATGGAAGCCGTCCTACGCCTACGAGGACACCCCTCCATAATAGTTTGGTGCGGCAACAACGAAAACCAATGGTTACACAACATACTCTGGCGAACACGCGACAAAGTCGAACGCCTTTACGGCTCAGAAATCTATGAACACCTACTACTTCAAGTGTCCAAATTTCTGGACCCTACACGCCCATACCGTCCAAGCTCTCCGTTTGGTGGCGAAGATGCGAGCGGCAGACATGAAGGCGACAGACACAATTGGGAAGTCTGGAGCCAAGGCATCGATTACCCAGCATACCTAAATGATAATGGACGATTTATTTCAGAGTTCGGTTGGCAAGCGCCCCCAACCATGGCTTTGCTAAGGGCATACCTTGAAGAAGCAGATTTGACGCCTTACTCGCAGGCTTTCAAAGCTCACGAAAAACAGACAGGGGGCTTGGAAATTCTGCGTGCGCTTTTGGCAGTGCATTATCCAGTTCCTGATGACTTACGGTTGTTTGTTCTTTGTAGTCAACTTAACCAAGGTGATGCACTCAAAACAGCGATTATACATTGGAGGAGCCGCATGTTCAAAACCAGTGGATGCCTTATTTGGCAACTTAATGATTGTTGGCCAGTAATCAGTTGGAGCCTAATCGATTACGGGATAAACCCTAAAGCCGCATACTACTTAGTTAAACGCCACTTTAAACCAGTCATCGCTCCCCTGATAATAAGAGAAGACAAGGTAACTTGTTATGTTGTTAACGAAACGGGCAAACAAGCAGATTTGGAGTTTACTTTTCAAGTTATGAGGTTCAACGGCAAAATCCTTCATGAAATCAAAAAGACACTGCACCCAGACGCTTTTACATCGCAACTGGTTTTAGAAGTGGGATGTGATGAGTTGCCTTTGCTTGATGACTGCATTTTTACGGTAATTTTAGAGGGCGGCGGTAAAACGGTTTTCATGGATACGCGGACATTCAGGGAACCTAAAGAACTAAAACTTCCCAAACCCCAAATACAAACTGCCGTCCGCAAAATTGACGTTGGAAAATTCGAGGTAACTCTTGCCTCAAACGTGTACGCTAAAGCGGTGCATTTGAAATGTGAAGCTTTCAAGGTTGCTTTTGAGGACAACTTTTTTGATTTATTGCCCAACCAGTTGAAAACGGTAGATTGCAAGGTTGAGACTGATTTGAGCCTTGAAAAGTTTGAGAACGTATTAGAGGTTGAGGCGTATCCGTATAACTGAAAACTAAACGGTTTTTGAAATAAAGCTCTTAAGCTGACAGCAAACCAGTAATTCTTAATACTTTATGAAGAGAGAAAAAGCATGAAAAAGATAAAAAAAGCTATTTTTGTTTCAATGACGCTTGTTTTTTTAACCATTTTACTTACTGGCACAATTGTTGAAGCAAAACAGACCACTTACACTGTTAGCTTTAAAGTAAACTCGCCAACCCCTGAAACCACATCAACCCCTTCCCCTTCAGCGACACCATCACAAACAGAAACAATCAACTCTACACCAACGCCAACAGAACTAGAAACGCCAACACCTTCAGAGGAGCAAATAGAAAACAGCCCTTTTTCGAGCCAAACAGTCTTGATTATCGTAGCTTGTGGAATAGCCGCAGTAATTGTTGTTTTCCTTATTGCATTTCGCTTAAAGAAAGCAGATTAAACAGCTCAATCGTTAAACGGCTGTCATAGACAAAATGTGGCAGCACCATTTTTATTATTTTAAGAAATAAAAGTAACTTTTCTAATGATTCAATTGATTTGCTCACAGACACCAAAAATCAACCCAAATAAAAAAAAGTACACTTGATATTTTCTCGTAACGGTAAATAAAAGACATGTTCAACTGGTTTTTCTACCAACCTATTTGGAGCCTATTAGGATCCTAATAGCAGTTCTATGCAAAAACCTATAGGGGGTAGGTAAAAACCAGCCAAATTAAAGCCTAAAATATGTCTGAAATAAGTGTGGAGCAGATAGGAGGCTTTTTCTCTTTTAAAATTTGTTTGCAGCTGAAAAAGAGCTTGGCACAAAAAAGCGTATCTGCCCCAGAAAAAAGTTGATGTCTCAAAAATCAGTTCAGGTGCCGTTCGGCAGAATACTCCATTTTCCTTGTAGGATGTATAGAAGTACACTTTTGGGAGCCTAAGCCCCATGGTGCAAGACTAAACAGAGCCATACTTGGTAGCTGTTTCATCTGCCAAACGACACGTTTCTTTTCGGCAAATACATTTCACTTAAGAATACAGATAAAAATTTGTGATTGCACTTTTACAGTCACAAGAAGCAGATAAATTTAGGTCCTTAACAGCACATAAGACTTGTATGGCCTAAACCCGACGGCCTCATAAATCCGCCGAGCAATGGAATTATCGTCCAAAACGTGAATAGCCATGAAATCAGCGACTTTCAAGCCTTCCTGCACCAGTTTTGAAATTATTGAAGTACAGTAACCCTGCTTCCTGTGCAATTCAGAAGTTCCAAGCCAGCAAACAATACTGGTATTGGGCGTTAGCATTGCTGAACCAAAAGCCACCAACCGCCCCTCCTGCCGGATACCAAGCATTACTGTTTCTTTGGGGCTTATCAGGACTTTTACTTTTTCGGCAGTCATATCGTTCCACATTAACGGGTAGCTTTCACGCATCAGTTGAGCAAGTTCATCAGCGTTTTCAGCCGCTAATCTTTCGGGTTCAACAATAAACTTGAGGTTTTCAGTACCTTTTTCCAGTCGCAGAAGCGTAATGTTTTCTTTAGTTTTGTAAACTGGAAACTTTGCAAGAAGCACATCTTCACAGTCAGAGGGCGCCTGAACATCAACGTTTTCAAGGTTAAGTGAACTTAAAAGAAAACCTACAGCGTTGGGACTGCCTCGCAGTTGAACCATATTGTCGTTGTAAATCAGCATTAAGCCAACAATTTCAGAGTTTTCAATTGCAAGCCAAACTTTGGTGCGTTCCCTCTGCAGCAGCACATCATAAATGAAGAAGTAGTAATCAGCATAATCTAGCTGTACGATTTCCATGTAAGCCGCCATGCAGTCATCCGTAAGCAAAGCTAAACGCAAAACAGTTCACTCAACAAAAAAGAGAATACTAAAAAAGAGAAGAAAAAGGTTTAGGCTTACTCGCACTGTTTAAGCAGTTTTTGCCAGCGTTCATCAGTCACCTGTTGAATCTGGTCAACTACGTGCTTGTTTTCTGGTTTAAACAGGTGACGGAAGCGCCCTTGCCCTGCAAGATAGTCTGTTACGGGCTTCTTCTTTTGAGGTGCTAAAGCCATCACTTTGCTTGGTGTTGAAAGTACACGTTTACCGTTGACTGCTTCCCAGATTGGGAAAACGCATGTTTCAACAGAGAGTTTGGAGTATGACATGGTTTTTGATGGGTCAGTTCTCCAACCGCGTGGACAGGGTGCAAAGACGTGCAGGAATGCTGGTCCTTCAACTTCTAAGCCTTTGCGGACTTTGGTTAGCATATCTTTCCAGTAGTATGGTGTAGCGGTTGCGACATATTCGAGTTCATGAGCTAAAATGATTTCAGTGATTGACTTCTTCTTTTCCAGTTTGCCAGGGATAACTTTGCCAGCGGGAGTTGTAGTTGTTGCTGCACCAGTTGGTGTTCCACCGCTTCTTTGAATGCCAGTGTTCATGTAACCTTCATTATCGTAAAGCACGAACAGGAAGTCATGGCCGCGTTCAATAGCGCCTGACAATGCTTGCAAGCCAATGTCGTATGTTCCACCGTCACCGGCAAGTGCAATAACGTCAATGTGCTCTCTTGAAGGGTCTTTGGTTTTCATTGCTCTTAATGCTGCTTCAATTCCGGAAGCGTTCGCTGCAGCATTTTCAAAGGCAGTGTGAAGCCAAGGCAGCGCCCAAGACGTGTAGGGGTATATTGATGAAACGACTTCCATGCAGCCAGTTGCTTCAGTAACAATTGTTGGTCCACGAGTAGCTTTCATTATTAAGCGCAGCACAGAAGCTGGTCCACATCCGGCACATGCTCTGTGACCAGGAAGAAACAGGTCAGGTTTTAATGCAATATCTTTTGCTGTGAATTTCCATTCTTGTGTTGTCATTATTGTTTTCCTCCATTTACTCCCTTAATCCGAAATAATGCACAAGTGTATCGGCTTTTCCGTTCTTGGCTACACGAGATAGTTCGTCGAAGATTTTTCGTAAGTCTGGTGCGCTTGCGTCTCTGCCACCTAAACCGTAAATGTAGTTTACAACTGGGATGTGTGTCGGCATGTCGTACATTACGTGTCGGATTTCATGGAAGACTGCACCGCCGAAACCGCCGAAACTCATGCTTTTATCCATCACTGCGATGGCTTTGGCGTTTTTCAATGCATTTCGAAGGTCTTCGACTGGTAAAGGTCTGAACGCACGTAAACGAAGTAATCCTGCTTTAACGCCTTCTTGCCTTAACTCGTCAACAACCACTTTTAATGTTCCCGAAGTTGCGCCGATGCAAACCACGATTAATTCTGCATCGTCAGTTTGGTATTTTTCGATTAAACCGTTGCCGTAGCTTCGACCAGTTAGGTTTGCGTATTCTGTGTTGACTGCTTGTATTTGTTTCAAGGCGTTATGCATTGCTTCTTCTTGTTGACGTTTAAATTCAAAGTAATTATTTGGTAAAGCGTTAGCGCCGATTGTCATTGGATTTTTTGGGTCAAGCTTGTAAGGAACCATTTTGCCTTCGTGACTTAACACAAGCGGCAGTTGTCTTTCACCAACAAACTTTTTCACATCCTCATCAAGAAGCACATCAACATTTTCAAGTGTGTGACTGATTGTGAAACCGTCAATACCAACAATAACAGGTAAAGAAACGTCGAGGTGTTCGGCAATCTTGAATGCCTGAATGACAGTATCATAGGCTTCTTGAGCGTTTTCAGCGTAAAGTTGAATCCAACCTGAATCACGTTCAGCCATACTGTCTGACTGGTCACCGTGAATGTTAAGAGGCGCAGATAATGCACGGTTAGCAATTGCCATAACGATTGGTGTACGTGCACCTGAAGCAACGAAAAGCATTTCATGCATTAAAGCTAAACCTGCTGAGGCGCTTGCAGTAAATGTTCTGACACCAGTTGCTGATGCTGCAATGCAAGCAGTCATGGCGCTGTGTTCTGATTCGGTACAAACGAATTGTGTTTGTACTTCGCCATTTGCGACGTATTCACTGAATTTTTCGACAATTATTGTTTGTGGCGTAATTGGGTAAGCAGCGACAACGTCAACGTCTGATTGTTTTGCTGCCAACGCGACTGCTTCGTCACCGTTTAATGCTAAAGTTTCTTTCTTGATTAATTGGGTCACTTTTATTCCTCCTTTTCAGGCATTTTCATGCTGATTGCTTTGGTTGGGCATTCGTTAGCGCATATACCGCAGCCTTTACAGAAACCGAGGTCAAATTCGATTTTTCCAAGTTCAGGTCTCCAACGGATTGCTCCTTCAGGACAAAGCATTACACATGTTAAGCAGGTAACACATTTTTCTAAGTCACGTACAGGCATGTAAGTTTTCCAGTCGCCAGTCAAAAAGCCGAGGCTTGATTTTGGCGAAACTGCAGCCATGCTTAAGTCTTTCCAACCTTTTTCTTGTCTGCTCATTCAAATTTTGCCTCCTTATAGGCTTCTTGAACTACTGCAAAGTTTTTCTCTGCTAGTTCTGGTCTGAAGCGTCCCTTCAAAGTTTTCTCAATGCCTTCTAAAGAGACTATTCCTGTGGCTTTAGCTACAACACCAAGCAACGCAGTGTTAGTTATTGGAGCACCTAAGATTCTCAAGGCAATTTCTGTTGCAGGTACCGTCCAAATCTTGCCTTTGGATACACGCAAAGTTTGTTTTAATGCTGCGGGTTCCTCGCTTGAGTTAATGATTAAACAATCATCGTCACGGTTTAATCCTGCTGTTACAGGCACAGTTTTCAGTAACGTATTATCCAGCACTATTACAACGTCTGGATCATAGACTGCACAATGTAACCTGATTGGTTCGGTGCTGATTCTGGTGAAAGCAGTCACGGGGGCACCCATTCGTTCAGGCCCAAATTCTGGGAAAGACTGGATGTACTTGCCCTCGTCAAGTGCTGTCCTTGCCAATAATTCGCTGGCTGTCCAAGCGCCTTGACCGCCTCTGCCGTGCCATCTAAACTCAGTCATTTTTTTCAGTAATAATCCCTTCTCTGGTGGTCTTTTGAATAATTTCAACGTAATCCTTCATATACATTTTTCTAGTAAAAAGCAAAAAGTCTTGTAAATAATGTAAAATAAGCGATTTTGAATATTGACATAAAATATGGTTCCCTTAACGTTCACTCAATCAATTAGCAACAATGTAAACTATAAGCTAGCCGATTACAGTTCAAACATACAACAATACATTTATTTCTTTCTTCCAACAGACTAGACTTTTACTCGGTTGCTTCTTCAAAAAGGAACCACGGCTGAGGAGGAAGAAGGAAAATAACGGAGATACTTCTTACTGCCGACAAGACGTTAATGAGCGATTATCATAGCAATGAGTTTTTAGGTTTCGGAACCTGTGCGCCTCCAAACTTTATCCCAGATTGGTTGTTTAGCTACCTATTTTTTCCACCATTAAAAACAAATAAAACGGGCTCACCCCAAACTGCACCTTACGGGTTAAGAAAAACTGAAGCCCAACTTGTAAAAGAAGGCTTCAATGTTTCCATAGTAAGCCCAAATAACCTAAAAGAGAATCTAAAAGACGCAAAAATCCTAGGAATTCATATTATGGACCCCTTCGGTTTGGGACCAGCATCAAGCACACTATCAGCTCTTTTCAAAAAAGAACCATTCCTTGCAAAATATTTTGAACAACTAATGTATGATCCTGAAATTAGAAAAGCAAAAAACAATGGATTAAAAATAATCGTCGGCGGACCAGGTGCGTGGCAATTCAAATACAGAGAAAAAGCCATCAAAGATTTTGGAATTGACTGCGTTGTCGAAGGCGAAGGAGAAAAAGTCATTGGCAAAATTGTTAATTCTGCATTAAACGGTGAAGACCTTCCAACTCGTTACGAGGTAGGCGTAGGAGAAACGCCGAAAATAGATGAAATACCCAACATTATTGGACCCTCAATTAACGGGTTAATTGAGATTGGACGCGGGTGCTGCAGGGGCTGCCAATTCTGCAATGTTACCCTACGACCGCTACGTTGGTATCCCATAGAAAAAGTTGAACAGGAATTAGCGGTCAACCTTAAATCAGGCTACGTTACAGGCGCATGCATGCATGCAGAAGACGTGATGCTTTATGGATCAAACACAACAACTCCGAACCCTGAAAAAATTATTGAACTGCACAACAGAATAATTAGAAGGTGCGATAGCGTCAGCTGGAGCCACTGTTCATTAGCCGCGGTAGCCGCCAACCCCAAATTGTTTCATGAACTCTCAGAGATTATTCTTAAAAGACAGGATTGGTGGGGCGTTGAAATCGGCATCGAAACGGGTTCACCCGAGATTGCAAAAAAAATTATGCCCACAAAGGCACACCCGTTTAAGGCGGATGACTGGCATGAGGTGGTGGTTGAAGGAATGGGGTTAATGCATGATAATAATTTGGTGCCAGCAGGGACTTTGATTGTGGGGTTACCTGAAGAAACAGAGGACGACATCGTTAAAACTCAAGAGTTGATGGATGACCTAAAAGGAATGCGCAGCTTGATTGTACCGCTGTTTTTTGTTCCTCTTGGTCGTTTGAAAGATGAAGACTGGTTTAAGGACACTAAAATGAATAAGCTACACCGAGAATTGATGATTCAATGCGCTGAGCACGATTTCAAGTGGGTCGATAACTTGATCGATTGGACTTTCAAAGGCAAGTGGTATAACCAACTGATGCGAGAATTTTACAAGGGTTTTGCAGCCCTTGCAAGGTACAAAGTAAGACAAATAGAATAGCGCCTAAACAAACTACAGCAATCAGGGTACCTTAAGTTAACAAATCTTAAATTGGATTAAACTAAAAATAAAAATAGATGATTTTTTATGGTATCGCAAGAAGAAAATAAAGCTGTGATCCGTAAATTTATTGACGCATACAATAAACGCGATTTGAATTTGTTTGACATACTAGTAGACACAAACTATGTTGACCACACCCACAAGCAACAAGGACGTGAAGAATTCAAACAGTTATTTACTATGGCATTCAAGGGTTTTCCTGATTGGCACGAAACAATTGAAGACATTATAGCAGAAGGAGAATGGGTTTGGGTTCGTGTAAAAGCTACTGGAACACATACAGGACAATGGACACTTTTCGGGGTTCCATTGCCCCCAACAGGAAACAAAATAGTTATGCCAATGGTTTTCTTTTTCAGAATCATAAATGGCAAACTTGTAGAAGGCGGCGAAGTAGATGACCAACTGGATTTCTTTAAGCAATTAGGGTTAATTACTTTCACAAAAAAAGGAGAACAAATTCTGGCTACCCAATAGCAGAGGTAGATTAACGCATATTTTCTTTTTACTCTTTGATGCGCAGATGGTTATGCTTAAATACCTTGATGAAATTGAGTGTGGATTAGAATCAGGCGTTGCCGCTGTTGCATAGCTCGGTAGTGCGACTGACTGTTAATCAGTAGGTCAAAGGTTCGAGTCCTTTCAGCGGCGCCATTCTTCTTATTTACTACTGCTTAAGAGATTGCTTATCAAGAAAGAGTCGTTAAAACTACTTTTCAATAAGACAAAAAATAGTTTAAAAAAAAGAAGAAAAAAGGATTAAAAACCAAGCAACAAAGCTAAAAGTTGAAGTGCTTAGTTTTTTTATAACTGACCACTGCTGCGAGAGCTAGAAAGGGTGTAAGAATTGCCATTGCTGAGCCTAATGGGGATTCGGGCAGGTAGAACCATTGTGTGCAGTCAAAGCTGAGCTTGTACTTATAGCAGCAACAACCGTGTTCAGTTGAAAGATAAGCGAAAAGCACTTTGTATTCGCCATGTGTGACTGTGCTTGGTTGACCAGTAAGCTCGGTAAAGTTTTCAGGGAAGGATAAAGTCTTTGATCCGCCACCGTAATTATTGAAGTCTACCAAGGCATATGAGACAATTGATGTACCAATTTCGTCATTTATCTCGTTTCGAATACTTTCGGGAATTCTATTCCAAATCACTTTTAGATAGGGGTGAGCATTCAAATAGTCAAGCCAAGATTGACCAGTAGGGTCTGGTTGAACAACAAAGATTACACCAGTTCCTTTGTGGTTTACAGTCGCTGTTAAAGTTTGACTTTCTTCTGAAGTTATAACAGGTTTTTCCACAGAGATTTCGACAATCGCTGCAGCATTAGCAAATGACGTTAACAGTAGTACAACAGTAGCAACAGCACTAAAAACTAATAAGTATTTTTTAAAATTCAATGTTTCACCTCCAAAAAATCAAATTGTTTACGCATATCCTAAGAAGGATAAGTGTCAGGCACGTTTACTTTCCATACAAGAAAGGGCTTGTCATTTTTGTTTATGAGCACTTTTTTGATCAAGCCAGCGTGTTCAAACTCATCTAACTCAGTTTCAAGCCTTTTTTTATCATTTTCATGATGAGTTATTTTATCCAATTCTAAACCAATTCCACTCGTTGTTGAGTTACCGTGAGCCTCTGCAGTTTTTACTGCTTTAATCAAATCCTGTTTCTGTTTGGACAATTTACCATAAAATATTCTAAGAGAGCTCTTCTCTTGATTGTAAAGGAAAAAACGATAAAATAGCAAACCAATTAAAAGAATAAGGGCAACTGCTGAAAGACTCAAACCGTTTTGACTAAGTACCAAAGCTACTGCAGTCCAAGTTCTTGTCGGCTCCCAATAACTACTTACAGATTTAGCCACAGACAACAGCATTGTTTCAAATTCTCTAACATCAGCCGCTGATTTCGGATAAGCAATTAAACTTAGTTTAACATGCCTTGTTTGGGTTCCATTATCACTACTAAAAGTTGCTGTAGTGTACCAATAGATTACAGCCTGAGTCTTGTTTGTGCTTGTATATTCAAATGCGAAAAATCGGGCAGCAATTGGAGGATTATCTTGAATTTGCACATCCCGTAGGTCAAGCGAGTTTACTTTAGGTTTTAATCCTTCACTAAGAGGATAGTTTACTAAGCAAGTTTCCCAACGATGAAGAGCACCCGTTGTAGCTGCAATTTCTAATGCAACATAAATCGTAGGTTTTGAGCCATTTACAGGAACATAGGCATAAATTAATGAGGCATCTTGATGAGCCAACTCTTCAAAAGCAGCGTCACGATAAACAAAGCTTAAGGTGTAACCTGAAATTTTTGGAAGAGGATATGTTTCTGTGTTTACTTGAACACCTGTAGCAGTTTGGGTTATTATTTGAGCAGGCCCTTCGGTTAACGCAAACACAGGTGCTTGAATACCAACTAGTAAAAAAACAGCAAGTATTATGCAACCAATTTTTACAAAATCAAATTTCGTCCAATTAATAGATTCTTGCCGGATTACTCGACCACAATCAGGGCAGTTTTGATCAGTTGAATTAAAACTACATCTAAAGCAGGGAAGAGTTTTGGGAGTTTTAACGAATTTTTCTGTGGTTGCAAGAAGTATCAATGTACCCATAAACATCAGAACGGTAGCCCCAATTGAATGAAAGACTTCAAGTGCCAAAGCGTCACCGTAACTGTTACCGATAGCAAGTATTGTCGAAATACGAATAATGTTTAATGCCACAATAAGTGGAATACCGGCAATCAAAATAGCAAGTTTACTCCACAATTTGCCACGGGAAATGTATGCAATAAAACAGGCGAAAACTACAAAACCAATGAGACTGTAAACACCTGAACAGGCCACGTCAATGCTAAAAGCCATAAATGTTTGATCGGGGCGCGTTATTGTAATTACGGGACTACCATATTGGCTTGAAATTGTTGAAACAACACCAAAAGCGTTCACTATTGCATTTGAAGCATGGGCACTAACATCAGAAAGGGTTGACCCAACACTATACAGCACTTCTGTAGGAGGAGGCGCTAAAAAGAACAAAAACAGCACCGGAAAAGCCAGTTGCTTAAGGGTCTGACCATCAAACAAAATAAGAAGCAAACCAGCAGTAAAAATAGGCAAAGTAACCATATGGTAAAGCAACGGAGTAAAAGTGTAGGAGCCAAACCAGTAAGCAAAAACTGAAATAGCAACCAGCAATAAACCAGCCATTAACCAAAAATTTTTGAAGAAAAAAGGACGCACATTTGGGGGACCTTGTCTCAACGCAGCATTAAGAAGCGAACGTTTGCGATATAACAGATAGACAAATAGAAAAGGTATAGCCAAAATATGATAAGTTGCTTCATCGCTTAAAGCATCGCCGAAAACTAAAATTAAATCTTGAAAGTAAAAGGCTACAATAACAACTACAAGAGCAATAATTTTTGCAACAATAATTATTCCGTGCCTATCTAATATTTCATTTTTCTTTATAACCTGCATGTTAATCACTCAAAAGATTATTGATTACCCTGAAGAGGAAAGCATTACTCAACCCACAGCTAAGAAAATAGTAAGTAACAACAAAAAAGCTTGTAATAAAAAATTAATAAAAAAGAAAGAGGGGTTATGCTCGACTAGTTTTTCGCTTAAACACCACAAAACCAGTAAAGCATGCACCTAAAGCTGCAAGACCACCTAGCGCATATTCTGGAACAACAAGAAAACCAGAAGTGTCTACTTCTAGACCTACATCATCATTGTCCACCCTGTCAAGTCCTGGTGTGTAAATGCCATCACCGTTTTGATCTGCAACAATATCGTATTGACCCGTCTGGGCTGAATCCCAAACCTGTACTATAAAGTCGCCGTCATCGTCTGTAACAGTTACAGGTGTTGTCAATGAAGCTGGAATCGTTTGTCCATCTGACCATTCGGCTACATCTGGAACAACGCTAATTATATAGGTGGCTCCAGGGGTTAGCCCTACTGCTTTAGCGTATACTGCATCGCCGACAACATATACATCAATTAAGTCGCCTTCTGCATTTGCACTGTCAAATCGCGTAATGGTTGAGGCTGAACACGCGGGAACAAAGCAAACAACAGACATAGAAAACAGCAAAGAAAGCAGAGATATCAAGCAAATTTTTTTGTTGACCATTTTTTATATCCTTCCAACTATTAATTGACACCTTACCGATGATATTTTAAGCGCTATGAAAAAATTGAACAAGTTTTCTATTATTTCTAACATTTATTACAATTTAAATGAAGCAAAGGCAATAGTTTTAAAAATTTGGACGCCATCCCTAAAAGAATGCAACTTTGATTTTCCATTTCTTCGCTTGCATTCCCAACTGGGGACCTCGACAATATTTAAACCCAATTTTTTTGCTTTTATAAAAAGTTCTGTTTCAATTTCAAAATTGTTAGATTCAAGAACAGGTGCCAAGACTTGTACTGCTTTTCGACTTAACCCAACAAACCCGTAGCAAAGATCAGTATATTTGGAAGCAAAAAAAAGATTGACAGTTGAAGTCATTAAATTATTGCCCACCTTACGTAAAAAGCTCATATCTTCGGTTCCACCACCCTTCAAGAACCTGGACCCTTTTGCAACATCTGCACCTCTATACAGGGCTTCAACATACCTAGGAACCTCTTCAGGAGACATTGAACCATCAGCATCCATTAAAATCAGCATATCAGCATCCAAGTAGCTTTTGCTTAAAACTTGCCGTATTGCTTGACCCTTGCCACGCCCATCTTGAAGAACAATCTTGGCACCCTTTTCAGAAGCAACCCTTAAAGTACCGTCTTTTGACAACCCATCAATAACCAGGATGTTATCATATCCGAAACTGTTGAGAGCATTTAGGACATAACCTATGTTTTTTTCTTCATTAAGAGCAGGAATGGCCACTCCAACTTTGAGGTTAACCGCAGATTGATTCAGCGTATGCTTGGCGCTAAAAGGGGATGAGAAATGTGTAGATTCACCTGCATCAAATACCATACGCATCAAACCTTTCAATAACTGATTGATTTTTAGCAAGCCATTCTTGATTGTACGGTAACTTGCCAATTTTATTTAATACAATATGGAAAAGTTTGTCAAACAATCCTTATTGTTCAAAACGTCAGTACAGACATGTTCCACTATTGCTGTTCTGCTAGAAGTCATTTTTAGTAAAAATTTTTTTATTTTTTGTGAGCTGTTCTTCGTATGACCTGATAACACCTACAAACGCAAAAATTAACGTGATGATAAACAGAGTTAGTGTTATGGGGACTAAAGATATGCCAAAAACGGTATTGTTGAGAATTAAGCCATCAACAGCTACAAGTACAATGCTTAGGCTGACACTCAGGATTAAACGTTCCAAAGCGCCTGCACTTTTTGATGACAAATCCACTGGCACTTTGGTGGGGTAAAGCATTTTCAGAAATACAAAACCAGGAATAAAACCAACAAACAATGCACCCATCACTTGACGCAGATAAGTCAATGGATAAGCAGTTTCGGGGATAATAAAAACTGCAAGCATAGTTAATGAAGCAATAACTAAAGTTAACCAAAACCAAGTTGCCGATGAGGAGAAAACATAGCTTTTTAGAGTGACTGGCAAAGTTTTGAAGTTTTTTTTGGCAAAACTGATTTTGTTTTCTGACTCCAACTGAAGAAGTAACACAGTTATTTCTTCGCTGGACAGCACGAATTTTTGCTTAATATGTTGTATTAGCTCTTGGGTAGTAGTCGGTTTAATTATTGTTATGACTAATGTAATGTAGTCTCTAACTTGGTCAACTGTTTGATTGGTTATTACTTGCTGCGTTGTCATTATCTAATCAGTCACACTTATTTTAGAAGTATTTGAACTATGGTTACACAAGCAGTTATGAGAAAAATTATTCCTGTTGCATAAGCCGCATCTTTTAGCTTTCTTCTGTTTACTGTAAAGTTTGTATGACCATAATAGGGCGAGGACAATTCAGCCGTAAGCAGCAGTACTATCGTTCCTACTGCAAAAAGAAGACTGAAATCTGTGAATACTAATGGAGGCAGTGCCATGTTATACCTCAATAAGTTGATACTCAATCATTGTTGTTTTATCCACAATAACTTCTTTTTTTATCGTTACTACTTTTCCGGTCACTTTTGCCAGTACACACGCCAAAGAACTGCTTAAAAGACAACCTACTGCAGAATGTACGCTAGAACATTTTTGAACCTGAACACACTCATCAATAAAAATGCTACCCCGTATTTCAAACAGCAGAACATCATCATTTGAGTGGATGCAAACGTTTTCTACAAGTTCTAAGTCTTCTACAAGCAATTTTGGCAGTTGTCTTCTAAGGGAGGGCACATCTATTTTTGAAAACGATTGCCCAAACTTTTGCTCCATAATTCTTGAAAGACCATAACCAGGCGGGGTTAATAGTAAACCATCCTTTTTTGATGTGAATAAACCATCTGTTATTTCGTTGCCCGCTGGAAACGAAGGGACGGAATACTTTGGGATAAACACAAGTGAAGAATCCGTGCCTTGGAGGCTTTTTGGTGGCAAATAATAACCCTTTCGGACAACATTTATCTCTGATAAAACCTTGTTAATATTGTCTGTGCTTGAGTCGCTTGAGGCAGCGACGAAAGAAAACGGTACTTGTTTTGTTGGTTTAACATAGTAAAGGATGGCTCCCCAAAAAATCAGTGTTATTCCGACAATAGCTAAAAATGATGAAAAACAAAAGCCAGATAGTATGGTCAACACTGTTCCAAGTAGTAATAATATAGAATTTAACAGCTTTTCGGGCTTGAACATAAAGCTATAACCTCTCACAGGGTTGTTTAGTTTACAAATTGTTGGCCGTCAAGCGACCCACACAAACATTGAGTCGTTGGCAGTAAATCGCAAAATGTGAAAGACCCTTCAACACCCTTGTTATGAGATCGAAACGACTCATTCATCAACCACCAGATGAACGTGAAGTGAAATGACCGTCAACCAAAATGATAAACCTAAAAAGAAAAACAAAATAAACTATTTTTTGACAGCAATCTTAGCTATTGGTTTAATGTTGACAGCAACCGTTCTCACGATGGAAAGACCAACTGAAAACGGCATACAAGAATCTGAAAAATTCAAAACAGTTGGCAGTACAAGCGTGCTTAGCAATCTGGACCAACAAATAACTATAACTCCTGAAAGAATCTTCAAGTGGAAAATACAACAACCAACACCAACAGCTACACCTAAACCAACTATAACCTCAACACCCACGCCAACTCAAACCCCAAGCCCCACACCCACAGTGCAACCATCACCAAACAATTCTATCAACACATTCAAATTTCAAGTAGGTGTTAACTACATGTCAACTTATCATGAATACTCCACAAAATACACTACAGATGCAATTCTTAACAGAGATTTTTCCAAGTTCCAAAAAGATGGAATCAGCACAATAAGTCTAAGCCTTTACTGGTATCATCTCGAAGGCAACACAAAAGGAAACTATAATGACGCATTCTTAGACAACATAAAACACGTCATCACAATCGCCAATCAATACGGCATCAAAGTACTAGTTACATTCCACACATTATGGGGCGATGACAGCCCATGGTGCACACCCGACTATGTTATCGATCCAGTTTCTGGTAAAAATATTGGGTTAGCCATAGTAAGAAGCCCTGAAATGAGACAAGCATACATCAACATGGTTAAACACACAACTACCTATTTAGCAGGTACACCAGGTATTTGGGCTTGGGCAGTTCTAAACGAGCCTTGGTATTGGGGTAGAACATCAAGTGAACATGATTTTAAAACAAGTAACGGACAAACTCAAAAAGAAAATTTCATAACATTATTCCAAGACTTGTCCAACACTGTCAAAGCTGAGGATGGAAGACCAGTCACTATACGATTCTGCAACGTTAAACAATATACTGGATGGGATGGAAACCCACATATTAAAAATATTTTCACAGATGACTGGAAGATGGACAGCAGACTATTTAGTGCTGTTGATTTTGTTAGTTTTAATGTGTATCCTTCAAGCTATCCACAACTTGATGCAAGTTGGCTAAGCATGACAAAAGCAAATGTTATAGACAGTTCACAAAGCGGCAAACAAGTATGGATAACTGAATTTGGCTACTTCGCAACAAATGACCAAACACAGCAAGCAACCGCCTACCAAAAAATGTTAGATTTATTTGCAACTTTACCTATTCAGGGTTGTTTAGCCTGGCAATGGACAGACAGCACCGTTCAAGACGCAAATTCCCAGAGTTTCGCCAACATTTGTGCAGACAGCGCAACTGGTGAAGGCAAACCTGCATACCAAATAATGGTTGGCAAATCAACCAGTTAAGAAATGAACAAATCGCCTAAACAGTAACGGTCCACCAGATTAGTCTATACCTTTGTTGTAAACATCGACAATAATTCATCAATTTAATTCAAAGGTTTTGAATTATATATTTCAAAAGAGGGATTTGAGTAAACTAGATTATAGCTAATGGATTGGCTGAGATTTTGGTGAATACTTGAAGAAAACTGTGAATCACCCATATAAGATGAGAAAAAAACGCCAGTTTCATAGGATAAACATAGAAATCGTTGGGAATATGGATCATGTGGTTGAGTAAAAAGCGAATTGGATCTATTATTAAGATAAAGGTCTCTTAAGCTAACTTCCTCATAATTTAGCCGATAAGTTAAATCACGAAAGTCACCAGGTCGCATCGAACCACCCACAACTTGACCACCGACGGTTGAGGCATATAGGAACTGAGCGCCTACGGTCTCACTAAGAGGCACGTAATCGATCACTTCATTACCATAATGAGCAATCATAACAAATGGGGGCGCAAATATGACAAAGAAAAAAACGCCGACAAAAAGCAACCGTTTATGTTTCAAAAGGGCTTTCGATGCAAAATAGGATAAAGGTATTAAGCTAAACATGAAAAACCGCATGAATAACTCGCCGCCATAAGCAAACGCGAAAATAAGAAGAATAAAACCTAAGAGAACATACAAAATACGTTTATCAGTTACAGTCATTTTATGGCTAACTGAAAGGATACCTACCAAAGCAAAAGTCAACATTGCTAAAGAGTAAATTAAACGAACTTCCGTTGTAATAACATGCCCTAAATCCCCACCCATTCTGTTTGTCAAATTTGTTGAAAAAATAAATGTAAAATTTAGGGCTTGACCAAGTGTGTAAGGCAGGCTCTTAGCGAAGTAAGACAGCGCATTAAAAATTGTCCAAACAGCTACAAGAGCTCCAACAGACGCCATTAGGGTAAATCGTGTGAAGCTTTTTGATAAGAATAGAACCAAGATTACACTAAATATTGCCAATGAGGACAGCAAGTGGCTACTTACAACAAAAAAGACCAACAACATAAGTAATAACACGGAATTTCTTAATGGGACTTTTTGTTTCATACTTTTAAAAAGCATGAACAAAACAATTATGACAAACACAAAAGCGAGACTTTGCATACTAAAATATTCTTGACCAACCCAGTTACCGAGCAACACAAACCAAATAGACAACCAAGTTAGGTTACAATCATCAAAAACTGTTTTAAAAAAAACCAATAATACGATAAAAATAAAAAAAGTAATAATTGTAGGATAAATCTGTAGTATACTCTGGCCCGGAATGCCTGTTAGTTGAGCAAAAGCACTTATAATAATACTAAAACTGGGCCAATTATGAAT
Organism: Thermoproteota archaeon; assembly: GCA_040268405.1. GTDB lineage: Archaea > Thermoproteota > Bathyarchaeia > Bathyarchaeales > Bathycorpusculaceae > Bathycorpusculum. Next base: position 12,796 of record JAWRIR010000101.1, on the reverse strand, counting down.
CCAAATTGAACCAGGGTCTAAGTGTCCTGTTTGAATAATGTAATCTGTTGCTTGATAATTGAGATAACTAGTTGTAAAACGTGCGGTTCCCTCAACAAATGTAGGCGTAAAATTTAAAAAGAAAATTAAAAGCAATGTTTGGATAATAAAAAGCGGTAACCGATTTTTTTTAGTAAAAAGTAGAGTAATTAAAAAGCTTGCAATAAGAATAGAAAAAGCCATAAAGAAAGCAGGCGATAGAATCGAAAATAATCCCAGAGGAGTCAAATCACCCGTTATTCTTTCACTTAATAAGGCAGTTTTCGTTTGGAAACAAGAAAGTACCCATAAAAAAAAAGCCACTGTAAGCATAGCGCCGCTGACTACGTGACTATTATTTTTAAGGCGATTGAGCAAAAGTTTACCTCTGTTTCTATGATTTCTTGTAAACATTAGTGCACAGAAGAAGTAGAAGTGGCATACAATTTTTTTAAAACTAATTGTATAGAAATTAGGCGATCAATATTTTGGCTGGAATAAAGTTTAGAAGCTACTAGGCGGTTTACGAAAATTATAAGGGAACGTGGAATTTCGACTAGCTCACTCTTAGGAAGCGGAATATCATATCGAGGAACACTTTTCTTTTGGGTTCTAAAGATGAAGCTTCTGACGGAAAAACCGTTTTTCTTAAAACGCACATTTCCTTGGGATTTAACTACACTCTTTGAATTTATGCTTGAATATTTTATCTGCCCCTTTTCCTGAGCTAACTGAAGAAACTTTTCTCCAATGTTATTTCGAGATATGAAGATTGATGTACCGCTGCGATCTTTATAGAATTCAGGCAACCAAGAATCACCAACTGAAAGGTCAGCTAACTCGGCAGTATGGTCACAACAAAGCAAACATCGGTCTGGAGTAAAAAAACAATATTCATGAACTCTAATCCAATCAGGATATGAACAGCTTATAGTAACGCCAGATTTTCGTATAACACTAAAAACACCTGGCCAACCTTGCCCGCGATAATTAATTGCAGCTACATCAAAAGGAGGTACCTTCAACCGATTCAGCATGTATCGTGTTGAGCCAAAACTGTCATTGTGTGAACAGAAGATGCCGATAGTTAAAATGATACGTTTTCGAAGTTTTTCGTTTAGTTGCTGGGCTTTTCTCAAACCATGAATATGACAAGGAAGCCCAACATAGGCATATTGTCCATCAGCAGATAGAACCTGTTTAAAGGCAATATTCAAAGGCACAGGACAATACTTTGACTTAGCCGCATCTAAAATTTCTTGACGGGTACGCGCAATAAATGGTTCAGGTTTTAAAGGCTTGTTTTTATCCATTCGTGTAATCAATGTACCATCAATCAAACCGGCTTCTAAGGCAGAAATCAACAATTGACTAATAACGCCACCTGAAGAAGCGTTAAACCTAACAGTACAGTCTGTTGAGTAACCAACGTAGCAATCAACATAATTTCCAAGCAAAACATTATCAGGTTGTTTTGTGTGATTTTGACTTAACTGCTTAAAGTTAACTTCTTCCCCGGGACAAACTCGATAGCACATGTTGCATCGGACACATTTTGATGAGTCAACTCTCGGCTGGTAGATTTCTTTTTGATGATTTATTTCAATACAAATCGCTGAGTTAGGACAAATGCCAACACATGTACCACAACCAGTACATAAGCCCCTTTTAACAACGGATTCCACAGTTTTGTAAAAAATTTGGCTGATTGTGATATCCTCCAGCGTAGTTGCGTTGATCTGACTGCTAAAGAAGCGCCTTAACCTTGATGAAACTAGATAACGCCTTTTCTTTTGCTGCCAAACGTTTTTGATTCAATTCCTCTCGTATTAAAAACCGGTTGTCCCAAGTGTAGCAGACTATTTGCTGGAGATTAGTTAGAACTGTCAAATAATCAGCTTCAGTTTTAACGATACAACGATCCTGCCCCATCATCTTGCCTAAGATACTATGAAATTTATGTCCAAAAGACAAAGCCACTGTTGGAACAGCTGAACTCGTTGCAGCAATTGCAGCATGCATTCGACAGGAAACAACCATTTCACAAATCGCTATTACACCTTTGACTTCATCTGCGCGGAAATCATTCGAAAGAATGCGTACGCGTGTTTTATTTTTTAATTGACTGTAAATATCTTGGCTTGCTATAGTGTCATTCTTTATGAACTCGTTAGGAAAGACAAAATGCGGAATAAGTATAACATCAGCACCTAACGTTTCAACAATAAAATCAGTTACCTCGGTCATCAACCGCACGTATTTTTCATATTTCCTTTGAGGTTCAGCGATATTATTGAAGCAATATCTAAAAATCTCACTACTTGGTGCTACACCAATTAAGGGACGACCACCAAAAAGAATTCCAAGAGAAGAAACAATCTCGACTGCACGGTCCTTTGAGACTGGTTCAAAAAGAAAAGCTAAATCAGCAGCAAAATGTAGCTTACGTTCAGTTACACCAATTTCCCGCAAGAAGTCCAGAGTTGTTTCTTCACGGGCGATAACCAAATTGGTCTTGGAAAGTACTCGACCAACCAAACGTTTCATAACACGATTCTTGAAAGGACCAATAGATGCAGGACAAACAACTATTTTCTTTTTAGATAGCAACATTAAATCCAACTGGAAAAGAGAAAACAAAGGGTAAACCAAACCGTAATATTCGTTCAGAGAGTCAGAGCTTAAATCCAGCACAATATCATAATCATGGTAAATGTCAGTTCCTTTAGAACTTATTTTAGAAAATAAATTGAACCAAACACAAGAAAAATATGCCCGCGCTGCAGGACCCATCGAAGCAAACAACGTTGCAATAGTGGATTTTCTACTCCTAAACCAAGTGTGTTTTATAAAAAGTTCAGAGTTAAATCCATAATTTTGCGTGTAAATAGAAACATCAAAATCGCGGGTAGCCATCAAAGAAACCTCAGCTTCAGAGATGACCGCCAAGTTTTTCATGAGAGAAACAGCTATGGCTGCCCCCCCATGACTTAAAGGGTTTGAAAGATTGATCACAAGGATTTTAGTTTTCCTTGCAGTCTTAGTTACAGAAATCATTAGTCACCGCTCAGATAAGTTGTAGAACCATAAAAATACAACAAATACAGCATATAGGTCAGTTGAATTTTGACCCAACAAGATACCCTATAAAGACCATGGCTGTTGCAATCCAAAGCGTCCCACAACGTGAAGGCCCATTTTGCACATTGGCACGTAACAACATTTGAGGCGAATCTAGAACCAGATTGCGCAAATACCTTTTTTCTGTCCTCAAAACAGTTTTGTTCTTTTTGCTGTTTGAAACAAAGGCTTTAGAAAAGCCTTCATAATAAGACCGCTTAAGCACATAGCTAAGATTTACTCGATTTTTGGATACTCTATGATAAACCACGGCGTGAGGATCATAAATTATTACTTTGTTTGGCAACTTGCTTATTGAACGGATGCCAAATTCTGTGTCATCATGACCCATTAACACATCGCCAACTCTACCCACACGTGTGCTGAAATAACCTGCTTCTTCAAAAATAAGACGCCTAAAAGCCATGTTGCAACCGATTGGATTTCGGATTGGCGCTTTTTTTGTTGGGAGACCCTTGTAGGAGCAACCAACAATCCAGTACAATTCTTCAGGAAACCAACCGGGATTTTTACTTGGCCAAACAGGCATAATAGCACCGCCGACACCAATAACTTGTGGGTCTGAAAAGTTGCTTACAAGCCTACTAAGCCATTGTGGGTCTGCAAAAGCATCATCATCAATAAAAGCTATTATTTGAGAGTCACAGTTTCTGATACCCATATTCCTTGCGGATGATAAACCGAATTTATCGCTCACTAACAACTTAACAGAGGAATCTAACCTTTTCCGGTAATAATCCAACAAGTCTTTATCAGGATCTAAAACAACAATGATTTCTTTTGGTTGCATAGTTTGTTTTTTTAGTGATTCTATACAGTTGATCACGTCATTTGCGCGTTCAATGGAATAAACGGAAACGACTACCGAGACATCAAACAAAGAAACACCAGCAATAATCAAGTTTGCTAACAACCCTAAAAGGAAAACAAGTTTTTATTTTAATAGGTTACGTGTTTCTTAAACGCTTGAAGTTGCATTGAGCCAAAAATAGACTGCCCTTTTTTGATATTCTGAAATTCGAGATTCAGGATTAAAAGCCCATAGTTCTACAAATATTTGATAATAATAGCCACTGTTTTCTTGATCGAACAGGGCTATTTTGGCTACATTCACTCGGACATTATTAATTGTTAAGGCTTCAAGTATCGATTGATCGCTGGAAAAGGAAACGTCTGAAAAAGAGAAGGTTAACGGTACAACACAAGTTGCACCATTTTTTAGTAGTGTTCGATAGGTATAGACGGGCGTTAACGTGCTTGAAATCGTTTCGTTTGCTGAAGGTTCTGTTTGATTTCGGATTTTTACGTAACAACAATAGTATAAAGTGGAGTCTAAGTGGTTGCCAACACCAAGATATATCGTGTAGTTTTTGCCCGGCATTATGTTGAAGGGTAGGTCTTGCGCCATTTGTTGTGGACCCAGCAAGTATAACTCTGAAAACTTTTCCGAGGGCAATTTAACAATCTGAATTAGAAGAAATGAAGAGAACAGCAAAATGCAGATAAATGCAGCTACAAAAAACATTTTTCTATAATCTGAGAGCTTAATGGTCCTTCACCTCAGGCGTGGAGTTTAGCATATTAGCAATGTAATGATTCTTTACCAAACGCCAACAAAGAAATAAAACAAAAATAACCGAAGAACAGCCAATAATAGCAAAAACGACAGAATAGCAGATATTGCTTTTACTTTGGATAAGCGCGGTTTTCTGTGCATCTCGAGCATCGATTATTGCTTGTTTGGTTATAGAAATGACAGATAAAGCATACTCTGAAGCTAATTGGTCATCGCCTGAGTTATGTGCGTTTTCTGCTTCTGTCAGGAGATCAGCAGCCTTGTTCAATCGGTCTATTAACTCCGTAATGTTAGCTCCGTAATTTTCAGCCTTGTATAGTTCTGCAAATGCTGATGAAGTAGCATCGGTGGCTTGCCGTATTTTTTCAGGCACGACATCAGTCTGGCACACTACAAGGTATAAGTTAGACATGACCAAGCAAAAAATGAGTACAGCTACAATTACGGTTGAGAATCTTTTCAATAGCACCCTTCCATGGAGATTAAGCGTTAATTTGATTTTTTCTACACAAGTAATCTAAAACTGCTCTTTCATCAGCTAAATTTTGAAGCGACTTTTGAACTAAATCATGCTGGCGTACAAAACGCTTGTAACGGAATAAAAAAATACGTCCTTGTTTGGTAACCTTATATTTTGAACCTTCGAGTTCAATGTAACCCAGTTGCAGCGATAGCCCCAAATATTTCTCTAAAAGCTTGAAGCTTAGGTTTGCATTAATCATGATTCTCGTTTTTGGGGCTCCAGAATTTGCTGCTTCTAAAATCGCAGCCAACAAACCAATCTTGTCACGATTTTTGCCCAATAAAAAATCAACCACAAAATAGCTGACGCAGGATTTTTTAGAAAAATAACTATCCAAACCCTTCTTGAGAGAAGTGGACGAGTAAGCGCAGGTAAATCAAGCGCCTTCTTCTTTCTGCTCAATTCATCAAACCCAAAATTTTACATTTAAATTTTATCTACAATCTCAAAACACGATAAAAATTCAGTTTACGGCAACTATTTTCGAACCAAAAAATGTTCAAGAATACCTGAATATAGACTACTCAAAAAAAAAAACAGTTATACTGCCTGCAAAAGAGGCGTCTAAGAGTAACTTTCTTTTTGCACTACAAAGGTTTTAGGGAATTTCGGTTTTGTTATCTCGCAGAGCTAGCCAACGTTTAAACTCAAGCCCAGTACATTTACCTTTACCTAACCAGTTATCACCATATTTTTCCCGTAACTTATCGTTATAAGACGTAAAAGTTTCTGCCTCAGTAACTTCAACGCTGTCCCTTTTCTTCTTAACCAATAGACCAATAACTCCAACTTAATCTAATGCATAATTCCACTTAAAGTTAAGTCTAACTATGGGCATAAAAAAGAAATCAACTGTTCCGTTTTAGACCGTTTTTGTTAGGTTTCACCAGTTTCTTACATTATCATCAAGCTTAATTTGATAGGTTACCTTGCGGAAAATCGTTTTTCTGAAACTTTATGTTTTTATACCCTGAGATAAAGTAAAAACCGCGATACGCTTGTCTGAAAACCCTAAAAACTCTAAACCTTTAAACATTGAACCAACCTTCACCAGCTCGAACGTAATTAGCCCCGAAAAATCGTTAGAAAAAACAAGAAAAAACAAGAAAAACGCGGTCTCGAACAGCAAAGCTGACGAAAAAAGCGTTATTTGCGATTTTGAAGAAGAAAATTCGGCAGGCAAAAAAGTCAAACATCGCTACACTTGCACATACTCTGACCCTTTTAACATCAAAAAGCTGGTCACGGCAAACAATTATTCATCTTACGAAAAATTCAAGTTAAACCTTGAAGCCTTACAAATTAAAAACACAGGCAAAATAGATCACCTAATCGCTTTGGACGCCATTAGAACCAAATTGGTGCCCTACAATTTTCAGATGCAAACAGCACTTCAAGTAATTAACGAGATGAATGGTAACGCGATTTTGGCTGATGAAGTAGGTCTCGGTAAAACCATTGAAGCAGGCTTAATCATTAAAGAACTGGTTTTACGAGGCGAAATCAATTCAATCTTGATTATTTCCCCAAAAAGCTTGCTTTCACAATGGAAATCAGAAATGGCTGAAAAATTTGGGGAAAACTTTTTCATAGCCAACTATCCAGGCGAACGGGTCAACCTTAAAGCTGACGACAAAATAATCTGTTCACACAGTTTGTTGCCCAGAAAGTTTGAAGAGCTTGCAAGCCGAACTTGGGACCTAATTGTGGTAGATGAAGCTCACGCTTTCCGTAACACTCACAGCAAAGGCCGCGGGTGCCTTGGAAACCTTCGGAAAAACCATTTCCTAATGCTTACTGCCACGCCACTTTGCAACAAACTAACTGACCTTTATAGCATAGTTGATTTAATTCAGCCGGGGGTTTTGGATAGCGAACGCGCATTTATTTCCCGGTTTGCAGAGGACTCAAGAAGCCGTGTTGTAAGACAGGAAGAAGCACCTGTGCTTAAACGGACACTTAGGGATATGATGTGCCGTACTCGACGTGAACAGACGGGCATTCCATTTACTAAACGTATTGTTGAGTCCAGAACGCTTGAAGCTAACGATTATGAACGCGAATTTATAGACCAAGCAACCGAGTACCTGCGAGCAGTCAGCCAGAACAAATTCAAAACCATTGAAACCTTAATCGCTGAAAACCCCAATCGAAAAATCAGCGAATCCCAAAGCAACGCAATCTTGGTTTTCCAAGCTATCACACTTCAACAATCCTTCTCCAGTTCACCCTCAGCCTCGATTGAGTCGTTGAAAAAGAGACAGCAACGTTTCCCCATGGAAAAGGAAGCTACAGACAAGCTTATCGAAATGGCAAAAAAAGTTAAAAGCGCCAAAATGGACCTATTGAGAAGCATTTTAAACGAGACACCTAAGGAGCAAGCGTTGATTTTCTGTCTGCGAAAGATTACTGCACGCAAGATTAAAGAAATGATTGACCAAGAGTTTGGCAGAGCAGAAGTTTACTTGGGCGATATGAACCAAATTGAAAGAGATTCCACTATTGAAGCGTTCAAGAAAGGAGAAATTCGCTACTTGATCGCAACAGATGCGGCGGCTGAAGGTCTTAACCTGCAAAACTGCGCCATGATGTTCAACTTCGACTTGCACTGGAACCCCATGAAAATTGAGCAACGTATCGGCAGAATCCACCGGTTCAAACAAGACCGAGACGTTACCGTCTTCAACCTTGCCGTTAAAGACACAATCGACGATTACGTTCTCCACATTTTGTACCAGAAGATCGAGTTGTTCACTATGACTATTGGCAAAATGGAAACAGTACTTGCCGAACTCAAAGAAGGCGACCAAGATATCCAAAAAACCATTGCAGAAATATTGCTGCGAAGCAATTCACGCTTAGACATCCAAAAGGAACTGGAAAAACTAGCCAACAACCTAAACACTTCAAGGGAAAGCCAAGAATTAGCAGAAGAATTTACACAGGGAGTAATTGATTGAGCGAAACAAACTTTGAAGATTTCTTTGAAGCCTACGTCAAAGCAAAAGACGGCAAAATCACGTTCAAAAATGAAATCATCTATGTAACTTACCCGGACCAGTCAGAAGAAGAATACACTTATCACCCAGCTGTTGGACGTGAAAAAAAGGTACCGCTCATCGCTCCGGGAAGCCCAGCTTTCCAGCAAGTCCTAAGAGAATGCCAAGAAAACGGGGTGCCATGCCAAATCCAACTCGCACCTAAAGAAGACATGCCAACAGAGGTAAAACGGCACTTCAAAGACGCCACGTTTGCCTGCATTGACTGCGACAAAGTCACTGTTGGACAAAAAGAAATCAGCGTATGCGTCAAACCTCAACCCTGCCATCACCAGATTAACTGCGGCAAAATCAGTCAAGTAAAAATCGGCAAACAAGAACCAACACGATACTTCCAATTCTACTTCTCAGTCATCTTCTACAACAAACTGAGACCAAAAAATGAGGAAATCATCACTATTCTGCTTGATGAAAAAGCCAACATTGTAGAAGTTGCAAGTTTTGGCGAAGGCAACTTTGCCATAGACAAAAGTTTAGCGGTTTTGGATGGTAAGGGTAAAGTTAAGCCTGACCTGTTTGACCAGCTTAAAATGGTTGCTGATGAAAAGTTGGAGGGGCTTCTTCGCGAGAAGGTGGCGCTTTTTGATTTACCGCTTAGTAGGGAGAAAAAGGCTAAGCTGAGAGCTTTTGAGAAACGACTCAAGCAAGAGCGTCGAGAACAGATTCTTTCTCGCAAGCACGATTTTGATCCTTTGAAGTGGCAAAACAATTACATGACGCTGCTGAAAAAGGAAGAAGAATCCTACTTGACCAACATATCGGTAAAACTCATCAATTTAATGGTCATTAACACTTGCAAAGTCAAGTTTGACATGATTCTTGATAACGAAGCCGAAATCCATTCAGCTTTAACATTGGGTTTGAACCAACCTATTGAAGTCACATGCCCAACATGCAAAAAAATCTTCACCGAAGGCTACGCAACCCAAGACAGTCAATACGTGTGCGGAAATTGCATCAAACAATCCATCGACTCTGGGAAGGTTTACTCCAAAAAAGCCGGGTTATCCTTTGATGACACTCTAAACGAGTATATTGAGCAGGGTTCAGGATTTGTTTGCTCTGTTTGTGGAAAACGCCACAGTCGCCTGCTCGAATTCAAATGCAGCCATGACAACTCAAGCATATGCATCCAGCACTACGGATTCTGTGACGTATGCGGTAGTGGAAAAGTTTACTCCAAAGATAATTTGTCTTACACTGACGAGTTTAAACATCAACTATGCCCCAAACACGCAGGAAAAACCAAACAATAGGAAGCAGACAGTTATGCATCAGGTAAAATTTAATGGCATTTTACAGAAAATCATGGATCACCCAAACTTTGACGTAGTAGAATTACTACAAGACGAACTAAGATTGCCTCTTGACAAAGCAGAAGTCCTCGCTGAACGAATAGAAAAAGAATACCTTCAAACAGCAGGCAAGGCAGAACAGAAGATAATCAAAAACATCACCGAAAAACAGGTAGACACCAAGCAAACAAAAGAAACTGTTTACTCCATTGAAAGCCTATCAACTAAAGAGTTTGAAAACTTTACAAAATGGCTCCTGCAGGAATCAGGCTACGACATACACCCCGAAAAAATCCAAACAATACTTGGCGTCGACTACATCGCCACCAGAAATGGCTCCAAAACAGCGGTTTTAGCACGCAAATTCCCCAAAACCTGTGTTGTTTCTGAAACCGTTGTTTTGATTGCTCAACAGGCAAAACGTATCTACCAATGCGAAAACGTGATTGTTTTGGCGACAACAGCATTTTCTGAGCAGGCAAGATTTGACGCTGAAAATGTCGGTATTGAACTTTGGGATGCTTATGTGCTTGATGAAAAGATTGCTGAGATAAAAAGAAAGTCTGACCAGGAAGTGCAAGCAGGTTTTCCACAGTACAAAGGCAATCTGCTTGACAGCCTGTTGGGTTTGGAAGAACGCAAAGACTTCAGGATTGAAAAACGTGCAGGCGAAAAATATGACGTGTACTTCCCCGGAGTCAATTTCCCCTTGCTGACTTTCCAAGTGCAAAACGGTGTGGTTAGCAAACTTGTTTACAGAATAAAATACAACGAGTCAGTCGGGGAAAATGATGGCGAAGCCTTAATCAAATGTGACCGCAACGGCAGCCGATTTGGACCCGAAGACGCAGAAGCATACGCACAAGTAACAGAGTATCTAGAGCAATTCTTAGAATAAAATGGTAAAAACAAGTTTGTATGGAAAAAAGGAAGGGTTACCACGCATTAGTTGCGGGTTTACTCGTCCTCGCAGTCTTCGCAGTCACAGTCACAATCGCAGTCGTCGTCGCCGTATTCTTCGTCTTCTTCAATAAGGAACATATTGTGTACCATTTTTTTACACCAAACGCAGTAAGTCACTAATTGGGTTAATAAACCCTTTCAGCAACCACCTTAAAAATGCTCCAAAAATCAACAAAATCCAAACAACCGAGTTTTAACATGCTTTTGAGTGGATTTTCAGCCATTACGACCTACCCCCTATAGGTTTCAGCATATAGTTTCTATTAGGATCCAAATAGGCGGCAAATAGGCGGGTGTATTTATCGGATTTTGGCTTTCTTAAATGGTCTGGCTACTGACTCGATTGTTTCACCGACTATTTCTGATTCAATCTTGCCTATGCCCTTTGCTGCAGCCTTTCGGATATGCTTAACTTGTGTTGGGTCAATGCCTATGATTCTGCAGCAAGCTGCGTCGGTTGCTACTGGGTCTGTTCCAGCCACGATCAAATCCATTTGCACTGGAGTGCCATCGGATGGTCCACGTCCTTCCATGCCAACAAACCCGTCAACAACAGTTAATTTGGATTTAAGGACACTGTTTATGTCCACGATTACGTCGCTTATGCCTTTGGCGTGATACTTCATTTTTAGCTTGTCAGGCAAAAGACCGAACATGTTTTTCATGCCTAAAGTGACGGTGGTTGCCATGTGGGTTTTCAATTTGGCAGCACTGATTACTGCGGATTCAGTTACGAGCTTGGGCACAGTTATGTCTTTTAGGGTTTCGCCGTCTTTGATTTCGAGCTTTACCTTGTCTTTTACATGTCTTAGGTTTAGCCATTCCACTCCGTTACGGATGCACATGTCTTTCATGCCTGTAGCTTCAAAAGCCTTGTCCGCGTTAGTCATGGAAGCGTCAGATTCAACCACAATAATTCTTACCGGCAACTCTTTGAGCTTCAGGATAATGGCTTCCACAACAATGGGGTCAGTGGTTGCGCCTGTGTCCCATGTTTTGTCAACAATAAAATTAACCTTAATCAGTACAGTGCTGTAGCCTGCTAAAACTTTCTTGTAGTCGACCAAGTCAAGCGCCTTGAAAACTGGTTCATGAGCACGTGTACCTTTTACAACAGCCACTAAAGAAGACGATTCCATAACAAACCAAAAAGCAGCAATCTCTTATAAAGAATTCAAGGCGAAATTACCGTGCCAACAGTCATTTGCCCAATTAAAACTGATTCAACGCGTTCAGGGTATAACCCGTTCACTATGTAGCATTCAAGTTTAAGATTTTCAAGCAGTATAGGCAAGTAAGCATCAACACAGGTTTTCCCGTTCAACTCTAAAAACTTTTTAACTGTTAAGTGCTCGAGCATTTTTACATTCGGGTTCTTCTTAGGGTCGTCACTGAATATGCCGTCAATATCCTTAACCAGCACCAATTTTTGAGCATCCAACTTACCTGCAATGTATGCAGCAATGGAATCAGAGGTTACAGTCCAAGAATTCGGTAAATTATCATTCGAAAACATGAACTGTGAGGGCAAAAACAAAGTCAACCGACGTGTCTCAGTTTTTTTGGTTTCTTCTAAACTGTTTACTACTTCACAGTTAGGAATTAAATCTGCCAGAAGCAAACCGTATTGATCCATGCCAAGTATCGCCATACGATGCGCCGCAGTTGCCGACAAGGAAAACCGTTTATCTGCTTCACGGACGCAGTCAGCGAACATGCCGCCGCCGGGAACCACAGCTAGTTGATGTTTTTCAGCAAGTTGGCTTAACTTTTGACATAAAGCTCTTAACTTTTCAGGGCTCTGGGAAAGACTACCGCCAACTTTTACAACTGTAAGGGTCACTGTTTTTCGCCTTCAATTTTTTTAGCCGTCATTAATGCTACGCCAACTGCTGGAACAGCCAACGAAACGCCCTTTGGCAACAAGTCACCCAAATCCATCACAACGTCAGCTCCAACTCTTTCTGCAGCTTTGTGGGCAAGAAAGTCTTTTCCTAAACCGGCAACCAAAACAGGCAGCGTGGTTGAGGCAGTCTTTTTGGCGTTTTTGTATACTTGGCTTAAGCCTGTTGTGACTTGTTGGACTTGTTTTTCGTAAATGTGTTGGGCTATTGTTGTGAGTTCTTTTTCGGTTAGCATTTCAGTGTCGGCGCAAACCAGTCGGGCAAGCCTTGCAAATGCTTCTTGACGGGTTCTGCCTCTGCCGTCAGCGGTTTCACTT
>JAWRIR010000100.1:0-9540 GCA_040268405.1 Thermoproteota archaeon | reverse complement strand
AATCACACCATGTTCGTTCAATGAATGTGAAAACGTCTGCGTCGCGGTCTTTGACTTTTGAAATGAACTGTTCAGTGGGGTTAACACGTTTCAGGTAAGCAAAAACGTCCACTATTTCGGCCAGGTTAAAAAAGCCTTTTTTTCTTACCACAAAATAGTCAAGATCGCTGTCAACCTCTAAAAGCCTCTTTAGCGGTTCATAATATGGCCCTCGGGGGTTATGTTTTCCCCTTTGAAGTAGCCATTCAGGATGAATCAGTATAACGTCGCCTTTGGCGATGGATTCCTCGGTTTGTTTAACCGCTTCTTCCACTGAGCAGGTGTGAGCTATAACATCTAGACCGAGGTGATGATACACATAATAGGATTTAAGCGGAAAATCTTCAGGCATAGGTACTTTTGCTTGACTTAATTTTCTGTGCCAAACGATTCTGCCAAGTAAACGTTCTGTTCCGTGAACTGTGTAATAATTCAGTTTTCTGCCAGTAGCTTTTTCGAGGTTTTCCATTTCACGGTATGGGTTGGTTGCTACGTGTAACCCAACTTCGTGTTTGTCGGGTGTTAGTAAAGCAAGCAGTTCTTTGTCTGGTATTGTGAAGGGCGTAAAGAACCAGACTGCTTGGATGTCTCGTTTTGATTCGTTAATCATTTTAGCAATGATTTTTGAGTTTTTCAGGTAATGTTTTCCGTGATGCTTTATGCCTAAGGCTGTGCAAACAAAACTTTTCTTTCGTGATGGGTAGGCGTAGTCAACGTCTAGACGTAGCCTGATTGGTTCTTGTTTGTTCTTGGTTTCTAATGGCAGGGCATCGGTCAAACTGTTAATCCTCTAAACGTGCAGACTCGATTATAATTCCATGCTCTTACGTAATAATTTTCCTATAAAATAGGTTCAAACATAACGGCGTCTAGAGGTTGCCTAAATATTTTGAAATGTATCCGCAGATTTCATTCACAGATTCCATTGTAAGGTCAGGATACAAAGGTAAGCATAGGATTCTGTTCGCGATGCTGTCAGCTTTGATTAATCGATATTTCTCTACAAGGTTTTGTCCTTTGAAATAATCAAAGTTAGCGGTTAATGGGTAAAAATACTTTCGCGATTTAACATTTTTCTCAAGTAACATGGAGTACAAGTTGTCTCTTGATTTTTGGCTCTCGAGCAGAATTGGCATATAACTGTAATTATGCTTTGACGCTGTAATTTCTTGGAAAGATATGTTATCCACTTTTTCCAGTTTTTCTACATAACTATTGTAAAGCAAGTGTCGTAACTCGATTATTTCGTCTATCTTTTCAAGATTTAAAAGACCCATAATCGCGTGGAACTCGCTCATTTTAGCGTTAGTTCCCGGAAGAATAACTTGTTCTTCCGATTTTATTCCATGATTTCTCATCAATGAAAGTTTTTCAATTACTTTTGGGTCTTTGGCTATGACGGCTCCGCCTTCAATTGTGTTAAAAACTTTTGTTGCATGAAAACTAAGCGTTGACGCGTCACCAAAATCTGTTATCGGCTTATTTTTGTATTCAACGCCAAATGCGTGTGCGGCATCGTAAATTAGTTTCAAGTTGTGTTTATCGGCAATTTCTTGCAAGACTTTTACGTCACATGGATTTCCGTAAACGTGGACAGCTAAAATTGCGCTTGTTTTATTTGTTATCTTTTTTTCTACATCATTTGGGTCAATGTTGTAAGTTTTAGGATCAATATCAGCGAAAACTGGTGTTAGACCTTCCCAAAGTAACGCGTTAGTTGTTGCAGCAAAAGTGAATGGTGTAGTTATTACTTCACCTTTTAAGTCCAAGGCTTTTATTATGGTTTGAATAGTTAAAGTGCCATTATTCATTAGCACGAGTTTTTCTGTTTTTAGGTATTCTTCAAGTTTTTTAGCAAGTAGTTGAGCATATTGAGCATCATTAGTTAACCAATGGGTTTCCCAGATTTTTTTCAGGTATTCTACGTATTTTTCAAGAGGGGGCAAGTAGGATCGTGTTACTGGTATAATACTTTTCAAGCCTCGGGTTAATCGAACTTATCCGTCTCTTTGTTGAAGAAGAATTTAAGCGTATGTATTTCCTGCTTTTTACGAGTTCTTTTGAAGCGTTGCTACACTCTATCATCGAATAGCAATTCAAGCATACTACAATCAAATGTTGGAATGCCTATTTTTTCATAGACACTTTTGCGTTCACTAAAGCTGTCATCTATGAAAATTGAGCCTGCCTCTTCAATAAAGTCTGCTTTTGATTGTGTCTTTTTGAGGCAAATGACCTTGTCAAATAAGCTGTCAAGCCTAAATTGTTTTAGAAAGGGACCCACATTGTCTCCCAAAACGTTTTTAGTGATCAGAATTATTTTGCAGCCTTTGTTTATGCTTTCATACAAAAATTTAACCAATTCGCAATTAACTTTATTGCTGATTATTAATGTGTCATCTAAATCTACATAGACTTTTTCATACTTGATGTTATGCAAATACCTGTTCGTTAACGCACGATCAATCTGCACTTCGGCATTATTAGTCATTATTACTACGTTAACTCTTTCAACTTCGTAAATGCTAAGAGCAGCAAAATTGACTCCTAAAACTCTGCTTGTCGCCATTGTTCCACTGATTCTTGGCGCTATCTCTAATAGTTTATACTCGCCGGTCTCAGAGATTTTAACTTGGAAAAACCATGCACCATGAAATTCGATTTTTTGAGAAATCTTTTCAGCGTAATTTACAAAAACCTCATTGGTTTGCTTATCAACAGGTTTACTGCTCATTGAAATGCCGCTTTTAGTTCTTATGCGTTCTCTGCCTTGACAAAACAGTAACCCTTTTTCTCTGTCAGTAAAGCAATCAACAGTATACTCTCTGCCACTCAAATATTCCAATATAATCAAGTTTGGATTGTTATCAATCAATGCTTTAAGGGATTTAGCATCATTGACTTTTTCGGCATCTAAAGATCCTTGCCCTTTGTCAGGTTTAACAAAAACTGGAAAAGACTCTACTTCTGAGAGTTGTTTGAACAGTCTTGGAACAGGCAATACACCATTAAGCTGCTCGTAAGTTTTACTTTTTGACCTAGAAATCAAACAAGTTTTCAGAGGCGAAGAAACTATTTTTGCCTTAATTTTTTCTGAATTTTCTGCTAAAGCTACAATCACATCATCATGCGCCGGAAAAATATAATCGATATGGTTTGTTTGGCAAATTTCTGCCAGTTTTTCAATCCAATTGTTTTCGTGGACATCTGGAATGATGAAATGTTTTTTGAAGACAAAAGGGCCATGATTTGAGACGTTACTTCCTGCCGAAAACAGCGAAATATCTTTGCTGTCTTTTAGGGAACGCCATATTTCAAGTCCAATTTCTGTTCCACCTGGAAATATCAGCACATTTTTTTTGTCCATTTTAGTCAACTTTAGCTTCTATGTTTTACTTGGATGTTCGTAAATTATTTATAAGTGTATTCACCGCGGTAAAATAGTTCGAGGTTTTTTACGTATTCATTGTAACGGTAATGTTTAGCGCAGAGTTCAAACTGGGTTTTTTGGTAATTATTGTAGGCTGCCTCGTTATCCAGTTTTTCAATATCTTTTATTATGTTTTCTTTTAACACGTCATAGTCAAAGTAAACTGTTTGTAAGGGCTTAAAGTCTAACGTAAAGAATTGTTGATTGTAAACACTAAAGCTAATGCCTCCACTGAAAATTGTTTCAATAAAATAATTGTCTAAACCTTCACCGAAAGTTAGTGCCCACTTAGCTCTTGAAATTGTTTCTTTGAAGGCTTCATATGTTAGTCCTTGAATGATTTGAATTTTTAAATGGGGTTTCGCTTTCCTGATAAGATCAAGTATTTCTTCTTTTCTTGGGTGAGGGTCAGGAGAGACAACCATTAACTCTTCCTTCTCAGAATACTTCTTTGCATTGTACTGTTCAGGGCTAACATATGTTGAAAATTTGTGGAGTGAACAACCAAGTTTGTTTCTTTGCTCTATTGTTGAATAGTTTTGATGCGCTGTAGTGCAAGTTAATTTCCCCAGAACACCTAACTCTTGGATTGCTTCAGCACTGGGCATTACTTCAATATTTTGAAGTAAAATGTTAATTTTCAGATTGGGAATTTTTTTCAACAGTGAGCGGTCTTTTCTGGAAAGATACTTTGACAGGTAGCAAACTGCGTATTCAGGAACATGCAACTGTAAATCTTCAATTTTAAAATATTTAAGAATCTGAGAAAAATTCAAAATGTTAAGGGTATTCTTAAATTTTGTATACTTCAGTAGTGAGGGTTCACCCGGAAGGGAACACAAAAAAGTTTCTGCACCGTGAATTTTTCTTAGTTTTCTGGTTTCTTCATAAAGTGACGCGATTGACAGCAAACCGCCTGTGATGATGTCTTTACCTGGAGTGAAGAAAACGATTATTTTCTTTTCATTTGGATCAAAAGTTTCCAGTATCTCTTTTTGGGTTTCCTCAATTTTTCTATATTTAAGGCGCTGTATCGAAAAACGGTAAGGCGCAGCTGCATTTTTGATTTTTGATGCCAAGGGCTTTTTTTGTGAAGCGTTCACTGCCACTTTTTTTCTCCAGATAATATTTGATAGTTATGATATATCAATAATCGATAATAGAGTTTGTACGTTAAAAAAATTCTCACGGTTTTAAATGATTTATTACGAAGCTTACGACACGTTTCTCAGAAGTGCCCGTTATGTGCTAAATCTAAAAATACGAGTTTTAACCCTTAAAATTGAGGTTCACCAGTGGATAGTGTCATTGTCATCACATTGAAATCATTTTTTGCAATGATTTTTGAATATTTTAAGTATCATGACCTGGTCTTTTAATGCCTAAGGCTGTAACAGCAAAGCTCTTGTATCTTGAAGGGTAAGGGTAGTCAACTTCAAGTCTAAGTTTAATCCTGGTATAGCTTATTTGCCATTCTCTAAGTGAAGCGTTTTCTTTTGATAATAGATAATGCGTTTGGCAGGAACAAAATCTTGAACTTAAAATAACAATAAATAGCACGAATCCGTTACGAAGGCGTTCTATTCAGGGGGATTCATTTGAACACGTCCATGGTAACCATAATTATTGTTAACTGGAATGGACAAAAGTATCTTAGTGGTTGCCTAAATTCTTTAAAAAATCAAGTTTACCAAGATTTTGAAATTGTCATGGTTGATAACGGCTCAGTTGATGGGTCCATAAAGTTTGTCCAAAAACATTTTCCTGAAGTCAAAATTGTTCAGATGCCAAAAAATGTCGGTTACAGTGCAGGTATGAACGCGGGAATGGAACGTTCAGAAAGTAAGTATGTTATAGCCTTAAACAACGACACTACGGTGGAACCCTATTGGTTAAGAGAAATAGTGCAAATGGCTGAATCAAACCAAAAAATAGGTTCATGTCAACCAAAAATTCTTCAAATGAAGAACAAAAAAATTATTGATACTGTGGGTTTAGCCTTGAATTGGGAAGGAGACGCTTACCAATTAGGCTTTCAAGAAACAGACATAGGCCAATACGGTCTATCTAAAGAAGTGTTAGGCGCCTGTTCTGCATCAGTTCTTTATCGACGAAGCGCCTTAGAGCAGATTGGTGGTTTTGACCCTGACTTTTTTGCTTACTATGAAGATGTAGATGTGGCTTTACGGTTGAGAAAGGCGGGTTGGAAATGCATGTTTGTCCCGTCAGCTGTCGTTTATCATTATGGTTCAGCTACTGCAGGGGTTGATTCGCCATTGAAGACTTACCTGTTGGAACGAAATAAGTATTATTATAAAATAAAAAATCAGTCAAATCGAATCCTGCTTCGTTTCATTGTAATGCAGCCAAAAAAAGTAGCTAAAAAAGTGTTCAGGCTTGTAAAAAATAATGATTTTAGTTTACTTATTTCGGTTGTTAAAGGCGATTTAGCTGGTTTAAATTTTTTTTTCAACTGCACCGTAAAAGAACTCAAATTTAGGCTCTTACAGTTGTCGGCAAAATAGCCAATTTGAACTAAATATAAAAATACCCAGTATACGGATTTAACAGAGAGTGATAATACGTGGAGGGGCTCATAACAATTGCTATGCCTACGAGAAATAGGCTTCTTTACATTGATAGAGTCCTGTCCTCAATTTACTCTCAAGCATACCCTAAAAGCAAAACCAAACTGGTTTTTATTGATGAAAGCACCGATGGAACCTACGAACAGTTACTACTCTGGAAAAAACAGCACGAACAAGAATACCTCGCAATAGATCTTACACATGCTGAATCACATGGATTCATTTCCAATGCCAGAAACCTTTGTATCGCCAAAATGGAAGGCGAAATAATCTTCTTCTGGGATTCCGACGTAATCGCTCCAGACCCTGAAGCTTTAACTCGCGTAATAAACATGCTCGGCGGTTCTGCAGCAGTCAGCGGTTTTCCATATTTCACAGAAAAACCCTCTTTGTATGAACGGGTTATGCAGTCGGAAACCGTGCTTGGCGGAATGGGTTTCACTGCAATTAAAAAGGAAGTCTTCGAAAAAGCAGGTACTTTCAACGAGAAACTAAAAGTGAACGAGGACACAGACTTCTTTTCGCGCGCCAGAAATTTTGGTTACCAAATAAAATTTGACGGTTCAACTCCTTGTCTGCACCTAAAAAAAGAACGGCAATCAGACTTTAGAATTGCGCTTAGAGACTACAGGTTCAGGCTAAAATGGTGCTTTTCCAATCAGCCTTTTTTGTATCGGGAACTGATTAAAGCGGGATCAAAAGCGCATTTGTTTAGAATCTTGTACTATTTTGGTTTGCCCATAATCTTGGTACTTTGGCTTGTAAATTTTGTTTACCCGTTTGTTCCATGGTTGCCTGCCACCATTCTTGCTTTAGCATATGTGCTGTTTAACTTATGCTATCATGTTTGGCGAGCCAAACTAAACCGTTCTTGGGGTGTAGTAGCCTTTTTGTATTATTCGCCTTGCGGTGTTGCCGTCTCTTACGGGTACTTCATAAGCCTGTTTACCGGTTTTAAGGGAAAAGAAATATCCTAATTTTAAAGCCTTTTCAAGGTTTTTAGGAACGCTTGCCTTTCAGGCACCCTGCATTTTTCAAAGATTTCTTTATCAGAAACAGTTCTTTGTTTTTGAACTAATGCTCTTTCTTTGGAAACTGGCTCTAAAAGAGCAAAAAACCCTGCTACTGCTTTTATTATTGCTGATACTTTTCCTGCTTTAAGCAAAGGAACACTATCATACGTTAACGTTTTAATTGTTACTAACGGAAAACGTGTTATGAGGTTTTTTGTTTCATAGTTTTTGTAGTGTCCCAACAGTTTGTTTCTTATTATTCGGGTTCTTCTTTCTTGACTCATACCTAGATAGTTTCCGCCGCCTAGATGAAGTACCGTGGTTTTTGGCGTGTAAATACATTTGTAGCCTGCAATGTTGATGCGGTATCCTAAATCGTGGTCTTCCCAGTCGGTCCACAGGTAAGGGTCAAAACCGCCTATTTTGTCAAGTAATGTTTTTCTGAAAAGTGTTGCGCATCCGCAGTTTGCGAGGTTGCGGGTTGTTTTTTCGTATGTTTTGATGTTTAAAGAGTGCGTTATGAAGCCGTAGTTCATGTATTTTGGTCCGTAACTGATTACGCCGTCTAACTGGACAATTTTGCAGCCTACACTTCCAATTTTTTGGTCTGATTCAGCAATGCTTGCCATGGTTTTAATAAAGTTGCTTTGGACTTCTGTGTCGTTGTTTAAGGCGATTACGTATTTGGCGTTTGAAGCTTTGAATCCAATGTTGTTGCCTATTGAGAATCCATAGTTTTCTTTGTTTTCGATTATTTTTAGTCGGGGTTCGTTTTGGAACAGTTGTTTTGCTATTTCTGCGCTTTTGTCAGGGGAATTGTTGTCAACAAATATTACTTCAAAGTTGTTGTAGTCGTTTTTGAAAAGTGATTCAAGGCATCGTTTAACATATTTTGCTCCATTATAGTTGAGAACGACTACGCTGACTTTAGGTTCAAGTTTATGCATCGGGTTCCCCTTAGTTAGTGATAGCATTTTTATTAACCATCTTATTAAAACTACTGGGGCTACGCTTGATCGGCAAAGTCGACTTAGTGATGTGGACAAAAAACGGCGCAAAAACATTACCCGCTGTACTAAAACAAATAAACAAAGTTATCCCTAAAGAACACGTTAACCAACGCCTAATAATTGATGACCAAAGTACAGACAGCACACGGGAAATCGCCAAAGCAAACGGCTGGACCGTAATTTTTAATGAAGGCAAAGGCATTAGCGACGGCGCCAACACTGCACTAAGGCACGTCCAAACTGAATATTTTGTCAGTTTTGAACAAGACTTGCTTTTATCAAAAGATTGGTGGAGCAAAATTCCTACTTATCTGGAGCATGCTTCAGTTGGTGCCGCTTCTGGTATGCGTTTTGCAGACAAACCCGCGGGTGTTAGAGCTTTACAGCAATATGTAGCTCGCAAGTACCGTGGAGAAGCAGCTTTAGCTTCTTGGTTACGTGGTCGGCAAAAAGCCGCTTTCACTTTAGGCAGCACGTTAGATAATACCATTTACAAGACCGATGTTGTTCGCAAAATTGGCGGTTTTCCAAAAATCAAAGTCAACGCTGGCGTAGACACGACCTTAGCTTACAGGATAAACCAGGCAGGTTACGGTTGGATAGTAGACTACAACATTCAATCTGTTCACATGCGAAGCGACCTAAAACATGAATTAAGCCACCAATACTGGTACGGAACGCAAGTGCACGAAATCTGGAGCCGTATAGAACAAGAAACACATCAACCGCCTCCAGTAACAAAATTCGGCATCATTTACCGATTCCTAATATCGCCCTTTACTGGCCTTTTTGTTGCGTACAAAACTCGTGAAGCAACTGTAGCAGTAATTCATCCGTTGGTGCGTTTCTACTACATGAAAGGGTATTTAGAAGCGGGAAAATTCGCTTCAAAGCTTTGACTTCATACATTCATCAATGTATTTTGTCCATGCAGGTATCGGCGATTCCAGTTTACTTAACGCTTTTTGTGTTTCGATTTTTTGCGGGTTAGCCAACAATTTCTTTGCAGCAGCAATTATGCGGTTGTTGTTGCGTATGATTTGTATTGGGAAACCCTTTTTGTGTAGGTACCGGGCTTGTACGTCCCAAAAATGGAAGTTTATCGTTGGGATTCCGCAGAGGGCTGTTTCTCGGCAGGCTGTTCCGCCGCTGCCAACCATCAAGTCAATGTAAGGCATAAGTTGCGCGGTCAAAACCGGTTTAGGTGAAACCCACACGTTTGGAATCTCTTTAAGCTTAGCCCGTTCACCCTCGTAACGTGGCAAGCAAATAACCGTGCCCAGTTTTGCGAGTTCCCGTAGCAGCTTTTCAGAATCTACCTTAACGTCTTTGCAGTAGACTGCTTGGTATTCTGCGTCACGGAAAAGAATCACTGGTTTTTTCTGGCGTGCAAGGTCTTTGAGGAAAGCTGGTTTTTCAAATTCTGAACCCACATACGCCAACTCCTCTAAGCCGTCGTA
>JAWRIR010000099.1:0-15434 GCA_040268405.1 Thermoproteota archaeon | reverse complement strand
AAAGCAGAACTATTTGGATTTGACTGCTGGAACAACTCTTACGCTATCCGCAGCAAAGTTGGAGTTTTATACGAAAAACTTGCCTTTTACGACAACCTATCAGGTCTTGAACAACTAAAGCTAATGGCAAAACTAAAAGGTACACCTGAGTCTTTAACTGAACTAAAAACGCTTTTGAAGCTTGTTGAGCTTGACGAGTCGGCTCATGACCGACGTATTGGCGGGTACTCGGCGGGTATGCGTCAAAGACTTGGCTTAGCACAAGCACTCTTAGGTAATCCGGAACTAGTGTTTCTTGATGAACCCACTTCGAATTTAGACCCGTTAAATCGTGCAAAAATTCTTGAGCTTATATCGTTCTTCAGCAAAGAGAAGAACACTTCTTTTTTGATTTCAAGTCACATTTTATCTGAGCTTGAAAGAGTGTGTGATAACTTCATTTTGATGAATAAAGGCAAACTGTTGCGTCAGGGGGGTTTGGAGCAGATGGTTGATAGAACTTCTACAACAGAATTCGTTGTTAAGGCACAGCCTATTGGGTCGGTGGCTGCTCTTTTGAAAGGCGAGGCGTATGTTGAGGATTTGTCGGCAGTTGATGATTCTTTGTATGTTACTGTACGCGATGTTGCCTTGTTTAAGCAGCGTTTGCCTTTGCTTATAGGCCAAGCCGGTGCTTCTTTGGATGAAGTGAAAATAGTGCGGTCTGATTTAGAAGCTGTTTTTAAATCAGCTGTTGAGGAGGCTCAAGCATTTGTCTCTTAAAGCAGGTTTAGCGTTGCTAAAAGCTGAACTGGGAAAAGTTTGGGCCAGACCCATACTAGAAATTACTGTTGCACTAATGGCAGTAATGGCCACATATTTAGTACAGCCTATTACAAGGGTTGTTAATCAGTCGATTTTTTCACTTACTCTTCAATCCGTGGTGACTGAAAATGTGAGTTCTGTTGTATCTTCTTTGATGCTGCCTTTAGTTGTTATGTGTGCAGTTTTAATGTCTTTGTCGTTTGCTAGAGATTATGAGTCGGGGTTGATGCAATCAATTTTATCTGCACCTGTATCTCGTAAAATGCTTTTTACTGTAAAGTTTTTTGCGGTAGTGTTGCCTTTAGCTTTGCTTACTTGGATTTTTACCACATTTTTTGTGGGTCTTACTTTTTATTCAAGTCCTTGGATTGTTTTACAGTTTTCCTTGTTTGCTCTGCCTGTTGTCTTCTTGTTTTTGATGCTTTGCGGAAGCATAAGCGTTTTAGTTGCTTTAGTGGTAAAACGTACAATTCCAGCAGTGCTAACATCATTTCTTGTAAACTTTGCCCTCTGGTTCCCAACAACAATAATTACTGGAATTGCGTTTGTTCAGGGTGCTAGTTATGCTAATTATTTGTGTTTAACTCCTTATAAGGGGGCTCTGGTTTTTTTGGATAAATTACTTGGCATAGTTCCCAAGATAAATTCTGATTATTCATATGCATTGGAAGTTACTCATAATGCAAGTGATTTTGGTGCTTTGCAGATTGTTTATGTGTGTATTTTGGTGATTCCATTGTTTGTTTATTTCAGTCGGAGGTTTGAAATATGCGAATAAATACTACAAGACTTGGCTTAATATTGGTGATTATCGGGGCAATTACGTTAGCTAATGTTTGGACTGCACGAGTTTATGAAACAGGAGCACAGTTTAATCCTATTGAGTCTGGTGAGACTTTTGCTTATGGCTTGTTTATAGCTCCAGTTGGTTTGGGAAACATTACTTTTGACGGAGAGGTTATAACGGTGATTCCTGGATCTCCTGCTCCCATAACGGTTAATGTTGCAGTACCTATACATGCGACGGTTGTTAGTCCGTCAGGTGTTGTTTTGGTTGATGAGGAAGCTGTTACTCCATGCAGTTTTAAGGTTAATTTTGTCGAGCGTGGCGAATATGTAGTTAATGTAACTAATCTGAGCGATGAAGATAATTCTATTCCAGTTGATGTAGAGTATCCAAAGGATACTGGTGTTGTTTATAGGGAGGCTGACAAGTTTCTTGTCAGCGTAATTTTAACGGTAAGTGGAATGGTGCTCTTTTGTTTGGGTTTAATTACGTCTTTACTATTACGCAAAAGAAAAAGCATAGCAAAACAAATTAGAAGTGAGAATCCATGAAACGCCTCAGTCATATTACAACTCAAGGATGGCTTCCGCAAAACCCGTATGTTCCGAGTCACCTAAAGATTGTCTCCAGCAGGCATAGGTGGATAGGCAAAGCAAAAATTGTTACAGGGTCAACTCTGCTGCTGATAGGTTTAATTGCGCTGTTGTCATCGATTGCCGCTGTGCAGCAGATACGCGAAATTCATAGTGAATCTTGTGTCTTGGAGTCTAACCAGAAAAGCGGCGAATTGAGTACAGGAGGCGGAACTTATCCTTCAGATCCTTACAATAATCACTATTTTGAGGCCCAAATAACTGTTGAAGGCAAAAATGTAACATTTAAAGTCGTTACTAAAGAACCGATAGTGAAAACGTATGATGTTAATGGAACAAAGGGATACAGCATCGTTTATATGCGGGATTCACCAACTCACGAATTACTCAGCACACGCGTTGATGGTGAATGCAAGTTGAATCTTCCCGTGAATGGGGAATACAATTATGAATGCACCCTCCAAAATAATGGCGGTCAGCAGGCAAAAGTAACCTTCCAGCTAAACGAGATACAAACAGATATCGGCAAGCTGATACCCGGCGCAATAGCACTGTTAGTTACTGCTCTGCCAGGAACCGTTCTGATTGTAAGTGGGCGTAAAAGCAGAAAAGCAACCTTTCAGATGCCAAATTAAAAGCGCTAACTACAGTTTTATCATACTTTTAGATTAGAAAAGTCCCATTAACGCTTTCATTTAGTGTTTGTTTTTTGATAAGAAAAGGGTTGGGGCGTCTACCCTACTGGAAACGCAGTCTCTATAGTTTTCTTAATAGACTATATATTAGAATCCAAATAGGGGGCTTGGCGTAACAGAAATTTAAGAGGACTGTCCATCCATTTTGTCTTGCTTGTTTAGGTTTGGCTGATTTGTTTAAGCTGCGCTTGATACATCTCTACGATTTCTTTGGAGTTGGTGGCGTCTTGTGGGCTTTTGTCTGTTCGGTATTTGCCTGTGAATCTTGGGAAACGTATTGCTAAGCCGCTGCCTTTTCGGATTGAATCCATTGCAGCCATGTGTATTGGGCTTAAGGTGACTTCGGCGCCTAAAACTTCAAGCACGACAAATGGTTCAAACCAGACGTCAGCCTCTAATGTTGAGGAAACACGTGAATGTTTGCGTGGAATAACATGTTTTTGCAGCATCTCATGTAAGTCGGCTATGTCTTTGTCGGTGAAGCCTGTGCCGCATTTTGTTACGGTTTCAAACATGTCTGTCTGTGGATTGTAAGTGGCCAACAGGAGTGCGCCGTATGCTCCTGCACGTTTTCCTCTGCCGTGAAAAGCGCCTACTACTACCAAGTCAACGGTGTCGGTCATTTCGCTCTTGTAGTCGCGTTTGTATTTTATCCATAGCCATCCTCGGTTTCCTGCTTGGTAAACGGAGTCTTTGGTGATGGATTTGCACATTAAGCCTTCGCAGCCTTCTTCTATGGCTTCTTCGAAAAAGTCTTCCAGTTCTTTGGGGTTGTTGACGACTTTTTGGATGGCTAATCTGAGGCGGTCATTTTTGTTTAAAGCGTTTTCTAAGGCTGCCCGTCTGGCTGTTAAGGGTTTACGTGTTAAGTCTTGACCGTCAACAAAAAGCAAATCAAACGTGAACAACGAAATTGGGTACTGCTCGATTGCGGCTTCTATGCCATATTTGCGTCGGCGATGCATTAATTCTTGGAATGGTCGCATGTCCCCTGTTTCAGTATCTACGGCGACGCATTCTGCTTCAAAAATTGCTTCTTGAGCATTAACTTGTTTTTTGATTAAATCAACCACGTCAGGGTATTGGCTTGAAATGTTTTCTAACCGTCTAGAATACAGTATAACATCGTTTCCTTGCTTATGCGCTTGAATACGTTCTCCGTCGTACTTGTATTCAGCGAGGCATTTGCCGTTAAGCTTCTCCAAAATCTCCTCCGGCGAGGGCAATCTTTCTGCAAGCATTGGGCGTATCGGTTCAAAAACCATCACCTGCATCTTCTTTACTGCATCTAAACCGTCATGAACAAGGATATCTGACACTCTGCCTAAGTCTGAGCAGATGTTGTAGGCTCGTTCGATTGGTTCACGGGCTTCTTTTCCGCCACCATACGCAATTGCTAACGCTTCTAGCACTGTCATGTCAGCGATGCCTAATCGCAAGTTGCCTGTAACTGTGCGAACAAGATACTTTGCCTCTTTAGGTGATGCATCAGAAAGTAAGCCAGCGAAAACCGCCATTTTTGAGTCTACAGCGCCTGAACCGGTTGTTTTTGCCATTTTGTCAAGCGTTTCATAAACATGCTCAACAGTAAGTGTTTTAGAGAAGAATGTGGATTGCTTCTTTTTGGCTAACTGGATTTCTGCAGCTTCGCCCAAGTCGCCTGTTTTTTGTAGGTCTGCAAGGAATTCGCTTTCTTTTCTTCCTGAAGCACGGACGAGGGCTTTTATGGCAAGTTTTTCTGCCACTCCGATTTCTATGCCCATAAAGTCGGGGTACAGTTTGCCTTGTGTAAGGTAAACAACTTTGGATATTGCTTCTTTTGGTGTTTTTTTTAGTAGGTTAACAAGGTGGTCTGTCATTTCAAGGCGTTTGGTTGTTGCCTCAATTTTTTCGTAAGCATCAGCGATAACTGCGTAATCCATACTTTTTCGCTCTTCAACCATTTACTGATTTGCTGACTTATTAAAAATATCACCATAAATGTGTAGAAGGTTATATTAGGCAAGTCAGCCTTAACCCGATTTATGAACACTGGCATTTTTTACATGTCCCGCACAGGAAACACTAAACGCTTCGCTCAAGCCATTGCTGAAGAAACAAAAGCGCCTCTTTACGACATAACCTCAACCCAGCCGTCAGAAACAGCCAAATTTGACTTAATCTTTCTTGGAACACCCGTTGAAGGCTCGAGTCCAACAAAAGAAATTATGGCATTTATAGAAGCAATGCCAACCGTAACTGGCAAAAAAGCAATCTTATTTACAACCTACAAAATTTTCGGCAACAAGCATTCAATGAAAAACATGGAGAAAAAGTTAAAGTCAAAAGGTTACGAAACCCTTTCTATGGTGTCAAAGAAAGGCATGAAACCTGAAAACCCTAATGTTGACTTCTCAGATGCTTTAGTTGAAATCAAAAAAGCAATCGGATAAAACACAAGAAAATAAAAGAAAACAAAAGCTAATTTCTTAGCTAACTTTATTTTTTTAAAAAGTACCTTCTTTTGGTTGGTTTAGAATCCATCTATTAGATGGGCTGTTCCGTCTGGACAGTAGACTTTATCGCCTTTGTAAGCGACAACAAAGCGTCTGCCGCATGAGCTCATTTGTGAGCAACCGTCGCAATCGCGTGATAACATTTCCAATTTTTTCCTCCTATTGATTACCTTTAACCTGAAAGAAGCATCTGCGCTTGAACTGGATCCTACCTGTTCGCACATATGCCCCTTGGTATTCGGAAACCACATTGAAGTGCATAGGGCTCTTTTAAATATTGTGATGAAAATAAATGTACGTCTAAACAGTTTAATATTTTAACCGAAAAATGGGTGCCCTGCTATGGCTCCAACCTGTAAAACTGTATCGTACTTATTATTGTAGTCTGAGTAATTCTGTTTTGCTTATTCTTGCCCTTGTCACTTTGTTGCTTTCGTTGTGGTGTTTGGCGTTATGCAGTTTAATGTGGTCTTGATTGTCTTGGTCGCCAAAAGGAGTTTTTATGGTCCAGCCGCATTTTGGGCATGTGAAGTTTTTCATTTCATTGCTCAATTTTGCACCTCCTAAGGGTACACGTTTTGTGTTGCAAATAAGATGAAGCCCCTCTATATGCCCTTTTATGGCTTGTCCTCCTTACCGTTTGTTTGATCGTTAGTTTCTAAAATTTCGATAGTAATTTTTACTTGGGAATTAGGTTTCAAAATTTTTCTAAGCTGTTTAGGGATTGAAAAACGGTAGTCTAAACCTACCGTACCCTCCATGATGATTGTTTTCCCGTTTGCTTGTAGGATTGATACTTCCCTTTTCGGCATACTTTTCCACCTTATGGACTTGTACTATTGGTTGATTGGTCTACCGGAAGGAGTAAGAATGGGGCTGTGCTGTTGCCTGACGACCAATAGATCGGCAGCTTACCATCCCATCCTATAGCGTAAAGGTACTGAATGTACTCCGGGGTTAACTGAACCTGAATTATTTCAACTGCTTGAGCTGTTGCATTGGCCGATATTATTGTTGCATTTGCGTTAGCTTGCGCGATGGTAATTATTGCGGTAGCGTTTGCTGATGCTTGGATGACTTGTTGTTGAGCTTCATATTGAACAACGGCTAACTGGTTTTGGGCTGCTAAAGCGTTCTGTTCAGCTGTTACTTTTGCGTCAATTGCTTTGCGGAAGTTTTCGCTAAACTGGAAATCAGTTATTGCAACACTTACGACGTTAATGTGGTATTGGTTTAGTTTTGTTTGAAGCACTGTTTGGAAAGTGTTTTTTGCTGTTTCTCGGTCTGTGATTAGTTGGCTTGCTTGGAATTTAGCTGTAGCGGCTTTTAAGGCGTCTTGCATTGCTGGTACGATGACTCTGGATTCGTATTGGTCGCGGAGGTTTGTGTATACGTTTTGGGCGTACATTGCGTCTATTTGATAGTTTACGGTTACTGAGGTTGTTACTTCTTGTAGGTCTGATGATGCGGCTGACTCTTGGGCTGACACTTTTTGCACTTGAATGTTTACTAGTTCTATGTCTTCGGCTATTGGAGTAATAAAGTTAAGGCCAGCGCCTACTGTTCGCACAGGGTTTCCCCAAGCTAATACTACTCCTTCGTAACCGGTTGGTACCGTTTGATATGCGTTTGCGATTAGTGCTACTGAAACTAGTGCTATCATAACGACTATTATGAGAGCTAAGATTTTTTTAAGGAATGATTCCATTTTTTGTTCCCCCTCGTTTTGGTTTTATTTTTTTGTTTTAAAGAGGTCTTCCCAGAAGATTGCTAAGATTGCGCCGAATGCAATTACGATTATGGCTAAGGTTTCAAAGATGTAGTTTCTGACTGATGTTCCAAATATGATTAAGATTGCTCCGATTATCCAGCATGTGATTGCTTCTTTGGTGATTTTCGTTGTTTTTGCCTCTTATGGTGTTTTTATGCCTTATTATTGGCATATAATTGGTATATGTATGCCGAGGATTTAAGGATTGTTATGTACAAGACATAACCTGATAAACAAACCCTAAAAACCAACAAACCTGCTACCTAACAGTAAAACAAACCCCAAAAAGCCTCAAGCACGCAACAAAATCGGCATCAACCAATAAATTTTTCTCAAAAAATAAACTGAAAAGTCGCGGCGTTTTGCGACAAACCTATGCAATTTAGTTAAATAAGAGACTTTTCAACTACTATTTTCTCAGTTTAAAGAAGGCAATTTAGTCGTAATGCTTATCCAAGAAGTCATACTTGAAAATTTCATGAGCTACGAATACGCCCGCGTACCCTTCAAACAAGGCGTAAACGTAATCGGCGGACCAAACGGTGCAGGCAAATCTTCACTGCTCCTCGCAATATCCGTGGGCTTAGGGCAAACATACACGGAACGGTCCCGTAAACTTAGCGATTTAATCCGTTGGGGCAGCGACCAAGCCCGCGTTACCCTAATTCTGGACAACAGTAAACAGGGTGGCAGACGTCCAGTGCCCAAATACAGCAAAGACCAGCTATTCTTAACCCGCATTCTGCGCAGGGATGGTAAATACTGGTTTGAACTGGAAAACCGTTCTGCATCCAAGCAGGACGTTGAAAGACTTCTGGGCAGATTCGGCGTAGACCCAGACAACATGCTAATCATCATGCACCAGAATATGGTTGAACAATTCAGCGTGCTTTCCAATATTCAAAAACTGCACATGGTGGAAGCTGCTGTTGGTTTGGAGCCGTTCCGTGAAAACGTGCTTTCAGCCAAAGAAAAACTAACCAAAATCTTAAGCCAAGAAGAATCCGTTACCAAACTGCTTGAATCCGCAGAGCAAACGCTGAACTATTGGCGTGAACAGTACGAGAAGTTCCAAGAGAAAAAGCAGCTTCAGCTTAAACGTCGCTTCTTAGACCGCGAACTTGCATGGGCAGAAGTAGAACGTCGGGAAAACATGATCAAAGCTTTGGAAGCCAACTTTTCCAAGCATCAAGACAGCCTTGGCAAGATTGAAAAAGAAAAACAATCATTCAACGACCAACTAAACGAGCAACAAAACAGCGTAGCTAACCTCAAGAACCAAGGAAAATCCGTTTTCAATGAACGCCTCAGACTCGAACGGGGAATCGCAGAAAAAGAATCCACAATCACATTCATCGGTGAATTGCTTAAGGAAGCTCAAATTCTTGAGGCAACAGTGAAAAACAAGGCTCAGTTTAAGCTGCTACGAAGCGAAAACCTGCAGGCACTGATGGAAAATTCGAAGAAGCAAATCGTTGACATTTCAGAACAGGTTAAGGGAATTGAAGAAAAACTCGTTGATTTGGACCAAGCCAAAGATAAAGTCAAAGACGCTGAATTAGACAAGCGGGTTCATTTGGCGCTTTTAGAGTTTAAACGGGCAAACGCAGTTGTCAGCCTAAAAGAAATCGAAGCCTCGCTTGCTGAAGCTCAAGCAAACCTGAAAACTGCAGAAGCCAACGCACGAGCATACGGGGAACGTGTCGCAGTAGCAAAAGGGGCTTCTGAAATTCAAGACGAAATCCGCTTAACCGAAGGGCATCTTGCGGCTCTTGCAAACGTTTCTGAAGATATTGAAAAAATGTATGAATCTTACTCAAAACTTTACTTAGAACTCAAAGAGAAAGCGCAAGTGGTAGCTGAGAACCGCGAAAAAACCCTTGAAGAACTCAAAGCTCGCATGGGCGCATGGCGTAACGTGATGCAGAACCTGCTTGAACGCGTCAACATCGAGTATCAACGGATTATGGCTCAAACCCTTGCAACCGGCGAAGTGCAGCTTTCCAACATGCAAGACATCGAAACCGCAGGCATCGAAATCTACGTTGGCTTCAAAGGCAGCAAACCCGTTGCACTGGACGCTTTCACCCAAAGCGGCGGCGAACGCACAACAGCAACCATGGCTTTCCTACTAGCGCTCCAGCAACACGTCCGTTCACCATTCCGCGCCGTAGACGAATACGACATTCACATGGACCCTAAAAACCGTGAAATGATTGCCAAAGTCCTCGTTTCAATGATAAAAGACGCCACAGCACAGTACATCGTAATTACCCCCAGCCAAATCACTTTTGCCCAACAAGACGCCAACGTGATTACAGTGCAGAATCTTGAAGGCAAATCAATCGTAAAAGAGGTCATCAAGTAATGGCGGCCAAAGAGCACAAGCGTTTGGGCAAAGAGAAACTGCAACGCGTAATCGAAATGTGCATCGCAATCGAAAACCACACAGTTGACCCTTTCACGCTTAACGTGGAAGAAATCATTGGCGTAGTGAAGGAGTATTTTCCTGATTGGACGCAGGCGGACGAGTTAAACCTTGACGCCCAAGCCATTCACCATCTTGCAACGGTTATAAAAATGCAAAGCGAATGGGTAAAGCAGCGTTCTACCTCGCTTTATGCTGACCCGTTTGTTTTGGAAGAAAAAATCCGTAAAACCAGCCGCAACGGCATGGTTGACGTATTTCTCGGCGCTTGGCATCCCATAATTGCGCTTGAAAAACTGAACCTGCGTACCTTAGCAGATGGACTGCTGTATTGGGAGGCTTTGGCGCCGCTTAGTGAACGTTGGAAAGATTTCAGCGTTGAACAAGTTGTTAATGGTACAACCAGTTATGCTGAACTTGTTAAAGCCCGTGTCTTGGGTGATAAAGAGTTTTCTGAAGAGCTTGATTGTTATTGGCGGGAACTAAGAAACCGTGTAGCCGAAACTGGTGTTGATGGGAAAATTCATTACTGGAACTTCATTGGAGCTGACACTTACGAAGAAACCGTTCAACGCGCGTTCTTGGTTAGTTTCTTGGTGACTTACGGTTTTGCAACCTTGCACATTGACCGTCTTGAGGAAATCACATTAATCGAGCCGTTTGAAGAGCCACGGACTACGACAGTGTGTGCGCAGGGTGCGTCTGTGCCAATCGCGGTTAGCCTTGAAGATTGGCAAAAATGGAAAAGAGGCGAATTACCATGACCAAAAAAGGAATTTACGAAAGCAAAATCAAACGTGCAACCCAAATGCTACTCTACAAACGCCACCAGAAACCCGGCGTAAAAGGCTGGGAACTGCGCAAAGCCTTAGGTTCAGACTATCCTAAAGTGCTTGAAGTGCTTGATGATCATTTGGAAGCGTTGGATTTAGAAGTTAAAACCGTGTACGAGGAAGACATTAAACCATCCGAGAAGCCAACAGAGGAAGAACTTGACAAAGCCAGATACTACATAACACTCCGCGGAGACGCTAACCCAAAAGAAAAAATGATAGGGTGGCGCATTGACGACCTCGCAGGTTTAGCAATAACCATCAGCTACATAGTAGCCAACAAAGGTCAAGCTTCCCGCAAAGACGTAGAAAAACTGCTCTCAGAAAAAATGCCAAACTGGAAAATCGGCTTAAACCTTGACCGCTACATCCGCTACGGCTACCTACTGCAAGACGACAAGAATCAACTGTTTTTGGATTGGCGAACCCGCGCAGAAGTTGACGAAAAAGCACTACTAAACATGCTTCTAAACGCCAAAGAAACCCCCGAAACAGAAACGCCGCAAGAAGAAACATCAGAAGAGCAATAACTACTGATTTTCAACATGCTTTTGGCGTGTTTTTGAGTCATTAGCACCTACCCCCTTAGTAATTTGCAGGTTAAGGCTAGCTTTTACCTACCCCCTATAGGTTTCTGCATATAGTTTCTAATAGGCTCCAAATAGACTGGCAATGAAAATGTTTTTAACCATTCTATAACCCAGCTCATATACAGGTGATAGTTTTGAGAAAAAGTGCCTCTCTATTGTTGCTCGTTTTGTTCTTAGTTGCGTCGGTAGGCTCTTTTTTACCTGTTAACGCTGCTCCTCACACAATAGTGGTTCCCGATGATTACCCTACATTAACAGCGGCAATTGATAGCGCCGGTGAGGGTGATACGATATTTTTCAGGAAAGGAACTTATGAAGGCCCCGAAAATCAAACTATTACTATAAACAAAACAGTTTCTCTGATAGGCGAGGATGCTGAAGGCACTATACTTAGTTTTCATCCTCCATTGGTTCAAATGAGCATTTTCACGTATTCATTTATGGGTTATTTGAATTCGCTAAAGTTAGAAGCCGATAATGTAAAACTAGTCAACTTTACCATCAAAAGTGATAAAACCAGTACACTGGCTGGTAATGGCGGCGCTGTTTCTCTTTCTGGTAACGATATTCAAGTCTCTGGGAACATGATTGACGCAATCATCACTGGAACTGGAAACCAAACCCAGATAATAAAAAATACAGTAAATGCCATCCATCTTGATGGTTTCAATCAAGTTTTGTCTCAAAATAAGGTAAACGGCAGAATTGGCGATGGCGAATTTCTTATTTCATGTACTGGATCAAATAATGCTCTTGAATCCAACTACTTGTCAGGAGAAATCAGCGGAGTTTGCGTTAATGGTGAAGGCAACTCTGTTGTTGGAAACAAGTTCAACGATACAGGTGTTACAAATAATGCTTTAACTGTTAATGGCGACAAAAACATTATCGCCAGAAATGATGTTACCAACGTTTCTGCAGCCGTAAGCCTAAGCGGTTTTTCAAACCAATTTTATGGCAATAAAGTAACTAATTTAGCGATTACAGGAAATGATAATATTATTTTCTCAAATTATTTGCATGGTCTTTTCTTAGGTGACCGTATTCACGATGCATCTAACAACACTTTTTTCCATAATAATTTTGACTTTGTAGAAAACAACGCCTTGCCCGCAGGTGAAAAAACCTTCACTGTTTGGGAAGGTGTAAAAGGAATCAATTTTTTGGATAACGGTAAAGAAGGCAACTACTGGAGTGATTACAAAGGAACCGATTTAGATTCTGATGATATAGGCGACACACCGTACATTATTGACGCAAAAGACCCCTTAAACTATCATTATATAACCGACTTCAACGTGGCCAATGTGACCCTAACCGATCATTACCCACTTATGACGCCCTTTGACATCACTAAAGACACAGTAGCACAACCTGACTTTTCTGAACCACCAAAACCGTCTCTGACTGGCTGGGTAATAACTGTAAGTGCCTTAGTAGGCATTATCTTAGTGGCACTCCTAGTAGTTTACTTTAAAATAAACAGAAACAAACCTGATTAGTTTGTAATTATATTTAGTCATTTTATGAGTTTCAAATTGTTTTGTGTTGAAAAAGTGCCATTAGGACCTACCCCCTATAGGTTTTTGCATAGAGCCTCTATTTGGATCCTAATAGGTTGATATTAAAAGTAAAGCAGTAAAAAGAAAGGGTGTTTACTTTATTTGTTCCAGTAGTAAACGTTAGCGTATTTGTCTTCAACTGGGAACGCCGGGTCATCATAAACTATGTCAAGTTTTTGCCCGTACTGTTCAAGCTTGTCCTGCAGTTGCGTCCATATCTGCTGGGAAACGTTGTCGGCTTTCCATAAACCCCAAATCGTGTCATCGGGTTTGCGCATGCCCCAACCATAATCTGCAGGCAGCACAAGCACCGCTTCCGCTTTGACTCCGCCCTGAGTTACCGAAGGGTTATTGACAACATCATTCCAGAAACGTTCCAACGCTTGGAAATGCTCCTCCTGAAGGGTGCCATATGGTCCCGTCATGTTTTGGGCATAGTTGAATACTAAGACGTATTTTGCGCCGCATTCATAGGATTCTTTCATTTGCTGATATATTTCGTCCCCGCTTGCCAAGTAGGGGTTCTGAGTATACTTCCAAGTTATGATTGTTCCCCAGTCTTTGCCCTGCAGATTCGCTGCTCCGCGTGTTAAACCGATTTCTTGAGCTACCGTATTATTCCAGCCAAGCTGAGCAAAAACCGTGTCGTAGCCGCCTTTGTAGTCATACCAGTACAAGGTATAGTCGGAAGTGAACAGTTTAAGGTCTGATTGGTTGCGTACTTTGCTTGCTGCTGCTTGTAAAGCGTTTACGTATGCCGATGTAACAGTTGATGAATCATTAGCTGTTTGGAATGGGCGTGAATCCCAGAGTTCTTGGTAAGGTGTAAACTGGGAAATGCTTCCTCTGTCAGTTACTGGAACCGAAGGTGAATTTGAAAAGCCTTTTTGTAAAGTGACTGTGCCGTTTTTAAAGTAATTTATTTCTTCACGGTAAGAATAGTTTTCTTTGTATATACTGTATGACCAGGTTACAGTTACCGTGCCATCAGGTGAATAGTTAGTGGCGTTATATGAAGAACCCGTTGAGGTATAGTTTGAATATTCAAAGTTAACATTACCTAAAGGAGAAAAACTTGTACCTGTTTCAATAGTATAATTTGCCTGCCTGTCTGTTTGCCTTATTACAATTTGGTCACCGTACTTGGTAACATTACCTAAATTGGGAAAATCTCCCAAGTATACGGGTGTGTCGCTGTCGCCGTCAAGCAATTTTCCGCTAGGCTCATCCCCGAAATATACGCCTAAGAAGTGGCTGCCCCAGCGTTCCTGTGCAGAAGCAATAAAGGTCATAGTTGTGGAAGCCAAGTTTTCATATGAACCTGAATAAAAGATGATGTCTAATCCTGCGTTAACAGCATAATCGCATATGTCATCTAAAGTATTGTCATAGTCGTACTGTAGATGGCCTGATGCTATAACAAAGAGGTTGGTGTAGTTTTTTACCTTGTCGATTAGGACTTTGGCGTCTTCAAAATTGTTTCCGCCGTAGGTGACTCCGACATGGATTGATTTTGTTTCGCTGTTTTTGCTTAATGCAACATAACTGATAGTGGCGCCTGTACCAATGATTATGATGAATATTATTGCGATTGAGATGATTTTCGCCCTTTTCATTAAGTCAGCCTCTAAAGGCTGACAGAGCATTAAGCTTACTTATTTACGTTTCTAATTTCCGGGCACTCTTGCCGACCTAAACGCTTACTGCAGCATTAAGCCGCCGTATTGCCGGGTGCCGTAGGGAAAAAGAAGCAGTCATCTGTTAGCGTGATGCCTTCTGCTGTTCTCAACACCGCATAATATCGAACAGGATACCAATATTGTGCCCAATCGAAAGTTGTGTTTTTACCTGTTAACCACTGCACTTCACTTTTAGACAATTCAGTAAGATTGCAAACTTGAAAATTAAATAAACCCTCAGAATGCGCATCTATAGTAAAAGGACCATTAATTACTGCAAAAAGATTGCCCTTATGGTAAATCTCCATAGTCACAACAGTCAAATTTTCTCCACAATTATTCACCAAGCTTGTAGTGATATTACCTAAATCGCCATTACGATAGCTGGAAGTGTCGCTAAACCGAAGACTCATGGGGCTATTATCTTGAACGGGTTGGTAAGTGTCATTTATGCATTGGTAAGTTACGTTTTGTATGTATTTTGGGCCTTCAGCGAGGTTGGCAACTGAAAGAACAACACTTGGCGCCACCAGAGCACCCGTTTGTCCAGCCATCATACTGATGCCAAACAAAGGCAAACATGCAAAAAGTCCAACGCTCAACACTGTAAAAATCAAGCCGCCCGCAAGCAATTTCTTATGATTATTCTTAGGCGGTTCGGGAGGCATTTTGCACCAATCAGCGAAATGGTTGTCTGTGCTCATTCTTTTTCACCTGTAATTGCAGCGAATAGTTTGTCTGCGTAATCTGATGGTAGACAATCTTCGGGTACGGAGAGGTTGCGTTCTTTTGCTTCGGCGAGTAGGGTTTGTTTGCATTCTTTTAGTTGGTCGCAGTTTTTGCAGTCGCCTTCGTGTTTGTACCAGAGTTGGATGCCGTTTTTGGTTGAAAAAGTGATTAAAGTTTTGGTTTTGAAATGTGAACTGTAACCCAGCAGGAAGCCTTTTACTGGGTCTACGGTTTGGATTTTTATTTTGTTGATTTTTGCGGTTTCCTCTAAGGATTCGGCTATTTTTAGGTGGGCTATGTCGAGGGCTTTGTGTATTGTTTGGCGGCTGACTTGGAGTTCTCGTGCTATGCTGGCTTCTTGAAGGCCAGTGCGTTTGAATTCCCAAATCTGCAGCTGTTTGGGTGTTAGATAACCTATGCTTAGGCTCGTTTTGTAATGCCTCTCTGTAAGCATTACAAGGCTTACAA
>JAWRIR010000098.1:0-77248 GCA_040268405.1 Thermoproteota archaeon | reverse complement strand
GGAAACTGTGATGTGTGATGCAACACGTTAAATCACGGGTCAAATCACGCCTACATCACATTGAGGTGGAAACTTGAGTGAAATTATAGTGCCAGCATTGATAGGTGTCTTGTTAGTAGCTACAGTTGTTGCATCTACCGGTTATTATAAAAGGATTCGTCAAGCTCAGAAAGAATATGAGAAAGCTAGAGATGCTGTTGAGGATATTGTGCTAAGTTTTAACCGTGAACTTAAGCGTGAATCTGAAAAGCTTGAGCAAATCGCGTTTAAAGTTGAGGGAAGTCTAGCAAAATCTGATACTGGACTTAGAAGAATTGACAATATTGAGAAAAGAATTTCCCCTGTTGAGAGTCAACTTGGCAATCTTGAAGATCAAAGAAGAAACTTTGAGGATCAACGAAGTATTATTGAAAATCAGAAAAATCTCCTTGAGACACAAATTAGTCAACTTAACAGTTTAACGCAAAACAACAGTAACCTGTCTGAGGCATTGTCAGGTTTAGATGTAAAAATACGTGATATTGAAGTTGCCCAGGAATCTTTGAAGAATAGAATCAGTGGGTTTGAGGAGCAAATTCAGAAAATTGCGTTGGCACCTCCAGAGATTAAAATGGTTGAGCAGGTAATGCCTGTTGTTCCGATTAAGCGTGATAAAGCCTTAGCTTCATTGACCAACACGGAAGTTGCAGTCCTAGAAATGTTGTCAACAGAAGGGTCAAAAACTGCTCCTGAAATTAAAGAAAGAGTTGGCCTTAGCAGGGAACATACTGCACGTTTAATGAAGAAGCTCTATGAGGAAGGCTATCTTGAACGGGAAATGGGTAAAATTCCTTTCAGGTATAGCGTGAAGAAGGAAATGGAAAAGTTCCTAAAGAAAGAAGACCCCAGCACACCCCAAACATAAACATGTCACAGAAGCATCACAACCAGTTCACAACTTGTGAATTTGTGAAGTAAAAATGTGTTCACAGTTCACACATTTGTGAAGTCTTAGTAGTTGTTTTTGATTTGTTGTTTGATTGTTGACTGTGGCAGGTTTGGTGCTGCTTTGTATTTGAGACTATTTCCTGTGCCAGTCCTCAATAGCAATCCTTTGCTAGCCATTCTTGAAAGGTATGTTGAGACAGTGCTTAAACTGATAGGTTCCTTAAGCTCCTGCTCATAAACAGATTGAATATCTTTTGATGCGAACCAGATTAATGGAAAACTTTTCTGGATAACCATTTGGACTTTATCAAAACGTGATGTTGCAGTTGGAAGAGCACGAGTTGAGTTGCTATTTGATGGACCTTCATTTGGCATGCCACCTAGCAATTCGACAAGATCCAAGAGGCGTAGAGCTTTATCGCGGGTTATTTGACCCTCGAACGCGACGGTATATCGGTTTCCATCGTTATCGAATAGCTCCACACGCATTTTACGTGCTGGCATTCTTGTATTACCTAGGTGTCTGTTCACAAATCTACTACTTCACAGCTTATAGCTGTTATGGTGAACTATATCAATGTGAAAAGCTTAAAACAAGCTTTAAATCTGTTTTTAGACTTAAATTTCATTGTTTTTAGGTTTACAAGCTTCACAGAAAAACAGAACGTTAAAAAAATTTTATTCCTTGCCCAGTTTGCATTCTCCAGTAGAAGCGTAGGGGTGTGTCATTCACAGCGAAGAAACATAAATAATGACAATTTGAGCAAAAAGGAGCCTAAAATAAAGACTTCACAAAGCAATTTCACACATCCTTCACAGTCTTGTGAAGCCTAACAGGGGCAAATTCCATGCTTTGGAATCAGTTTATTTGTGACAAGTTGGAGAAGAAAAAGCAATAGGTGTGTCATGGGAATTTGATGGAGTTTTTCATGGACTTTTTGGAGATTTTAGGGGTTTACAGGCACACCCCTTGGTTTCCGCTCGAGAGTTTGCTGAATAAACTTGATTTTGGGAGATCAAAAATTTTGCTGAGAATCCATCTAAATTCTTGGATAGTAATGATTAATATACTTAAAACTAACTTAATTCCCAGAGTATATAATTATAATTAATATATAATATACATTTAGTTAATTTTTTT
Organism: Thermoproteota archaeon; assembly: GCA_040268405.1. Lineage (GTDB taxonomy): Archaea > Thermoproteota > Bathyarchaeia > Bathyarchaeales > Bathycorpusculaceae > Bathycorpusculum. The sequence continues at coordinate 75,180 of JAWRIR010000098.1, read as the reverse complement.
AAGTCTTGTCCAGTGGAAATTTTGGGGTGTGTGTATTCAACCGTTTAGTCGGTTACTATCCAAGTTAATCATTGATTTGTAAGATTATTGTGTTCTAAAACCATTTTTTTGTACCTCAGTCTTTATCTGTTCCAATCGAAATAACGGTGTAACCGCTGAAGAATTGAGGGATAACAAATGGGAAACTCACATGTACTTGACGACGTATTCGACAGTTTCGTTAACAGAGTCAACCTCTTCAAAGACAGAGAAGTACTCAGACACGACTACATACCAGACAAATTACCTCACAGAGAAGACCAAATCCGACTACTAGGTGAAAGAGTTGCCCCTGTCCTAAAAGATGCCAGATGCTCAAACATCTTCATTTACGGCAAAACCGGAACAGGGAAAACAGCCGTAACAAAATATGTCCTAAGCCACTTAGAAGCAAAAGCAAAACAATATGGTGCACAAGTAAAATTCTGTTACCTAAACTGTCGCATGACAGGTTCAGAATACCGTGTTTTTGCAAGCTTAAGCCAAAGCGTAGGCATGTCTATCCCTTTCACTGGGCTGTCCGTAGGAGAAGTTTTTGACCGTTTCCGTGCAGGTTTAGATACTTCAAGGATTCTTTTCATAATCGTACTTGACGAAGTAGATGCTTTAATCAAAGAGCAAGGAGACGCTTTCATGTACGAGTTAACAAGAATCAACGAAACTCTCAACAAAAGCAAAGTCTCCATTATCGGAATCTCTAACGATCTGCGACTAAAAGAGTTTCTTGACCCAAGAGTCTTCAGTTCCCTAAGTGAAGAAGAATTAGTCTTCCGCCCATATGATGCTGGAGAATTAAGAAATATTCTTCTTGAACGTTCAAAACTTTCATTCCAAGATGGTGTTTTAACTGATTCAGCTTTAAGCATCTGTTCAGCTCTTGCAGCTGCAGAACATGGAGACGCTCGCCGAGCACTGGACCTATTGCGTGTAGCAGGAGAAGTAGCTGAACGAGAAGGCGCAAAAAACATTACTGAAGAACATGTGCGCCAAGCAGAAAAACACATCGAACACAACCGTGTCGTTGAAGCCCTCAAAAACTTAACATTACATTCAAAATTGGTTTTGCTAAGCGTTTATCATCTTAACAAGTCAAGCGCAACCACAGGCGAAATTTATGATGTTTATAATGAGCTTTGCGGCGAATTTGGAGCTGGTCTTCTAACTCAGCGTCGGTTAGGCAGTTTAGTTAATGAGCTTGACTCGATGGGTCTTGTTAACGCTAAAGTTGTAAGCATGGGACGTTATGGAAGAACTAAAAAGATTCGTCTTGAAATTTCCAGAGGCCTAATCCGTGACGTTTTTGGTTCCGATGCACGTTTTGGACGGATAATTGAGTATAAACCGCATGTTTCTCAGAAAAATACTCTTGACAATAACAGCTAAGGGTTTTGGGTTTCGTCTTTGAAGTCTAGAACAGTTACTTCAAGAGTCATCAAATTAATTACTGGCACTTTTCCAGGTGTAGGAACCAAACCTAACTTTTCCATGTAGTCTGTTTGTTCCTGCCAACCTCCAGAATTAACAACTAGCACTCCTCTATAGTTACAGTAACCCAGAACGTGAACATGTCCAGCATGCAGAATGTCGGGGACTTTGTCTATGACTAGATAGTCACGGTTTTCTGGGGAAAGCATTGTTTTTCCACCGTAGACTGGTGCAAGGTGGCGTCCTTGTAGAAGTAGTCTCATGGATTTTTCAGGGTGGTCATGGCTCATTCCTGGAATGACTGATATTAGGTCGTCTAGGCTTCGGCCGTGGTCGATTAGAACGTCGACGCCATGTATTCTGACTAGGCATGGTGCTCCAACTGAGTGAATGTTGGGTTTGTCCTCGATAGCGGTTAAGTAGTCTTTGGGGATTGCTGGTTGGGGAAGGGCTTTTCTTGAAGCATCATGGTTTCCCGGTGCCATCACAATCTCTATGTACTTTGGGATTTTCTCAAAATATTTTATTGCAAAATCATATTGTTTATGAACGTCACGGATCGTTAACTCGAACTGTTGTCCAGGGTAAACGCCAACCCCATCGACAATGTCGCCTGCCACAAGCATGTATTTTACTCGTCCCGCGATTTCTCGCATTGTTGGCGTGCCGTATTTGCCTTTTAGCCAAAGGATGAATTTTTTGAAGGCTTCTCTGTTGAATTTTGTGCTGCCTACATGTATGTCTGAAGTAAGCACGGCGTAGACGGGTTCTTGTGCTCTTTGTGGAGCTTTTCGGCCTACGTCAGGGAAAATTATGTCTTCTGCTAAAAACAGGTTTGTTCTGGTTTTGATAACTGCTAAGCAGATTACTTGGTCGGGTAGAATTTGCAGTGCTTTCTTTTTTACTTCGTCAGGCGCTTTGTTGGGTACAAGCACGGTTGCGCTGCTGTCAAGGTCTTCTACTGAGAGGATTGTTTGTTGTTTGGCGTCTCTTTTTTCGGTTAGCATACAGATGATTTTTAGTTTGGTTTTAGGTTGAGATTTTAATGCTTCACGGATTGGTGTTGCTGCCCTAACATCTATTCTTTGTCGCAAGATTTTTTCTAGGCGTTTGTATCTGTCTTGAAAAAGTGTTGCGTATTCGGCAAGGGTTCCGTTTGAAGTTAGTTTGCCGGTTGCGTCCTCAAGAATCTCTAGCTCTGAGGGCATGTATTTTGCGTAGGGGTAAAATGTGCCTTCATCAACAAAAACTTGTGGTCTTGGTGGTGGAGGTTGCTGAACCTTTACTTGAGTTTTTTCTTTTGTTTCTTCAGCTTTAACTTCATTAACCTGTGCCGTTGTTTGGGCTGCAGCTTGGGTTTTTCCGTTTTGGACTGCTTGGGCTGCTTGTCTTGTTTGGGTTAATTGGTTGACCATGTTTTCTAAGAAAATTTTTTCTATGAAGAACGGTTTTTCTTTTAAGTCCTTCATTTCATGCAAAACCATGTTCATGATTGCTAGCGGGTCGGTTCCTTCGCAGCTGTGGCATAAATATTCAAAAGCGTCACTGCTAAGTTGATAGCCTGCAATAATGGTTGCCTCGATGGCTTTTTGAAGTCTTTCATTTCCGCTCATGCTTGCGATTTCTCGCCCCAAACCACAACAATACTGTTGATTTTACGTTTAGCCACTTATGGCATTGGCGTATTTACTGTTATTGCTTGGCGATCTTAAATTTTTTAGATACCCTTTCTAGCGATTTTTTAACCTAAAAAAGAATATTTGTTTGATTATTTACTAAGTGACTCCAAATTTATATAAGCTGTAAATGTTTAGATATGTTACAACAGATTTGCAAGAGGAACAATAGTTGAGTGATTTACGTAAGGTTCAACAAACGCCAACCGGTACGTTTTTTGTTTGTGTGCCAAGGGCTTGGGCTCAACAGAATGGTTTACGGAAAGGTACTATGGTTAATTTGGAAGTTACTGGTGACGGTAAACTTGTTGTTGACGCTAAGTATGATTCTGAGCAACAGCAAAAAGTTGCTACTTTAACTGTTGGACCTTTTTTAAGCCGAGAAATTATTGGTCGTTACTTGCTTGGTTTTGATGTCATACGTGTTGAAGCCAAAGACCGTATCGACCTTGAAGTCAGAAACACCGTAAAATCTACAGTCAGTTCTCTTGTAGGTTTAGAGATTGTTGAAGAAAACTATTCTCAAGTAGTGCTTCAGTGCCTGCTTGATCCTTCAGGTTCACAGCCCGAAAAAATCTTGCGCCGCAACTATGCCATCGTTTCAGGAATGGCCCGTGATGTTACAACTTCCTTTATCAATGGCGATTTGCAGTTGGCTAAAGCTGTGGTTGCCCGAGACGTTGAAAGCAACCGCCTGTATTTCCTTTTAGTGCGAATTCTTAGAACCGTAATTCAGAACCCGCGTCTTAGTGAAAAGTTGGGAATAACTCCCATTGACTGCTTGGATTATCGTCTTGCAGCAAGCTTAATAGAATCCATGGGCGACGCCTGCGTGCAGATAGCTACAAAAACCCTTGAACTAAACGGATTTAAACCATCCGGTGAACTGCAAAAACTGTTGATTGATTTACAAACGGTTTGCCTTGAAGCGTATGAACAGGCGCTAAAATCTTTTGTTAACAAAGACATGGCGCTAGCCGAAAACGTCCGCAACGTTAAGACAAAGATTCGTGATATCTCTTCAAACATTGAAAAAGTAGCCAAAAACCAGCCGGTTGATGTTATGCCTCAGCTTTTGGCGGCTATTTCTTTTGTGCGGCAGATTTATGAGCACAGCCTCGACATCGCAGACCTTGTCGCCTAAAAAGCATCCCTTATTTATTTTTGTTTTTAAATTTCAAAAGTTTTGGCTAAAGCCTCTATTAATAGGGACCTACCCCCTATAGGTTTCAACATAGAACCTCTAATAGGCTCCAAATAGGTCAACAATCGAAATAAGTTGCCCAAGAGTTTAGGTTTGGTTTGACTGGAAACTCTTTTAGAGTGGCATGCAGAATCTATCTGTTGCTGCCGGGGTGGCGGAGTGGTTATCGCGCCAGCCTCGAGATCTTAAAGAAAAGTGGGCTTGGCCATAAATGGCAAGATAGCTGGTGGGCTTCGTGCTCGCAGGGGTTCGAATCCCTTCCCCGGCGCCACAACTTCTAAGCGATTGAAAAATAAATGGAAACTCGATATTTTTTCAAATGATACACAATTTAAGGGCTAACTTGTTAATGTAAACGTTAAGGGAAAACTTTATACCGATTTGCTAGATTCAATGTAAACAGATAAACCCTTTTTTAAAATCCCTCGCCAGTTATGGAGACCTTTTTTTGAGCATTAACAAAACGCTCCAGATAAGGCTTATTTTACTATTTTAAAAACCTAATTTTTTGTTTTAGCCTTTCAAAAATCGCTTTTGGGGATGCTGAGTTTTAAAACCTTTACTCATTAAGGAAATCTACCCATTGCGCCGTAGGCGCTTTTTGGGGTATCCCCTTGTTTTTTAATCAACAAAAACGGAGTGCTTACACTTACGACATTGCTTTATTGTGGCGTTATCTGATGTGGTTATTGTTTTGATGTCTGTGCTTCCGCATTTCTCGCAATGATAAGCCCTGCTTGCGGGTTCTTGTTTATTGATTGACATAAGAAAAGGGTGGGTTGTTTGGGTTAAAATACTTTATTCCTTACTGCTCAATACCTTGTTGGGTCGCATGTTTCGGTTGGGTCAATACCGCCTTTCAATAAGCGCATAGTGTACTTGCCATCGTACCATCGGCGTACATTGTAGGCATACAAGCCCCAACAAATCATAGTCCAATCTTTTTTATGACTTCTACGGGCTGGGCATTGAGAGCAATTATAATTATGGTTGTCTAAGCAACAATAGCGTTTTAGAGCTTCAAGCACATAAAAAGGAATCAAAGCTTATTGACTCCAATCTATTTTATCAAAATCAGCTAAGTTCCCCTTAAAACCTGAACATGCGAAGATTCTGCAAGGAGACTCCCCTTTTTGGGTGTGGTCTGCACATATTCCGTTGCATTGGTAATCTTGGCATATTCCAGCGTTACAGATTGAGCATATGCATTTTTTGCAATACTCTTTGTTTGGTCGCTTAATCTCGGTCATGCTGGGGGCTTCCTGTACATTTCTTCAACGCCGCACTTGTTTTGATTGACAGGTGAGCAAACGCAACATTCAGCGGGGTAATTGCTGCAACGGTGTTCTATCTGTTCAGGTGTCGGCTGTGTTGGTTCGGTTGGCTTGGTTGCCGCTGGGGTAGGGGCTGGGGTTTGAGACTGTGAAACCTCATTCAACAATTCACCCGTAATCAACAGCAAAGCGTCAAAGGCTTTTTTCTGATTGCCCCAACGGAACTCTTTACCGATTGCTTCAAGCCTTGTTTTTAAAACATCCCGTCTTTCCGCTTTCATTCGTCAATACGTCTCCAAACCGTTCTTTTGAAGAACTGTGGGTTAGCTGGGTCGCGTATGTGCACAATCATTATGTTCTCGTTATCGCCTAAGATTTCGACAGGTTCAATTAGTATGTTGTAGTCGTGGGTTTTCTTGCTAAACACTGATACGCAGCATTTGGTAGCGTTTTTTAAAGAAAAATTCTGTTTTCGCTTCTGCATTAGATACCCCCCATGTGTTTGTAAATTGCCCGTACAAATCGAGCAAACAAGGTGCGTTTAGTCCAATGAGGACAATTCCACATGGCAACCGCAAAAATGCTTCTTTTATCGTGATAATGACAATAGCATCCGTTACTGTTGCAAAGTTCGCCATCATGCCGACAAAGCCCAAAATGACCCCTGTTAGGCTTTCTCAGGGGCTTCATGCTTGAACCCCCAAATCTGTCTGTTTTGTTTCAGGTTGCTTTTCCACTGGCGCTGACTGCACAACGGGCTTTTTGTACTTGGTTTTCGGCAAATTAGGCACTAAAGAAGTTAAGCGCCTGTGCCCCTTGTTGCGGTGTTGTTGCCAGCCTATTTTTTCTTCCAGTTCTTCCCGTTGCTTGTAAGTCAAAGCAAAGTATCTTTCGATAATCTCCCGTGCGGCTTCGGTTTCAGTCTTAATTCCTAAAATCTGTTGAAACTGGTGAATATTAGCGACTAAAGAGTGCTTTGGGAAGGTTATTGCTATAACCTTGTTCTTGTTAGTCATGCTTTCACCTTCGGCAAATAAACTCTTAACAGGTTTTCAATGAATGCTAAGCACTTCTTTTCTGCTTCTGCATCACGTTTACGCCTTGCATCGTCAAGGTCAAAGAGCGCAATTTCGCTTAATTCGCTAAAGTCTGCAATCGTCAAGTATTTGTTAGTCAATACTTCATCTTTCATGCTGTCACCCCCGTTTTAACTGTTGGCAAAACTACATGTTTGCCTGTTAACTCTTCATAGCGTTTTGCATAGGCATTGGTTAACTTGATTACGAAGGCTCTCCATGTGGGCGCTTGGTGTTTCTTTTCAATGCCGCCAATCTCAGAGTTTACGTTTTCTTCGCTCCCGCCTCTGTAAAACTCTTGAAGGGTGTTTGGGTCTGTGCCTATGTAGTCGCTGATTGTATCCATTCTAACGCCGTGCAATGACATCTGAGTGACGCAAGTGTGCTTAAATGCTGTGTGGGTTGTTGGAGTCCAACTTAACGGAAAAGCTGTTTTAGCAAAAAACGCCTTAGTTGCTTTTAATTCCGTGTTGTACTCAGCTATTGACCTACCAAAAAGGGGTTCTTTTTCCTTAATGCCCATATCCATGATGTATTGGCGAATGAAGGAGGTTTCAGGTTCATAGATTGGTTTTTCAACTTCATGCTGTACCTTCCTTTCAAAAACGATTAGTTTGTGTGCGTCATAGTCGATTTTTTCAGGTGCTAAATCGTTAAGGGCGCTAAATCTGCCACCAAACAAATCACCAAAATAACTTAGCATTAGGGTGTCAACTTTGTTAAGTGCTTGAGGCAGTATGAAGCATTGTTCTTCGGTAAAGTATTTTTTCTTGTTTTGCCCTTTTTCACGTTTTACGCCTTTAGTGTTAAAGCGTTCATCCTCTGAAATAATCAAATCTCTTACATGTGGGTCTTTGCTGTTTCTCATTGCCCAGCGTATGCCTGTTGTGTGTCCGTAAGCGATTAATCCAGTTTGAGCGTCTTTAACAAGTGGACTGCATTGATTTGGTGCTTTCGGGTCTTTTCCCCAAACTTGTAACCAGTCGGTTTCACTTGCTTCTAATGGGTCAATCTTTGCACCCATTGCTTTCCATGCCAGAAAACACGCATTATCGTATTTGTACCGCTTATTGTAAGTAATCGGGTATCTTTGGGGGTTGCGGTTGTGGGCTTTAATGCTGTTTTTGTCTGCGCCGAACCGTTCAAAAATTAATAGGTGGGTGGGTGTTAGCTCCCATTTTTCATAATTTACGGATTTAGCGCCTGCTTGGGTTGGCTTGCTTGATTCTGCCACGCCGTTTCTAAATAGCTTCATACGGGCGAAAATTGTAGGCATTGTTACTGATTTGCCGTTGTAGGCAAACTTTTTCATGGCTGTTTTGTAAGCTCCGTATTTAAGCGGTCTGTAGCCTTTGAACTGTGTTTTTTGCCCGTAAACAGGGCTTTTTGGGTCATAGTATGGTTTGCCTAAAAATTTCTCGTCTGTGTTCTTATCGAGAAAATCAAAAAATGCGATAAGGTCAGACTTTTTGCTAAGTGCCCCTCTGAGCACTAACCTATTCTCTACTGTACTACTCAATCCGATGTCACCAAATGAGAGGTAACACGGTTTCTAAATATAAGTTTGATTGACACAAAATAGTAAAATAATATGTATCTCGAAGGAATAAGTTTTATATTGTTACGTTGACACTTTTAATTAAGGGCGGGGATAGAGCAAGCATTCAATCCGATGTCACCAACACGTTTTGGGTGTTAGCTCCCATTCCCGCCTACTTTTAAGCAAACCTGTTTTTCAAGCATTTAACCTCTATGTTAGAAATGATATTTTAAAAAATAGGGAAAAACCAAAAAAGAGAGGGTTAACGTGTTGCAGTATTCTTTACGAGTCCACGTTTCAACGCTAAGGTAGTAAAGAAGATGGAACCCGCCGAAATTGCCGCCGCCGTAACGTTAGCCATGCCAACCGCCGCCATGCCGCCCAATGTTCCAAAGAACGACATGCCCGCAATCACCGCCGCATCTACTATTTCATCTTTCCAGTTTGCCGCCTTTGCGCCTGCACACTCTGCAACTGCCCTAATAGTTGAAAACGGGCTAAGCTTAATGTCAAACTTCATCAACGTTTTTCACCGTTCCTTTTTATTTTTTGCGAATTGACTTAAGGAATTTCGCGCGTTTAGCCGAGTTTGGAGCGCCAATTTTGCCCCATTTCGGCTTTTTGCTCTTTGGTTTCTTCGATTTCTTTGTTTTTGCCATGCTTTTTCACCATCCTTTTAGCTCAAAATCGGCGTGTTAATTGAGTTGGTTCCTTGCTTGTGTGTTTGGGCTGTTACGGCGTTTGTACAGGTACAATAAGCAACAACGTTCCAATTACAATCCACCGTGTTTTCGTTCCAGTTGTATCGTGGTTTGTTAGTTACTACGCTGTACAGGTGAGCGTTCATTATGGTGTTGTGGTGGCTGTGACCATCAATGAAAACGTTATCGTAAGTGTTGTTTTCGTCTGCGCCGTTGTTGTAGATAGTGCCGCCTGTCCAACTGTTATATCTGCAATAGTTGCCTGAACTGTCATCTTTTAGCCATAATCCGTGTCTTGTGCAGTCGTGAATAGTGCATCCTGCAAAGGTGTTGTTGTCATTGCCAATGATTGTGATTCCGTATCTGCCGCCGCCGATGTAGATGTTGCTGAAATGGTTTGTTCCGCTTCCTTCGTCGCATACTATGCCGCCAAGACTGCCAACGGTTGCCGCTACTACGTTGCTGATAGTACAATCTGTACTGTAGCTTAATCGTAGGAATGTTCCGACTGGGTAGCCTTCTACACGGATACTGTCAATGGTGCTTACGTTCATGTTTGTCGCATTAATGCAAATAGCGTCAATCCTTGAAAACGTCAGGTCATGCAGTGATTGATGCACGTTTTTGCCGTCAGTATAGGTTGAAGTCAACACAAAACCGTCATATGCTGTGCCGCCGCCATCCCAAACGCCGCCATGAATGCTAATATCACGTGCGTCTGTAGTTGCATACTCAAGCATCGAATTAAGGTATGAAGCGCTGCGTGTGACTTTACCGATTAATTCAACCTCTGTAAACGCTGGCACAAGCAATTTAGTTTCAAGTGTAAAATTGCCCATCAGCAAAACCTTTTCCACATACGTTCTGCCAGCGGTCAAATTGGCGAAAACCTGCGTATTAACGATGTTACCGAATGCCGTGCCTGTATAAACAAGCTCGTCTGATGAATTGTAAACGTTTATAGTTGCTCCGTTGTTGGTCACTGTGAATTTTGCTTTGGTTGGTGCTGAACTGCCGCCTGCTGGAGTATCCCATGTTAAATCATCTTTTAGGTATTTGCCTGTTGATGCTGGTAACTTGGGTAAAAAGCCGTGCCTTACTGTGGATGCGTTGTTTGTTGTTACATCTGATAAGACAATGTTAGCATCTGATATGCTGGTATGTAGGGGGTACTTTAAGCCTAAACTGTCGTAAGTGTCAGCATTTTGTAAACCGTAGCGCATCCAAACATCACACCCATAAATGTAAGGTTGATTTTGACACCATGCTAAAAACTCGTTCACTTCTGTTACTTCTGATGCATCAAACTGTGTTTCCTCGCTGCTATCTGCGCCGACTTCCGTATTGAAAACCTTAATGCCTGCCGCCTGTGCGTATTGCATTTGAGTTTGTGCCCCGCTTACGCTCCAAGTGTTAAAGTAGAAATGCATTCCACTGTAAAACTTGCCTAATGGATCAGTAACTATCATGCTGCTCCAGTTCTGAGTCCACTTGTTAGCTACCAAATTGTTTGTGTAGCCTGCGTTACGAACGGCTGTGACTATTGCTTGGCAACGTGTGCCTAAGTCAGAATCCCCACACTCGTTTACAAATTCAACCGCCACTCTACCAGCGTAAGCACTGAAAGCCTCGCAAACTTCAAGAACCCATGCTAAAACATTAGTCCAATCAGCCTCACTGTAAGAACCGCCGGGGTTGTAAACGTGCCTGCATACTACAAGGTCATAGGGGCAGTTTTCCAAGTAGTAAGAAATCATGGCGTTTCGGGTTGTTTCGTCTGCTAAGGGTGATATGCTCATTCTGTAGCATGTTAGGTGTTTCGTGTTCATGTAGTCTATGACTGCGTCTGTAATGTCTGTTGAGTATTCGCCGCTGTCGGTTCTTGGGTAACTTGATACACCGTATTTGGTTGGAAAAGTTGGTGAATTCACCCATTTTCCTACGCCGTTAAGGTTTTTGTTCGCGTCATTTGGCAGTTTTGACAAAAAGCCATGTTTAATGGCTGACGCATTGTTTGTTGTTACATCATTTAAGGTTAGGTTTGTGTCTGTTGGTTTTACTGTAACGGTACTAAAACCGCCCATTTTTTTATGCAACTCCTATATTTTTAAGGGGATTTGAAAAAAACTCTAAAAGGGAAAATTGAAAGCCCCACAATCGCTTAGCTACATAGTAAGCAAGTAGAGCCAAGACCGCAACTATTGCAACGATAAGCAACGTGTTCATTTATTCAGTCACCGTTTTAGAGATGTCTTTGGCTGTGCCATAGGCTAAACTTGCAAGTTTGCCGCCTGCGCTTGTTTTCATTACAAAGTAGGCTATGCCTGCCAAGACCGCCACGCCCAAAGCCGCCCACACGTACCACGGAATATCGCCTAAACCGTATGTTGTAGTTGGTGCTTGTTGCCCTGCACTTGTAGCGATTACGTCAAGGCTAACCGTTGCAACATTGTTTCTTAAGCCTGTCCAAGTCAAAGTGTGCTCTCTGTAGTTCAAAACAACTATGTTTGAACCGTTAGCGATTACGTGTTGTGTTACGTCTGCGCTTCCTTGTGTCTGTGTGCTGATAACTGCACCGTTGAAAACTATGTTATCAAAGCCGCTGCCGTTTTGGGGTTGAATGTTCCAGTTAAGGGTCGCTGATTGAACGCCTTGCAAAGTCAGTTTTTGTGTTTTTGTTGCTGGTGCTTGGAAAGTGTCCTCTGCGTTCCAAAAGACTACTTTGTAGTTTTTAGCGGTTTCAGACATTATTGAAAGCCCCCAGAAACCCACATGTAAGCTACGCCTAAGAAAACCGCTACAAGGACAGCGCCAACAATCAAAGGCACTTGACTTGATGCTGTATTGCCTGAGTTGCCATTGTCAATAATCACGGTTTCGCCGTTGCCGTTGCCGCCTGTACCCGTTGAGGGTTGGTTTTGCGCTGAAATTGCCGCTTCGTATTGAGCCGCCGTAATCAAGTTTAAGGCTAAAAGCTGTTGCAGTACGTTGTTTTGGAAAGCCATCTGTTCGTTGTATTGTGCTTGTGAAATCTGCCCGTTCTCTAATGCCGTTTTAAAGCCTGCGTTTTGAGCTAAAACTATGTCGTAAGTGGCAATGACTCCGCTGATTGTTAAGTAAACCCGTGCGTTGCCTGCTGCTTGTCCTAAAACTATTGTGCTCCAATCGCACCTATAGTTTAGAGTGATGTTGTTGTTTTGTCCTTTCCTGACTATGGTTGTAACGTCTGCGCTTCCGTTTGCCGTTGTTCCTATGGTTTCGCCGTTAAGCTGAATATTGTCAAAGCCTGCCGTACCGCTAACAGTCCATGTTAACGTTGCTTTTGAAAGGGTGCTCCAAAAGTCTGTTTTTAGGTTACGGGTTGCGGGTGCTTGGTAAATGTTTTCACTGTTCCAAACGTTGTATTGTTTTGTTGTCATACCTGTTCTTCTCCTATGAGCAAAGAAGCTTGGTACAAACCGCCAGATGCGTTAGAGAGGTTTTCAACCGTAATCACGCTTTGAGGGTCAGCGCTAAAGTTTTCGTTAAGGGCAATTTCTGAATCAGTGTCCTTAATGCTGCCTTGACTGCTATAGACAAGTAGCAAAGCCATTGCAACACCGTTGTGCACCCAATTAATTTTGAAACTGTTACCTGCTGTGTCAGTTGTTGAGATGAAAAAGCCCATAATGTAAGTGCGTTTGCCGATTGGCACGGATGTTTGAACAAGTTTAGAGCTTGCAGTAGGTGCGGTTAATGATTGTCCGATAACCCATTTTGCTTGTCGCATTTTTGTTTTTCTCCTAAAAAAATTGGGCAGTTTACGAAACCGTAAACTGTGCAGAGTGGTTGATGTCTACGCCTGCAAAGGGTATTGATGCGCCGTTAACGGTGATTGTGCCGTTGTATGTGCCGTAACCTGAGCCGCCAGATTGACCTATTAGCAAATAGTATGTTCCCTTTGGTAAGGTAACTTCCCATGTGCCGCCGCTCATTTTGTTAACCGATTTTAGAGGGTTGCCGATGCTCCAAACGCCGCCGCCTTGATAAGTGCCTGTTGGGTCACGGGTAAAAATGTTCCAATCTCTTTGGTATGGGTCGCTGTTGTTGACGGCGTTAATCACGGCTAAACCTGTTTGTTCAGGTTGGGTCGGGATGGTTGTATCTCCACCCGTACCCGTTTCAGTGTTACCGCCTGACGGGTTGGTGTTGCCGCCTGTGCCTATGTCAAGTTTCCCTTTAAGGTACTTGTCATAAACAAAGTATCCAGCGACACCAAGCACAATGACTAAGACAGCAAGAACAATTATCTTGCTGCCGCCCTTGCTTGTTGATTCAGTCATGTTCAAAAACTCCCCGGTTTTTTAGGATTTTATGAACAAGTAGAATGTTGGCTGAACTGCTTGAGCAAAGTTTAAGGTCAGGGTTGGTTTTGCGCTTGCTGTGCTACCTGATGGTGGGTAACTTACCGCCATATCCATTGCTGCAAAGAAGCCTGCGTACGCTTGCATCCATGCTGCGTCAGTTGTTACCGCGCGTAGCCTGAACGGGTTGTGTTTGTCGAAAACAACAACGTTGCCGACACTGAATTTTTGATAAGCCAGATTTGCGTCTGCGGTTACGTCAAACCAAACCTCACTAATCACTCGGGCGTCTGAGAAGTATTGGCTAACGTCAATGTCAATGTTTGCGCTAAGCTGGGTTGGGGTTGAAACGATTTTAATTACGTCATCCCGTACTTTGATAGGGCTATATAGCCATGTGACTGTAACGGTGACGCTTCCAGCGGTGCAGTTTGTAACGGCTGAAATGCCTTTAAGGTCAACGGTTAAGATTATGGGTGTTTCTGTGCTAAATTCAAGTGGTAGGTAAACGTCAAGTGTTTGGCTGGTTGAACCGATTGCGCCTGCGCTTGTTGGATTGTTGAAATATTTGTCAGGTTGGGTTGCGTCTGTGAGGCTTGTTAAGGCGTTGTATAGTCTTTGTAGTTGTGCAAAGCTTTGAGGGTTAACTTTGGTTTCGCTTCCTTTGGTGATTTTTAAGGCGTTGAAAAGTGCGCTTACTTGCCAGTTTGCGGCTGCGGATTGTGTGACTGTTCCAGCAATGCTAAGTTGTACGCCTACGATGCTTTGTCCGTGTGCTGTGGTTGGCACAATGCTTGGGGTAGTTACTACACTTGCGCCAAGTGTAACAGCTTGGGGGTTGCTTGTTTCTGAGGTTGCATAGTCGGGTTTTGGTGCTCTAATTGGCATTACTTACCGCTCCTATGGTAGCTGTGAAACTTTTTGTTTTGCAAGGTTGTAGATAACTACAACTGCTAAGGCAACTATTGCTATTAATCCAATTTTTTTATAATCAAATGTCATTTTTGTTTTTGCTCCTTATACGAAAAACGTAACAAAGGAGCGTTATTTGGGAAATTACTTTAATAAAAGGGGGTGTTTTAGTATTTTACCTGCGTTATTTTTACGTTTACCGTTAAAGTTACAGGTTGATTTTTTGCGTAAGCTACTAAGACCTGTTTTGCCAACTCATAAAGCGTTATGCCGCTAAGATTTGCTTTGTTGATAACGTTTTGATATATTTCGGGTGGAAGGTGTGTTGTTACCTGTGGCATTTTATAGCTCCATTTTTTTAACTGGACATCCGATTTGAGGTTTACCGCCTAACCGATAGTAGATGTAACCGTGAGGTTCAAGGTCTTTACTCATTAAAATGTAGTCTTTAGGTACGAAATAGCCGAGCCAATCAACATCAGGTTTAAGGAACGTTCGGAAAATGAAAAAGTGCTTTGTGTTGCCAAGAATGTCGTTGTTTACGTCACGAATAAATTGGCTTGTTCCAATGAAACCTACGTCATTGTTACCGCCCATTGTGATTAAGTCACCAAAGGCGGGGTTTATGGTTCGTTTTGTACAGTGCTCTTGTGTTTCGTCAACGACAAATAATTGGTTCCCCTCGTCAAGTACACGATTACAGGTTAAATCGAAAAGGTCAGCACGTTTATTTTTGATGTCTAAGCGTTGTTGTTTAGTCATTGAAACGGTTGTCGGATAAATGCGGGTGGGGTCAATGATGTGCTGCGTTTTAGGGTTTAAGGGTCTGAATTTTTTGCTTGCCGCTCCAAACGTATCGTAAAAAGTGAAAGGAATATTTGAGCGGCTAAGCTGATAACAGACAAAATTTGTTTTTCCCTCTTGGCTCATTCCGATGGCAAACTGTTTTTCTTTGAATGGGTTAAGGATGTGTATGTCTGGGGTGCTTTTCATTTTTGGTTTTTCCTTGTTCTTTTCCGTGTGCGTTTGCCTTTGATTGCGACAGCGTTTAAGTAACACATTGGATGCTTTGAGAAACCACAAAATTGTTTATTGTCGCATTCAATGGGTTTTCCTTCGGTTTTGTTGACATCCCCGTTAACGGTTAGTTTGATTTCTTTGCGGGTTTTTGGGCATACTGTACTTAAAAAAAAGTTGTGTGTGTGAGTGTGTGTGTATATATTTTTATTCAATTAATAATAATCTCCTTTTCTTTTCTTTTTAATTGGACATTTCCATTAAGTCGGTGATTTCGGGTTTTGTTCCCTCGTCACATTGAAACTCAATCAGTATCGTATCGTTAGTTAGGATTGGAGCAGAAAGGAAAGGTTCACCTTTTCTTGTATCCTTCCTTTTAATCCGTAGCCTAAAGGTTTGCTTCAATGGCTAAACCTCTTGCAAGCTGATTTGTTTACTTTTCAGGGCTTCACGGGTTGCTTTTTCTTGTATCGCATCAAGGTTTAGCTTGTAAACTTCGGGTGCTGCCTGCGTCAGATAGTCAAGGGCTAACAGTGCCTTAATCACGTTCTTTATTGTGCGATTGTCAATTACTCGTAGGCTGCGCATTATTGCGGCTTCTAAGTTGTTTTGGTTAACTTGGCAAAGATAGCCTTTAGTGATTAATTGGTTAATGACGGCTTCGCATTTTGCCTCTGTTTTCATGTTGAAGCCCCTGTAAGGTTGCACACGCACACACACGCACACACAAATTTAGCAGAAAGCAAAGTAAACCATGCCTCCAACCTGAACGGAACGGTAAGCTAAAGATGTGTGTTCTCCAAGTGGTTCCCACTCTACCGCCTCAACTGTTGAACCTGCCAAGCAGTTTAGCAGCCTTTTGTATTCATGTGGTGTCAGTTGTTGGGCTACAGTTACGGGTTGAGGGGTCATTGTGTTTTTGCCGCCTCTGTTTTGCCTGTAGGAATGAAAACATTAAGCTGCATCTCATCAGCAGCGTTTAGCCCTTCAAAAACCTCTGCACTAATATGCACCGCCTTGACAAGTGATTCTAAAGTTGCTGTGTCACCTTGATAGTTTAGGGCAGTTAAAGCAACGCCTCTTACGCCTGTATTGTTATAGTTGTTAACGGGGAAACATTTTATGTCTGTAGGCAGAGCAGGCGCTAAAAGTTGAACCACTGACAGAACCGCTTTTACTTTCTGCTTTTCTTCATCAGGTACAAGCATCAGCAAAACGTCAAGGGTTGAGGGTTTTTTCATTAATTCTTTCCCTCTTTGATGCCTTTCAATGCACCTGTGATTTTTGTGTATGCTTTAGGTGCAAGCATAGCGCCCCGTGTCAGAACCAAGCCGCCGATTAAATGAGCCGCCGCCGCATTCTTTGAGTTTGCTAAATCAGGGCATAAGATAACTAAGTCCTCGCCGTACTCTATAGCGTCTTTGTCGTTGATTTTTGCTTTAGGTTCTTCAAAGTAGTCAGCTAACAGGTTAAGAACGCCTTGTATGAGTTGCCCGTTTTTCTTTGCCGCTTTTGGGTCTATAGGTTCCTGTTGGGGTGGTGGCTGTTGAAAAACATCATCTCCCGTGTCCTCAGGGTGATACGGGTCACCTGTGAAGCTTACGGGTTCTTCACCGTTTCCGTCTTGGTTTTGCTCTTTGATTTCTTCGGGTGGTGGCGTTAACGCTTGCTGCGGTCTGGGCAGGGTCGGTGGAACTTCCATCTTGTAAGTAAGGTCTTTTACCTCTGCGGTAGTTACTTGCCCTTTGAAAAGCCCCTTATCATCAGCACGGTTAATGGCTTTACGGCAGTTAGCTTGGCTGTATGTTTTCCCGTTAGCACTAAACCGTTTATCTTTGCCTTCACCAGTTAAACCATTTTTCATGGCTTGCAGTGCTTCGTCTTTGTTTTGGTAGGTGCTGAAAAACTCTACAAGTTCTTCAACGTCTGTTTTTATTGGCTGCGGGTTTTCGGTTGGTGCTGGTGTTGTGTTTTCGGGTGCAAACTCTACGACCTCCTCTTGTGTTGTTTCGGGTGCTTGCTGGGTTTCTTCACTGCTCATCTTTGTAGCACTCCAAAACCGCATACGGGTTTAGGTTGGTCTTGGGGAAGCTCACAAACTTCAAAGGCGTTTACTTTGCCGTCTGAGGCTAAGTTCATTAACATTTCTTTGAGGGCATTTTTTACCGAGTCGGTTAACCGCTCGTCAAAATCAATCATTAAGGTTTTCATGGGTGGGTCACGTTTTGGGTTTTTATTTGAGATTGAACGGTGGAGCGGAGCGTCAGACAAGCCGAATATTTGGCGTTATTGTTCTTTTGGCATAGCACACAGTTGAAATGATAAACAAAAGCAAGCCGCTCGTTATGCTCAAAAGGACAAATCTTAGCGCCATCAGGTCTGACGTAGTTAAGAATTTTTTTGTAGCCTTTGATTGGTTCGAATGTTTCAACAGGTACGGCGTTTTCGTTTACGGTTTCTTCGGCGGGCGGCAGTTCCCCTTCTTTGACAGGTTCAGACAAAACAACAACAGGCGTGTTGCTTATGTTGTGTTCTTGTAGCTTGCACGATGCGCAATCAATCAAGTGTACTACTTTGATTTGTGGGGGTGCGTTAGCTCGTCTATGTACACAGTGAAACTGTGCGGGTAAAGGTTCAGTGAGATGCTTACAATCGGGCTTATCAAATTTTGCTGGCGGTGGTGTCGGCGTGTTTTTACTGAGATTTTCATGGAGAAAACGTAAGAATGCACGGTACTCCTCACTAAAGTTTACACCCGCTATACCATAGGCTTCAAAGACTTGACGCTCTATCGCCTCATCTTCGGAGCTTAATCTAACGCTCCTTCCTTTCAATCCGATGTCACCAAGGGTGTAATGGCTAACCCGTTATTTAAACATTCAAAAACGGCAAAATACGCTGATTACATGTTGTTTTATGGTAAAAGCACGGAAAAACACGCTTATTAAAGAAAAAAGCTGTTTACGGTCTGATTACAACTTTAGTAAAATAAGGGTTTTGATTACCGTATTGATTACCATCAAAACAGGGCAATATCGTTATTTTACCATTTCACAGCCTTATTTTACTATTCATTTTACTATGTCCATCAAAAAACACTGTTTTTATATTTCCAGAAAACAAATTTTTCTGCAGGCACTAAAGAATTGAAATTTAAAAAGAGGAGGCTTCTTAATGCCTAAAAAAACGAAAGTATCGCCAGCGCCTCACAGTCAAACAGAAAACTGGTTCAAACTTAGTGTTGAGGAAACCGCCGCCAAACTGGACGTAGATCCTCAGAAGGGGTTAAGTGCAGTTGAAGCAGGGCAGCGCCTGCAAAAGTATGGACAAAACATTTTAGCAGGCAAGAAAAAGGAATCAGGTTTTCACGCTTTTGCACGTCAATACCGCGACTTCATGCAAATAATCTTAGTCGTCGCAGCAATAATTAGCCTTATCTTCACAGCCAAATTAGGCACCACGATAGCGCTTTTCGGTTTAACAGTCTTTAACGCCATTATGGGTCTCAAGCAGGAAGCCAAAGCCCAAGCCAGCATAGAATCTTTAGAAAAAATGATTAAAATCGTTGCTCAAGTCCGTCGTGACGGGCAAGTGACTGAAATTGATCCTGTGAATTTGGTGCCTGGCGATATTGTTCTGGTTGAGGCTGGTAACCGTGTTCCTGCTGATGGGCGCCTTTTTGTGGCTGCTTCGCTTGAAATTGAAGAAGCTGCTTTGACTGGGGAAAGTGTTGCTTCACCCAAAAACACTGACGCAATTACTGGGCAAAATACTGCGTTGGGTGACAGGCATTGCATGGCTTATATGAACACGTCAGTTACCCGTGGACGCGGCGAATTCATAGTTACCACAATTGGCATGGGTACCGAGATGGGTCATATCGCTGAGATGCTTAACAAAACAAAAGCTGACAAAACGCCTCTGCAGAAACAGCTTGATAGGCTTACTTTGATTATTGCTGGGTTAGCCGGTATTACTTTTGTTTTGATGGTGATTTTTGGGTTACGTCAGGGGCAAGCGTTTGAAACGTTGTTTATTGCAGGTGTAGCTTTAGCGATAGCCGCTATCCCAACAGGCATGCCTGTAGTAGTTACCACCCTTTATTCTGAGGGCACCCGTATTTTAGCCAAACACAACGCCATCGTCAAACGCCTTCCATCCGTGGAAACGTTGGGGTCAGTTTCCGCTATATGTTCCGACAAAACCGGAACGTTAACGCTTAACAAGATGACTGCTCGAGAATTTACTGTGCCCGGCAAAAATCATTACACAATAACCGGAGAAGGCTACAGAACGCAGGGACAACTTTTACGGGACGGCGGCGGCACAATTGACCTTACTGAGATACTGTTGCCTATGGCGTTGTGTGCTGACGCGACTTTGGATGGCGATAACTTGATTGGTGACCCAACTGAGGGTGCATTGATTGTGCTAGCCGAGAAGGGCGGCATCAGTGTCGAAGGTGCAAGAAAAAATTATCCTCGAATCGCCGAAGTACCCTTCGATTCAGAATACAAGTTCATGGCAACCTTCCACAACATGACTGACACTGACGGGAAAGCGGTTGTTCGCGCGTTTATCAAAGGTGCACCTGACGTTCTAATCGCTCGCGGCAGCTACTATTGGACACCCGGCGACAAAATATTTCCAATAACAGAAGAAAACCGTCCATTAGCAAACGCTGAAAATGAACGAATGGCAAAAGCTGGCGAACGCGTAATTGTTGTAGCCCGTAAAGATTTTGACCCCCAAAAATTTGACCCACAAGGTAACTTGATGGATTTAATGAACGACCTAACCCTTTTGGCTATTGTTGGTATGGTTGACCCGCCGAGGACTGAAGCAAAAGAATCCATCGCCAAATGCCACAGCGCAGGAATACAGGTACGCATGATAACTGGTGACTACGCCACAACCGCAGACGTAATAGGTCACGAACTGGGCATTATGGGTAAAACTTTGAGCGGCGCCCAATTTTCAGCAATGGGGGATAGTGAACTTGATAAGGAATTGAATGAAATCGGAGTGATTGCACGTGTTGCGCCTGAGGACAAGTTGCGATTGGTTTCTTTGCTTCAAAAGAAATGCAACATCGTAGCCATGACCGGAGACGGCGTTAACGATGCTCCTGCTCTTAAAAAAGCTGACATTGGAGTAGCAATGGGAATTACCGGCACAGAAGTGTCGAAGGATGCGGCAACCATGATTCTCACTGACGACAATTTTGCCACCATCGTCAACGCTGTCGAGTACGGGCGGGGCATCTACGACAACTTGGTGAAGTACATCCGTTATCAAATGGGTACCTTGATTGCGTTTATTGCTACTTTTCTTGGGGCTGCGTTTTTCCAAATTTTAGGCGGTACCCCGTTTGGTGCAATAACTGTTTTGTGGATTAACTTTCTTATCCAAGTTCCAATTGCCATTGCTTTAGGGTTTGATGACCCCTCGCCTGGCTTGATGAAACGTAAACCTCGTCCGCTTTCAGAGCCGGTGTTATCGCGTAACCGGTGGATACGCATAATTTTCATGGGTTTAATCATTACCGTAGTAACCTTGTTTGTTGAAGCCTATTACAGCGCATTAGGCGATAATCAGGCTATAACAATGGGCTACGCTGTTTTTTCGATGCTTAGCATTGCTCTTGGAATTACTTCAAGAAGCGAAACACAAACCATTTTTTCCAAAGAAATGCTGCCGGGCTGGCGTCAACTGGGTTTATATGTTCTGTCTTTGTTCTTCCTTTTTGTAGGCGCCTTTTTACTGCGCGAAATCTCAAACACTACACCGTTGTCAAGTATGCAGTGGCTGATTTGCTTTGGATTCGCTGCCGTTTTTATCCTGATTGATGAAATAGTCAAGTTTTTCATGCGTAGACTTAGTCCTACAAAAAAGAAATAGACCTGGAGTAGAATCACTGTGGAACGCTCTGAACGAATGAAATTGTTTATGGATTTCACCAAAGTTCGACCTGGCAAAAAAATTTGTTTGAAGGATTTAGAAACTGGGTGGGCTCAAAACGAGGAAATGAAATTTATTGGTAAAGGCGAATTGAAAGAAAGAGCAAATAAACTGCTGGAAATTAACAGGTCGGAGCTTGCAAAGGCGCAGGAGCTTTTGTATGCAAATCATACGTGGGCTATTTTGATTATTCTTCAAGGTATGGACGCTGCGGGGAAAGACAGCACAATTAAACATGTGATGTCTGGAGTTAACCCACAAGGCTGCCGCGTAACCAGTTTTAAGCAGCCCTCATCAACTGAACTTGCCCATGACTTCATGTGGCGTCAAGTAGTGGCATTGCCCGAAAAAGGCATGATTGGAATCTTTAACAGATCCTACTACGAAGAAGTCCTAATCGTCAAGGTACACCAGAACATTTTGGAAAATCAAAACCTACCCACAAAAAAATATGATAAAGACTTTTGGGAAAACCGCTATCAAGACATCTCCAACTATGAACGTTACCTTTCACGTAACGGCACTTTAATTCTCAAGTTTTTCCTAAACATTTCAAAAGCTGAACAGAAAAAACGGTTTCTGGAACGCCTAAACAATCCAGACAAGCACTGGAAATTTTCCGCATCAGACCTCAAAGAAAGAGACTACTGGGACAATTACACCAAAGCCTATGAAGAAATGCTGACTAACACAAGCACGAAATGGGCGCCATGGTTTGTTATACCTGCAGACTACAAGTGGGCAGCCCGTTCTTTAGTTGCAGACATAATCACCACAAGCATTTACCAGCTTAACATCAAATACCCCGAAGTAGACGCAACTAAACGCAAAGCAATCGAAGCAGCCAAAAAACAACTTGAATCAGAATAGCCACGCTTACCTTGTTGTTTTCTGTAAGGTTTCTCCTTGGTCCCAATAATGCATGTAAAGGTCATTTGCCCACTTCATGAAAGCTGGGTCCCTTCCAAAGAAAGAAACGATGTCAAGGTCACTGCCAATACGGGGCAACCCAACCATCGCCTCTTTTTCAGTAATAACTAAAACAATGCCTATTTTGGGCAGGTACCTTCTTTCAATTTGATGCTTACTTTCAGGATACTCCATTTCAGAAGAAAGCATAGCTGCTGGATGAAGCGACCTGAAACGTACACCTTCTCGGCATTTCTCTTCAACGGCGTGACCATGGGCAAGAAAAACTTGGCTTGTCATGGTCCAAATGTGGTCTTCTGATTCTTTGAGAATTTTTTCAATTAAACTGATAACTTCAGGAAAACTCTTGTTTGAGATGCCCTTGTTTAATTCTCCGATGCGAAAAATGAATTCTTCTGGAAGCTGCCAGACATCATGATCTAACAGGTACTGTTTGTGTTTAAAAATGAATTCAAAGGATGGCGACAAAAAGAGTACGAGCTCGCCAAATGGGGTTAAACTGTAGTTGCCCTCAGCGTCTTTGGCTACGAAGGATTCTTTGCTTAATCTTTGAAGTTGGCGAAATGTTTCGGTGCTGGTTAAATCTAAGTTTTCGCTGAGTTCATGCATTTTCCAGCTGCGTTTTTGTAGTTGACGTAAAATGCCGAGTCTGCTTTCACTGGCAAGTTCAAAGAACAATTTTTCTATTCCCTGCTGATTCTCCACCTTTTTTCACCGAAGATAATGCATTAACAATGTTGTGAATGGGTGCACATTGGTTGCAAACAAAGGTAATCAGTTTTTGTGCCTAATAAAAGGTCAGGAAGTAAAAGGACATGACAGAAAAAGTTCAGGAAAAAGAACGGTTCTTCTCTATCGAGTTAGGCTCAAAAGCTAACCTTAAAAATCTCAGCTTGACAAACGGCTCTGACGACAGCGCCTTGGTGGAAGGCACCATTGGTAAACTGGTTGAAGCTGGTTTTGTTGAAGGAGAACTTTTAGAGATAGTTGGTGACAAAGGCATTTTTAGAATCAACTTAACTCCCAGCGAACTAAACTCCTCCCCTCAACGTTCCACAGTAGCAGAACCGCTTAAAGTCCAAAACAAAATGCTTGGGGAGGTGGACTGATGCAAAAACTGAAGGGCCTTATCATTTTGGCGATTGTCATTTTAAGCATTGCAGCGTTAAAGACGGCGATACCCGCAGAAGAAGCCAGCAAAGCATGCTTAGTTGGTTACAAGGCGTTCTGTTCCTTCACTCCAGTAAGCACTTTGATATTAGGCGCAGCGGCAATCGGCGTATTCTTTGCTGGACGAAAAATCATTTTAGGAGAGTCCGCCTAAATGCAAAAACGCACTTCGCCCTTTCTTTTTTTAGGCACAAAAAACAGGCAAGGAGGCAACTTGGTTGGTGAATACAGACGTTTACTATTTCTCTGGAACAGGCAATTCCCTCGTCGTTGCTCGGAAAATCGCAGATAAGCTCAACGCAACCATAGTGCCCATTGCATCTGTGATGGCAAAAGAAAACATCCATTTAGCGGCAGATGTTGTTGGCATTGTTTTTCCTGTCTATTACGCCACAAACGATTGCGGCATTCCACTCTTAGTTGGACGATTCCTTCAAAAACTGGAAAACCTCAAATCAAAATACGTGTTTGCGGTCTGCACATATGCCGGTATGCCGGGTTCAACAATAGAAAACCTGAAAAAAGCCATAGAATCACAAGGCGGCAAGCTTGCCTGCGGATTCGTAATTGAAATGAAAAACACAAAAACGGCTCCAAAAAAATTCCAAAAGCAAACTGTCAATATGGAAAAGAAAGTTGAAGCAATCTGTGAATATGTCTCTGCCCAAAAAGAGGGTAAATTTGAAACTCGTGGGTTACCGCGTAAAATTGTTTTGGGTCCTTTGCGTGGCTTGGAAAAAATAGTGTTCAATTACCGTTATAGTAAACTTTCAGGCGGCGCTCACTTGCCTTTCCTTGAGCTTGTGCCATTAGCAGACAACAGTTATCGTGTTAACGAAAAATGCAATGGTTGTGGTGTCTGCGCTAAAGTTTGCCCCGTAGACAACATAGAGATTGTGTCGGGCAAGCCAAAATGGCTGAATCACTGTGAAACCTGTTATGCGTGCTACGCTTGGTGTCCCCGCGATGCGATTTACGGCGACATAGTTGCGTACAACGACCATTACCGTCATCCCCAAGTTAAACTGCGTGATATGGTCTGTAAAACTGGAAGCTAATAAGATTGTGTGTGACTGCTTTTTCCCATACTTTTTTGGCTTTAGTGCGTGGTACTGCCCGTTTCAGAACTATTATTAAGGATAAGCACTTAAGCGATTAAACAGGTGTGACTTTGTGAACGAAAAAACAAACAAAGCCACAACAGGCTACTCCACAAACGG
Organism: Thermoproteota archaeon; assembly: GCA_040268405.1. Taxonomy (GTDB): domain Archaea; phylum Thermoproteota; class Bathyarchaeia; order Bathyarchaeales; family Bathycorpusculaceae; genus Bathycorpusculum. The sequence goes on along the minus strand of JAWRIR010000098.1, from coordinate 50,692 downwards.
ACTTCCATATTTTCGTCTTGGAAACTCCTCAAAAACTGTTGTTGTGTTTGAAGGATTGAACTTTGATAATAAGCCGCCTTCTGGGCTTCAGCTTAGATTGGTAGCGGGGGACTACAAGCGCCTCGCTGAAGAGTTTACCGTGTACTCTTTAGGTCGAAAACCTCACTTGCCTTTAGGGTATTCTACACGTGACATGGCTAAAGATTATGCTGACATGATAAAAACTGAGATAGGGCAACCTGTTGACGTTATAGGTCTCTCTACAGGCGGCGTAATAGCCCAGTACTTTGCTTTGGATTATTCAGAGTTAACGCGGCACCTCGTTTTAGCAAGCACAGGCTACAGGTTGAGCGAAAATGGGAAAAGGCTTCAATTGCTCGTTGGTGAATTGGCTCGGCAGAAAAAATATCGTAAAGCGTTTACTGCGATGTTGGATGGGTTGTATCCCGAGGGCGGAATGAAAAAACGGTTTTTTAAGTTGCTGATGTGGTTTATGGCTAAGGCGCCCTCTGAGCCTTCGGATTTGTTGGTGACAATTGAGGCAGAAGACAGACATAATTTTAAGGAGTTCTTGTCCCAAATTAAAGTGCCCACACTCGTTATCGGCGGGGAAACTGATTTCTTTTATCCAATTCGTGAAACAGCACAAGAAATCCCCCGTGCAGAACTGATTCTTTACAAGGACTTTGGGCATAACGCGTGGCTTGATAACCGACGCCATTTTCAACAAGACATATTAGAATTCCTAAAACGAGAATAAAATTGGCTTACCTGTTTTGTAGCAGGATTTTTGCGTCTCCCAACAAGTTCAGCACGTGTAAAGGGTTTAACTCGTAAGTGTAAATGTAGCCCCTGACACATGTTCGAACACAAATGTTACATTTTTCTGCTCTCGTAACGTGCTCTTGGAAGAGTTTGCTTGAGAAATATTCCTCAAACGAACCCTTGTTAAGGTCATACGTGTGGTTGTATGTGCAACTAAAAATTTTGTTATCAGCGGAAACGTAAACAAACATTTTAGGGAAATCGCATTTCCAGCTTCTACCTTCCACAAAATGCTTCAGCACAAGCTCAGTCTCCATAAGTGGATAACCTTGCCTTTTGAGCTCCAGTAGCTTGATGTAAAACATCTGCAACTGCTGTTTAGTCAAACCATAATCCATTACAGGCGACTCTGATCTTCCATCTTCAAAACTTGATTTTACAGTGGGCTCAACGGAATTATACGAAATTCCAACATGCAAATCCCTAGCGAGCTTAGCCATAGGCTCTATCGCCTCAAAATTCAAAGAACTTATAGTAGTTACTAAAACAACCCGTGTGTGCCCGACTTTTCTGATTTCGTCAATGCCCTCCATAACTTCTCTAAAAGAGCCCGGTTTGCCCCTGATAAAATCGTGATAATCATTAAAGTAATCAAGCGAAACAAACATCATGTCAATGCTACGTAACTCTTCCGCTTTAGCGGCAACCAGCGAACCATTCGTGTTCATGGTTGTCAAAAAACCCTTATTCTTAGCATAATCGACAACTGCACCGATATCGCTCCTGACAGTTGGTTCCCCCCCGAAAAGGTAGTAGCCCCTCATGCCACAATGGTACGCTTCATCAAGAAGCCTAAAAACCTGCTCCGTCGACATGTCTTCGCTTTTTCTATTCGTCATTTGCCAATACGTGCATGTTTTGCATTTAGAATTACAAGCGTAGGTTATTGCATGTGCCAAGAAAAAAGGTCTATGATTTCGCCTTGATTTTAGCAAAGAAAGCGCTGCGCCAAAGTATCTTGCTCCCGTACTTATTTCCTGATTATTTTTTCGACCGTTTTGGCCATTGACAAAAAATGTGTTCACCTCCAACTCGAAAAATGCGAGGTTCAGATGGCTACCTGTTTTTAGAAGGTGTATTTAGAAATCGCTGCCACATAATCTGTAGTGGTTTGCACTTGTTAAACATTTTCAGAATAGTTATTGTTGTTGTGTTGCCGAGGGAACAATTCTTTTTATAATAATGCCTACCTTGAAAATGTTGATTTTCTTATAATTTTTAGTGGTGAAAACTTTGAGTTCTGGAGCAATTGCTGCAATGGTAATTTGTTTGGTTGTTGTGGTTGTATTTGCAGGTTTGGGCGTTTATTATTATGACGCTTACCACAAATTGACTTTCGAACTCAAAAATGTAGCCGTAGAGAACATTAGCCTAACCTCGGTTCAGACCTCTTTTGATTTTCAAATAGGGAACCCCAATGCGCTTCCCATTTACATTCCTGACAGCAGCTTTGAAATTTATGTCAACGACCAATATTTGGGGGCAGGTACTTTTGGCGCTGTCACAATAAACGGAAACAGTCAAAGCCAAATTACTGTTCCAGTGACGTTTAACAGTTCAGATGTACCTTCTGTTTTGTTTGGTATTATTACTGGCGGCGGTAGCGTAACAGTTACTGTTAAAGGTCAAGCAAATCTTGTCTTGTTTAGTGTTCCATTTGAAACTACACTTTACAACGCCACTTTGGGTTAATTCACAAAAAATTGTTAGGTGCTGCTTATTACCCTCAAAACATGTATACCTGTGAGGAACCGTTCAGTTGACCGCCAAACGCATTTACCTTGCAGGTCCCGAAGTTTTCTTACGCGAAGCAAAAGAAATCGGTGAACGCAAAAAAGCCTTGTGCAGAAAGTATGGTTTTCAAGGCGTTTTTCCTCTTGATAATGAGGTTAACGTGGAAGGTAAAAGCGCACGAGAGATTGGTTTGTGCATCAGCGAAGTTAATGAGGGTTTGATTAAAAGCTGCGATTTTGTAATTGCTAATATTACTCCGTTTCGTGGCCCAAGCGCGGACGTTGGTACCGTCTACGAGATGGGTTTTGCGCATGCTCTTGGCAAGAAAGTGTTTGCGTACACTAACGTTGCTACATCGTTTACCGAACGAACCGTTAAGGCCCTTGGAAAAGTAACTCGAGATTTTGACGGCAAACTGCGTGATGCGTACGGCATGTTTGTGGAAGAGGTCGAATTGACTGATAATTTGATGATTGACGGCTGCATTCACGCGAACACCCGTTTGCTGGTTGTTGAGGCGGCGCCTGAGGGGCAACTATTTACTTTTCTTGATGGCTTCCAAAAATGCCTTGAAGCAGCTAAAGAATTGCTTCAAAAATAGTTCTTGTCTGTTTTTGTGCTCTGCCCGCTTCGCAGGTAGCTTTTGATAGCGTTGTAAACTGTTTACTTTTGAGTTGTCTGGGTGTTATTCTCCATTCCCAATTTCCTGTTGGGCAACTGGGCATGTTAATCCTGGCTTCAGCACCAAGCGATAGTACGTCTTGAATTGGGATAATGCAAAGTTTCGCTTTTGATTTGAGTGCGAGTTTTAACATTTCAAAGCTTGCATGTGCTTCAGTGGTCTTTTTTCCAATTTGATTAAAAAAGTTGGCTTTCTGAGCAATTGATGCTTCCGTGTTGAACCAGCCTCTTATTGTGTTGGTATCATGTGTGCCCGTGTAAACCACTGAATTCACTGGATGATTGCCTAACGCGTGAGGGTTATCTTCTGAACCGTTAAACCCAAACAACAACACTTTCATCCCCGGAACCCCCAAAAACTCAATCGCTTGCCGCACTGGTTCGTCAATGGCGCCTAAGTCTTCAGCGATAAATGGCAAACCGGGAAAGCTCTCTTTCAGTGCGGCAAAAAATTTTTGGTAGGGTGCTTTGACCCATTTGCCTTTTTTTGCCGTTTTAGCGGACGCTGCGACCCGCCAGTAAGCTACAAAACCTCTGAAATGGTCCAGCCGCAAAAAATCATAAACTTTCAAACTGTACCCAACGCGTTTACGCCACCAATCAAAACCTGTTTTCTCCATTTTGCGCCAGTCATACACGGGGTTACCCCAGAGTTGTCCATCATCGCTAAAATAGTCCGGTGGAACACCGCCGACAAATCTGGCTTTTCCGTCCCTTTTTAGGCTAAACAAGTTTTGATTTACCCAGACGTCAGCGCTGTCGTGAGCCACATAAAAAGGCATGTCACCAATTATCTTGACCTGCTTTTTGTGGCAAAACTGTTTCAGGTTTTTCCATTGGCTAAAAAAGGTGTACTGAACAAACTTTTCAAAACCCACTTCGCTGGATAACTCGCTTGTTTGGGTTGCTAAGGCTTCGGGTTCGCGGCTTCGCAGCTCTGGCGGCCAATAAACCCACGATTTACCCATCTTAGCCCTCAACGCGCTATACAAGGCGTAATCGTCTAGCCAATAACAGTTTTCAGAACAAAACGCTTCAAAACTTTCTTCAGAATCAAGCATAGGGCGGGTTTGCTTGAAGTGTTCATAAGCTTCACCAAGCATAGCTTGCTTAGTTGGGTAAACTGCGCAGTAGCTTATTCTGCTGATTTGAGGCATTACATAGGCTTTTAACGTTGACTTTTCAAGCAAGCCCTGCTTACATAGCTCTTCTGGACTAATAAGTGCGGGGTTTCCAGCGTAAGCTGAACTGGTCTGGTAAGGCGAATTTCCAGCTTCAAGACTTGTAGGTGAAAGCGGCAGAATGCTCCAATAACGTTGACGGCACTTAGCGAGAAGTGAAACAAATTTGCGACTTTCAGGTCCAAAGTCACCGATGCCAAACTTTGAAGGTAAAGACGCTACAGGCAAGAGCAGACCGCTAGCTCTGGAGATGCTGCTCATGTTCTAATGCCTCCGATAAGTAGAGCTACTGGAAAGCCATCCAAAACCTCATTCAAAGGCAATTCTCCTCCTGTCTGTAACTTTGAACCCGTGAACGTTTCATCCCAAAACACTGGTGCATCCAATGGCAATTTAACCATGGTATCCTTCCAATCAACCCCCCATACGTCATTGGTTTTCAGCAGACCAACCAAAAACCTGGGGACAACTATAACAACAAAACTGCCTTGCTTTTTACGAATAAAAGCGAAAATGTGCTCACTCAATGCTCCTTCAACGGTCAACGGAACATATTCGCCCTCCTCAAAAAGTGATTTAAGTCTGCGTCTAACCTGTAACGCTTTAAAAATCAGGTAAAGTTTTGCTTTGCCTGATGAGTAATCATCTAAAAGCTCCTTCTCACTTGCTGGCGAAGTTTTTGATATTTCTGCAAGGAATTTTTCTCTTTTCTGATAGTCTACTGAACGACGGTTGTCGGGGTCTACCATGCTTAGGTTCCACAGTTCAGAGCCCTGATAAAAGTCCGGAACGCCCGGGCAAGTGATTTTGAGAAGAGTCTGTGACAGCGTATTGAAGAAACCGTAATGGGCAACTTGATTTTGAAAGGGCAAAAAAGCCTCAAGAAACTCTTTGTCGTTTAAAATTTGGCGGGTGAACTGGACTGCGGCGTTTTCGTATTTTATGTTTGAGTTTAGCCATGACGTGTGAGTTTTTGCTTCCCGTAACGCCTTAGCTACGTACGCGACTGTTCTTTGGGTGAACTCTGCGACTTCAAAAGTTTCGAATGGGTATGAGCCCAAAATTGTTTGATAAATCATGTACTCTTCGTTGCGGTCAGGCGCCAATTCGTCTTTGATTCGCGTTTTGTGTTTGACGTTGATTTCAGCCCACTTGTAAAGGTGCCGCTCCAGTTCATCAGGGATTTCGCTGAGAACGTTTAACCTTGCTCTAGCATCTTCGCCTCGTTTCGTGTCATGCGTGCTGCTAGCGTTAAGAGTCAAAGGCGAATGCTGCTGCCTTGAAACATTGAATTGGTTAAACCCGACTGCTGAGACGCGGAATTTGGCTGGGTTGCCCCCTACCTCATTAAGTGACAAGAAACGACAGTAACGATAAAACGCGGTGTCCTCAAGCCCCTTAGCCATGACTGCACCTGTAAACTGTTGCAGCCGCATCAACGTCTCCAAAGCCGTCACGTTAACAGTACAATGATTAAGAAGGAACTCGATGGTGTCCAATTCTTTGCTGTATTCAGTTTTGAGTTGTTTTCCTTGCTTTAACGCAGCTTGAAAGTAGCCTTTTTTGTCTTTTGGGTTTTTAGGGGTTAAGTACGTTCGGTAACCTGGAAAACACGCAATTAATGTAGCAATGGCTACTGGCATCTGGTTTGGGTCAAACTGTTTTTGTCCTAATTTGTTGGCAGTTTGAATTATCAGGCGAGAAAGGTTTTTCATGTCACCAAGAAAATAGTTGTCAATAACAGATTTTTTGCATTCAAAAAGTAACTCATCAAACCTCTGAGTGTTTCCAGTAAACCGTTTGTAAATGGCGTCGACAGCTGCCTCGTTAATTTGTTTTACGAATAATCCGTTAGTATAATTTATGAAGTCGTAGCCTGTGTTGCCTTGAATCGGCCAAGACTCTGGTAGGTTTTCTGTGTCAGTTAAAATTTTTTCAACTATCACGTAAACTTCTGGGGCATGCTGACGCAGGGTTTGGAGGTATTCTTCAGGGTTGTATAAGCCGTCGATGTGGTCGACACGCAAACCATCTATTGCCCCCGTACGCAACAGGTCAAAAATTAGTTGGTGTGTCTCTTCAAGGGTAACTGGCTCCTCCATCCTCAATCCGATTAAGTCAAGAATGTCAAAGAATCTGCGGTAATTAATTTCCTTAAACGCATCCGGCCAAAACATAAGCGTGTAAAACTGTTTTGACAATAGCTTTTCCAGAAGCTCAAGGTTATTATTAATTCGATTACAAGTTTGCCTAACATTATCTCCCCGTAATAATTCTTGGGTTGATCTGCTATTCATAGGAAGCTCTATGTTGTTATATCGTATTTTGAAGCTGCCATCATGCACTAAAGTTATTTCTCCTTGGTTCATGCATTCGGCTAGCTCTTTATCCAAAAAGGGAACCAAAACCCGCCCCTTAAGCTTCTTTGATGGATGATTCCAATCCACATCAAAAAACCTGCAATACCGCGAGTTAGGTCCATTCTGCAAGACGTCACAGACCTTTTTGTTTTCCAGTGAATAGGCGGCATGATTAGGTACAATGTCTTGTAGCCAACCTAACCCGTAAGAAGTCACTTCACGTTTTAGCTCATCAAAAGCCGCTTTTCCACCTATCTCCTCACTGATTGTCGTGGGGTCCACTATGTCGTAGCCATGCATGCTACCTGCCCTCGCTTTGAAGATTGGGGAAGCGTAAATGTGGGAAATACCCAGTTTGGCTAAATACGGCACCACCGCTTTTAGGTCATAAAAACCGAAATCCTTGTTGAATTGTATCCTGTATGTTGATAGAGGTGCGTTCAAGGCTAATCCAGCCGTATACCAATTAACTCGCACAACTGCCGAAAACTTGAAACCCACAACTTCGCTGCTTCATCTTGTCTTTGCTTCATTGGTTGAAACAGTTTTTCTGCAAGCCTAAACGCTATGTTTTGAGATTGCCAAAGATTCAAACTAAAAGGTAACTCGTTAATGTGAGCGATTAGGTTTGCAATATTTTTGATTTTTTGGGTGCCTTCTGGGTTGCTTTCGAGCTTGTTGAATTCTTTGGTTATTTTTTCGCTTGCTTGAAAAGCTAACAATTCTGAATTTAAAGTGACTTCAAAATTTTTGGCGTTTGCAATTAATTTTTGTAAGTGGTCTATGTCTACGGTGTCAGCGGTTAAGGCTTCTTCGATTTCCATTTCTAAAATGATTTCAGCTGCTGAACGGAACGATTGAGGTTGCGGAATCCTGTTTTCTTTCATGAACCGCATTAACGCTGAATTGTCCCTGTAAACAATTTCGTAAAGTTCACGCGTTTTTTTTAGGTTCCCTTCTACAATAAAATCTAGTATGCAACGTTGATCGTCTTTGAACATGTCTTTTAGCGAGTAATTGTTTGCGCCAAAATATTTGGAAAGTGCAATTATGATTTCGCTGATTTGGCCTTTTTCAAAGCTTCCTAAAAGTTCTGTTTTCATAGTGTTGAAGGTTTCTTGTTGCATGTTGGGCATTGCTCCGCAGCTGACGTTGTGGTCGCCAAGCCAAATCGCTGCGCATCCAAGTGTTTCCTCGTCAAGTGTTATTCCTGAATATACTGAGGTGTGGTTTATGATTAGGCGGAATTTGCCGTCATCTCGTCCTTCAAGACCAGTTTGTGTGACTTTGAAGTAGCAGTTTGGCATTTGTGGGGTCAGCATTTTGGCGTTTAAATCGGGTGAAAAAAGTGTGATGATTGTGTTTTGGGCACTTATTTTGGCGAAGTCAACAATTGCAGGTTTGACAAAGGTGTTATAGATTTTTTCTCCGTTAAGAAATTCGACAATGTTGCTTGGAGCTTGGGCAAGCATCTTCACGTATTGATCTTCTAAATCTAAGCCTAAAAGTTCCTTGGCAAGCTGCATTGCTCGGGCAGCATACATCATAACCTGCACTGTTTCTATACCGCTGATTTCATCAAAAAACCATCCACAACTCGTAAAAATCAAAAGTGCATGTCGCTGCATCTCAAGTAACTTGATTACTCTACGTTTTTCTTCGTCATTTAACGGCTTTTTTGCTTCAGCCGCCAAGAATTCGTCTATAGACTCTTTTGACCTATCCAAAATTATGTTTATGTAGTTGTTGCGGGCGTTCCATGGGTCTTTAAGATACTCGCCGGCTGCTTTTTCGAAACCAGCTGCAAGTTGATCTCTTAACCAGTTCATAGCTTCCCGTAATGGTTTACGCCATGCCTGATTCCAGTTGCGTTTAGGATCCTGTTTGCAACCGCAGTCGCTTCTCCAACGTTCTACGCCATGGCTGCAGCTCCATGAAGTGTTCTCGATGATTTCGGTTTCATACTCGGGCGGGTGGCTATCCAAGAATTCGGGTAAATTTGTTATTTTTGCAAGCTTGTTTGCCTCGATATAGTAAAGGCAATATGCTAGGGTCATGTCGCCGTGTGGATGATGGTGCCCGTAAAGTTCTCCGTCACTCGCCACAGTTTCAATCAAGGGCTTTGCATTTTCTGTCTTACCGTTTTCAGTTTTAAACGAGCCTGCGAGCCGTTTCGCAAATGCTTCGCCGCTCTCAAGCAGACTGCCAAAAGCTATGTCACTGGCCGTTTGTTTATCAAAAAAGAACAAACACAAACTTTTTCCTGATTGTAAATTGTATCGGTAACCTTTTTTTGGGTCAATTTGTTTTTCCGATGTTAGGGTCCATTTTTTGTCACCGATTTTACGGTATCTGGATGCTTGGTGCGGGGAAAGAATAGTAAATTTTATATTGTTTTCAGCTAGCACCTCAAGCGTTTCATTGTCTACTGCCGTTTCGGGAAGCCACATACCCACGGGGAATCTTCCGAAGCGTGTCTCAAAATCCTTGATTGCCCATTTAACCTGCGTTTCTTTATCGCGGCGGTTTGCTAAGGGCATTATCATGTGATTGTAAACCTGCGCTATGGCGGAGCCGTGTCCTGAAAAATTTTTCATGGATTCTTTGTCTGCGTTTAGAATGGATTCGTAAACTGCTGGGTTATGGCGTGCTAGCCAGTAAAGCAGGGTTGGGCCAAAGTTGAAACTGATTTTTGAGTAATTATTGATTAAACCAATGATTCGCCATGATGGATCCATTATTCGGGAAAAAGCGTTTGGTGCATAGCATTCAGCGGTTATGCGTTCGTTCCAGTCATGGTAAGGAGTTGCGGATTCTTGAACTTCCACTTCTTCAAGCCAAGGATTCTCTCGTGGCGGTTGATAAAAATGTCCATGAATGCAAATGAATTGTTCACCGTTCAAGAAGACGCCTCCTGATTCAGATAAACAGCAAAACCAAAACCTGGCATATCTATTTTGACTGAAAGCTTTTCTGGAAGGCCTGAGTTTGGTCCACCGAAAGCTGGGTCGGTTGAATCCAAAACTTTTTTGTAGTCCTCATCCAATTGGGCTTGAAGGGTTTGATTTTCTTTACCCAAATTTGCTATTATGTAAGCTTTTGAAGAGTTTTTCTGTTTTTCAATAAGCAAAACCTTGCCTTGGGTGCTCACTGTTTTGATGTTTCTGTCCTTGTCAATTTGAAGCACAGGTACCTTTTTTCTTAAAACAAGTAGCGATTTGTAGTAAGCTGCGATTTTTTCCGTATCACCTTGGTTGCGGTTTTCCCAATTAATTTTTGATTTAGTAAAACATTCGAGGCTTTGAGGGTTCGGTACTTCGCCGGTCCATTGGAAGTCGGTGAACTCTTTTTTTCTTCCTTCTCTAATCGCTTCAGCAAGCTCTTTGCCTTGATAGTCAGAAAAAAACAAAAATGGTGCTGTTTCCCCGTATTCTTCACCCATAAAAAGCAGTGGAACATAAGGCGACAACAAAACCAGCCCCGCAGCCACTTTAGCCGCTTCATAACCCGAAATTGTTGCTAAACGGTCGCCATTCAGTCGGTTGCCGATTTGGTCATGATTCTGACTGAAACCTACGAACTTGTATGCTGGAGTTTGCCGAAAAGACTCTTCTGGTTTGCGGCGCCTGAACTCTGGGGGCTTTTTAACGTACACGTAAGCGTCTGTTAAAGAGTCTGCTAAATATTCCAGTTTGGTGAAGTCTTTGTAGTAGCTTTTGTTTTCTCCTGTTAATAAGCTGAAAAGGCTGTGATGGAAATCGTCTAGCCATTGTGCGTCAAAACCGTAGCCGCCAGCGTCTGTGGGGGTTAAAACGGCTGGTTCATTGTAACCTGTTTCTGCAATCATGTACAGTCGTCGTTCTGCTTCTTGTGCGTATTGGGTAACTGCTTGGTTTAGTTCGGCAAGAAAATGTTTAGGACTGCTATCCTCTATCCAAAGTATAGCATCTAATCGTATGCCGTCAATGTGGTAGTTTCGGAACCAGTGTAGTGTGTTTTCCAAAAAATAGTTCCGTACGCCAGCGCTGTTTGGGCCGTCTAAATTAATGGTTGGTCCCCAAGTGGTCATACGCTCGCTGGTAAAGTATGGTGCGTAATCGTTTAGGATGTTGCCCTCAGGTCCGATGTGGTTGTACACGAAATCAAGAAAAACAGCTATGCCCTGTCGGTGGCACTCGTCAACTAGCTCTTTTAGGTCGTCAGGGGTGCCGTAACTGTTTTGTATGGCGAAGGGGAAAACGCCGTCGTAGCCCCAACCTCGACTGCCTGAAAACTGTGTAACGGGCATTAACTCGATTGCGTTAATTCCAAAATTTGCAAGTTTAACTATCCTGTCCTGCATGGCTTTTAGTGTTCCTTCAGGCGTGAAGGTGCCAACATGAATCTCATAGAAAACCAGTTCCTTAAACTCTAAACCTCTCCACGCTGTGTCTTTCCAAGCATATTTTTCATGGTCAATTACTTTTGAGGGACCAAAGACTCCTTTTGGTTGATACTGAGAAGCTGGGTCAGGCTTAACTGGTTTTGAATCAAGCTGAAACATGTACTCAAAATCTGGCTTAACCTGTTCAAGCCGGGTCGTCCAGTAACCTTTTCCAGCGTTTGTCATGTCAACTAACTGTTTACCGTCTTCAAGGGTTAGCTTGACGTTAGTGGCGTTTGGAGCCCAAACTGTGAATTCGCAACTGTTTTTGTGAAAAGCCGTTCCAACGTGCATCCGTTTTACCCGTTTTTTATGTTGCGAGTTTAACGAAGACTAAAAAGGCAGAAGGTTTATGGCTGAAAAACCTTGAAACTATGTACTGGTGTTATTTACCGTTAAAACTCCAACAACATTATTATTGCTGGCAACTAATAATTATTTTGTGTTCTAGTTTTATAGGCATTAACTGAATTCTTTGCGGTGTTTTTTATGTTACGTGTTGAATTAAACAGGAAAATGGCGCTTGATGATTATGTTCCAATTGTTGGAGAAGCCGGAGTTGAAGAGGTTAAAGCTTTAGGCGAACAGCTTAAAGGCAAATCTGTTACACATGTGAATTCTACTGCCTTCGGAGGCGGTGTAGCTGAAGTTTTACACAGCATGATTCCCCTAATGCGAGACGCAGGTTTAGAAGTGCACTGGGAAGTTATGCGAGGCGACTTGCCCTTTTTTAATATAACCAAAAAAATCCATAATGCACTACAAGGCGCTAACTTGATGCTTTCAAAAGAGGAAGAGCATACATATCTTGAATATAACCGCATAAATAGTGAACTTACTGGTCTTGACACTGATGTTGTTATGGTTCATGATAACCAACCTGCGGCGTTGATACATTTTTTTCCACAAAAAAATAACAAGTGGATATGGCGTTGCCACGTTGATTTGTCAACCCCGAATTTAGCTGTTTGGAATTTTCTTGAACAATACATTATCCGTTATGACGCCGCAATTTTCACCGCTAAAGAATATGTTGTTCCCAGCCTAACCGTGCCTACCCTATCTATTAGACCACCTTCAATTAATCCTCTTAGCGAAAAAAACCGTGAATTAACAAACTCTGAAGTATTATCTGTACTGGAACGTTATGGCGTTAAGCCTAACCAGCCGATTCTTACTCAAGTTGGCAGATTTGACCCCTGGAAGGACCCTTCAGGCACGATTGATGTTTACCGCCTTGTCAAAAAGGAAATCCCTAATGTGCAACTGCTGTTAATTGCAGGAATGGCTGCTGATGACCCGGAAGGTTGGCTGTATTTTGAAAAAACTGCCCGTCATGCATGTGAAGACTCAGACGTATATTTACTTACGGATTTGAAGGGTGTTAAGGATTTGGAGGTTAACGCTCTCCAGAGAGCTTCACAAGTGATTTTACAGATGTCTACTCGCGAAGGTTTTGGTTTAACAGTGACTGAAGCGCTTTGGAAAGGCGTTCCAGTAGTGGCAAGACGTGTCGGTGGGATTCCACTTCAAATTCAAGACGGCACAACTGGTTTTCTAATTGATACTGTTGAGCAGGCTGCTGAACGTACCATTTGCTTGTTAAAGAATCCTGAAATGGCGCACCAGATTGGTCAAAACGGAAAAGAGTATGTACGAGAAAACTTTTTGATAATCAAACATTTACGCGATTATTTTACGCTTTTTACTGAATTGCTTAAATGTTAACCCTAAAAAAGTGGGGGCGTTTAGCCCATAATGGTTGGGTGTTCGTCTTCCTCATCGATGTGGTGCATGACGTGGAGTCCTAAGCCTGTTGCTGCACCTGCTGAAAGCCCAATTAGCAGATTGTTTAGGGGTGCATAGTTTCCTACTAATCCAACGACTACTAGAATGTCAAAGCCTACTGCAACTGCTAGGTAACCTACGCACCACATTTTTACGCTCATGCCTCTTGGCTTGTTTATTCCGATGCCGCCAAGTATGCCCAACATTATGAGAAAACCGATTAAAGCGTAAATCAAGTCGAAGCTTAAATCCAAACATTTTCACCTAATATGTCTGGGTATGTTCACGTTGGAGCTTAATTAGTTTATCGAATTCATCTCTAAATAGACATGATAAATCTTTTAGCAACTAATATACTGCTACCTTATATACCATCAACACATTTTTTATCCAACTTTAATCTGGGTAGGATTTCAGATGACCAATTACGATCAGAGAAACTGCCATAAATGGGCATTACTTCTGGCAGAAAGAAAAAAGAAGCTAAACCAAGCACAAACCGGTATTGACTCAGGCGACTTTGAAACTGCAAAACAGTTAATGAATCAAATTTTTAACGGCAAAATGGGCAAAGACGCAGATCCTGGAATGGCTGGTTCACTATTGTACCACATGGCTATGGTTAGCAAAATGGAGTCAGAAAGCCACGTTCTACTCGACGAATTAAAAATCAAACAACCAAACATCACCTTGGATCTTAACAAGCTCTATGAGGCTTTCTATGCTGACGCTAAAAAACTTACACAAAACGTTATGGATCTAAATTATGATGCTGATGTAATTGCAAAGGCAAAGTACCTTAACAGTGAAGAAAAAATCTCTCTTTTCACAAGCCTCAAAAATAGACAAAAACAAATTGAGACCCAACTAAACAACAAGGACACAAAAGCAGCCCAAGCATTAGAGCAACTCTTTGACGACTGGGCTCAGCAGGTTGTCTTGATGCGGTTTATCCAAGAGTATGAGACAATCAAAGGCTTGCTTATATTAACAGAACTCGTAAAAACTTTTGGCTACGAAAAAATCGAACAAGCAATGCAAAAGGTCAAGGACGAATTCGGCAAAAAAACAGTCAACATTGCACTTGATGTAACACTAAAAGTAGGTATGCGCCGAGAAAAACTCCAATCCGTTATGCTTGCCGACCACTACATCAATATGGCCATGGATGGCTCAACACTTGACGGCAAAATGGAGTTCCTCAACTGTCCCATACACGGCGGTCACCTCTATGCCCAAGAAAAATGTGGTGTTGACCCCAAAGTCTCAACCTTGTTCTGTAACAATTTCTGCTTTGCCCACGCCAAAGCTATGCTTGACACTGTCTTGCCTTTCCCATTCACTCTTTGGCAGCCAAAACTTATGGCTAAAGATGGAGTCTGTGAATACTACCTAAAACTCGCATATTCACCAGAAGCAAAAACCCAAGAACGCTACATACCCTTAGTAATGTCCTACAACGTGACCCGAGAATGCAACATGAAATGCAGCCACTGCTACATCAATGCTACCGACCAAAAACTTGAAGATGAATTAACTACAAAAGAAGCCAAAGAAGTAATCGACCAAATCTACCAAGTCAGCAGCCCACTGCTTATCCTCAGCGGTGGTGAACCACTCATGCGTTCAGACATCTACGAACTCATCGAATACGGTGTCAAGAAAGGCTTAAAGATTGGGGTAGGAAGCAATGGTTACTTAATCGATGATGCTGTTGCAAAGAAACTCAAAGATGCGGGAGTCGCTACTGTTTCAATCAGTATAGACTCAAGTATTCCAGCGCAACATGATGAATTCCGTGGGGTACCGGGGGCTTGGGAGAAAGCAGTAAACGCCTGCAAAGCTTTGCGAAAACACGGTGTACTTGTGCAGGTTAACACAACATTAACGCATGACAATTATGACCAAATAGATGATATCATGACTTTGGCAGAATCAATCGGTGTAGAAAACTTTCACCTGTTCTTCCTTGTACCAACAGGTCGAGGTGTCAAATTAACTGACATTTCACCGCAAAAATATGAGGATATGATTACCAACGCGTTTGCTAACGTTCACAAGCACAGACTCAATGTAAAGCCTTCATGTGCGCCGCAGTTTATGCGTATTGCACAGGGAATGGGTTTGGACATGAGACAATGGATGCGTGGCTGCTTAGCTGGTATGCATTACTGCCGTATCTATCCTAACGGCGACGTTACCCCTTGCCCGTATCTACCAATTAAACTTGGCAACCTCAAAGAACAAAGCTTCAAAGATGTATGGTTTAACTCTGAAGTCTTCAAAAACCTGAGAAACGTGTCCTCCCTAACAGGCAAATGCGGCGAATGCGAATACAAAGTAGTTTGTGGTGGATGCAGAGCAAGAGCGTATGGTCTTTCAAGTGACTTCATTGATTACTGCGGCGATTTACATGTGCCCACTGAAGCTAAAGGCGACTACCTAAAAGAAGATCCTTGGTGTGTTTACCAGCCGGGAACTTCTAAAAACGCAAGCGCCCCAAAAGGTCACCCACACAACATACCCAAAAAATAAGGCAGATTAATGATGGCGTTTTTTTTATGCCATTAAACGTATACTTTTTTATTCTTTAACCAGCTTTTAGGTTAATGCGAAAGTCAGAAACCCATTAACAAACTTGCGGGTTAAAGCTAAAACTATTTAAGCGTAGACGGTCTTTTCAAAAATTCAATGTTGCCGGCTTAGGCGGCTTATCCCGGTTGAATACAGCGTAAAAGGGTAGCTGTGGACCGCCAAACAGGCAAATGGTTCCTGGAGGAGAGGCATATAATGCAGTGTGTCCACGTTAACCTAAACAAAGAAGAAGCCTTCACAGCGCAGGCTTTGCTGCCGCAGGCAAACGATGCTTTACTCCACTTTTTGAATAATTCTGTCTTTTTCGGCAGAACCTAACATTTTTCAGGAGGCGATAAAGTGTCACATGTAGGAATCTCTAAAGGTTTCATTTCTCTTTTCAAAGAGACGTCTGTAGCTTACTTTTTTGATATTGCTGGTTTACTTGCTGGTTTTTTAATTGCATATCAACTTGGCGTTTTTCAGCTTTCACCTTGGGCTTTGGCGCTTTATCCGGCTCTAATTAGTACAAAAGTTATCAGTGGATTACTTAGCGGCAGGTTAAGCACTGCTTTACATCTTGGAACGATTTACCCAAGGTTTACTGGAAACACCCGAAGCTTCTACAAACTGGTAGATGCAGTAATCGTGTTAACACTTGCCACTAGTCTGG
Source organism: Thermoproteota archaeon (assembly GCA_040268405.1). Lineage (GTDB taxonomy): Archaea > Thermoproteota > Bathyarchaeia > Bathyarchaeales > Bathycorpusculaceae > Bathycorpusculum. The sequence goes on along the minus strand of JAWRIR010000098.1, from coordinate 34,453 downwards.
CTATAAGCTTGATTTCATTGTTTTTTGGTAGCTTTTTTTGGGGTGTTGGTGTTGTTGATTTTTCATCAATTCTTATTGTGATGGTCTCAACGCTTGCCATAGGCTTGTTTTTAACTCTGTTAACGCTTAAAGTTGGGTTTGTCTCGTTTAAGCGCGGTTTAGACCCTGACATTGTAGTTTACCCAATAATGTCTACAGTAGTTAGCATCTTGATTACTCTGTGTTACATCGGCGTGCTTAACCTTTACTTCTTAACAAGTATCGGTCAATTTCCCTTGCTGATAGTTTGTCTGTTCCATATTTTTTTGGCAGTATACTTGCTCTTTAAAGACCGTCATGAACCAGAATTTCGAAAAACCCTTCGGGAATCCTTAGCGATGATGGTGTTTTTCTCATTTATGATAACAATAACTGGAACCGTTTTCAGAAGCATAAGCGATTTTAGTTATGAACAAAAAGAAATATACACTGTCTACCCTGCGTTGATTAATCTCGTGGATGATGTGGGTGCAGTTGTAGGTTCTACTGCAACAACAAAACTTGCTTTGGGATTGCTTACGCCCACGTTTTCTTCACTTAAGAATCATGCCAAAAACGTTTTCACAGCTTGGCTTTCTTCCTTTTTGATTTTTACCCTTTTAGCCTTAATTTCCTTAGCAATAAACCAAGTGTACGCGTTACCAAACGTAGTTAATTTTCTTTTAATAATATGGATTTCAAACATTATCTCAGTAATCGCAATTGTGCTATTGTCCTTTGGAGTTTCAATTTTAACCTTTAAACGTGGGTTAGACCCAGACAATTTTGTCATCCCCGTTGAGACTTCGCTTGCCGCTCTTGTAACTACAATAGCCCTGCTAGTTGCCTTGCTAATCACGGTTTGATTTGGGAACAGCATTAAATATGTCAAACCTAAATACAATCATTGGAGCGACTTTTACGGAATGCCTCGCTTTGAAAAATTAGAATACAAACCAATCCCCGTTAGAGACCTTTTACTTGAAATGAAAAACCTCTCCGAGTTAATGATTGATTTAGCCTACTCGTCAGCGTTATATAACGACCTAGATTTAGCTGAAGACGTTCTATCCCTTGAAAGCCGAATCGACACGTTATCCTATCTTTTAGAAATGGAAATCATGGTCGCGGCCCGAGATCCAAAAGACGCTGAAGACATGGTGGGCATCTCGATTGTTGCTTCATCAACAAACAAAATCTCAGATGCAGCAGGCGACATAGCTGCTATAGTTACAAGAAAAATTGGTATCCACCCTATAGTTAGGGAAATTTTTGAAAAAGTCGAAGAACGCTTAATGAAAGTAACCGTTAAAGCTGACTCAGAAATAGTCAACCAGCAAATCGGTGAATTAGACCTTGCAGCCAGAATGGGTGTTGACATTCTTGCTATTCGCAGAAACCATGATTGGATACTAAACCCTGAGGATGACGAACGCGTCTTTAAAGGTGACGTTCTAATCACGCGTGGCGCTCCGATGGGTATCAAAGAGTTCCATGACCTTGCTGAAGGTACACTTGCAACTTTACCTCATCATGAACTGGAAAAATTCCATGAAATAGTCAACCGATTCGTAGAGCTAAAAGACACCTCAGAATTAATGATGGCGTTAGCCTACTCAGCGTTGCTGCTTAACAACCGCGACTTGGCGGATGAAGTTGAACGGCTTGAAGAAAGAGTTGACCAACTTCACACAGAGTTTGAACTTTTAGCGTTGAAAAGCGACTTTAAAACTGAAGAAGCTTCAGGCTTTCTAGGCTTAATCAGGTTAGGTATGGCAACAGAAAGAATCGCTGATGCAGCTGCTGAACTTGCTGAAGTTGTATTGCGCGGTGTTGAACCTCACCCTGTTCTCAAACTTACAATTGCAGAAGCAGAAGAAACGGTTACGCAAGCGTGTGTTACCGAAGATTCAAATCTTGTAGGCAAAACCCTAAAAGACGCCCGCGTTCACGAACAAACAGGCATGTGGGTTTTAACCATTAAACGAGGCGAAACTTGCCTAAAGCCACGTGCTGATGTGCGGATTCAAGTTGGGGATGTTTTGATTGCTTCAGGATACGCTGACGGTGTTGAGGACCTGAAAATGTTGGCTTCTCCACAAATGGCTTGTCAGCTTGAGGAATAAGTTGCGTCTGTTTTTTTTGTGACGCACATTGTCTTTACTTTTTAGTCAGCTATTTAGAAAGCCAGAACAGGAGACAATCAGGTTTGTCAACAACTCTGCAAGAAACCGATCCAGCACTTGCTACTTCAGTGGAGTCCGAGCCTAGAGCTTTAGACGCTGAAGAAGTGACAACGATAGCAACAACTTTTCTAAAACGAATAGGTCACCGAGGCAACATGAATCCTAAACGTGTCTCCGTAGAAGAAGACCTCTTCACCGTTGAAGTAGAAATGAAAAAGTTTTCTGCAACAGTGAAAATTAGCGCTTTAACCCGGGAAATACGTGAATATGATGTTCAACCAAAAAGTGAAGAAGCGCCATCCTCCTTTTCACCTAAACTGATTATGACTGTAGCAATAATATCTGCTATTGTTTGTGTGGGTTTGTATTTCGGGTTTAAAATGTTAGGTCTTTAAATTTTTGTGAAGTTATATAAAATAGAGTAAAAAAACTTTAGAAATAAAGTATGAAAAGAGAAAAGATGATTATTTCTTTTTCTTAGCGACTTCTTCTGGAGCGGTTTCTTCTTTCTTGTCTTCGATTTCAGTTGTGATTTCTTCGATTGGCTTTGGCGGGGGTGTAGTTGCCATTGTCCATCCGATCCATGCGCCTATGAACATGATTGCAACAAAGGCGATGAAGACTGGAATGGTGACTACCCATAACCTGAAGGTGCTTTCGCCCATATTCAAATTAAGTGGATCTATAATCCAACTGGGGACGAAAACTGCGATGATGTAGAATACAGCAACGAGAACGCAAACGAGTAGTATTGCTCCACCTATAGCTTGATCTTTGCTTACCATTTAGTGATTTCACCACTTTATAGCCATGTATTCTCTTAATCCATTTAAAGTTTGTCATGAATTAAAGAGTGGAATTGCTTAGGTTGTTCCCATTTCCCAAGTAGACAGGTACTTTTTCTGTTCCTCTGTCAACTCGTCAATGTTAACACCCATGCTTTTGAGCTTTAACTCAGCAACTTTTTCATCCAACTCTTTTGGCACAACGTAAACTTTTGTCTCTAGTTTTGAGCTTTTAGCAATATATTCTGAACATAACGCTTGGTTAGCAAATGACATGTCCATAACTTCTGATGGGTGGCCTTCTGCAGCACTTAAGTTGACTAGTCTGCCTTCTGCAAGCAAGTAGAGGTGTCTGCCGTCTTTTAGCGTGTATTCTTCCATGTTTGGACGCATCGTACGTTTAGCTGTGGAGAGTGCTTCTAGTTCAGGGATGTTTATTTCAACGTTAAAGTGACCACTGTTACACATGATTGCGCCTTCTTTCATTTTTTCCATGTGCATACCGCGGAGAACATTGATGTCGCCTGTGGCTGTAGCAAAAATGTCGCCGATGGGTGCTGCTTCAATCATGGGCATAACACGGAAACCGTCCATGACTGCTTCTAAAGCGCGAGTTGGTTGGACTTCTGTTACTATAACATTAGCGCCTAAGCCTTTTGCGCGCATTGCTATGCCTCTGCTGCACCAACCGTATCCGCCTACAACAAAGTTTTTGCCTGCTAGCAACACTGATGTGGCCCGAAGGATACCATCAATAGTGCTTTGGCCTGTTCCGTATCGGTTATCAAAAAGGTATTTTGTGTATGCATCGTTAACGGCGATTATTGGGTACTTGAGGCTGCCGTCTTGTTCCATGGCTTTTAGGCGAACTACGCCTGTAGATGTTTCTTCGGTTCCACCTTTGATGTTGGTAATTAGGTCTTGGCGTTTGCTGTGAAGCATTCCCACTACGTCTGCGCCATCATCCATTGTTATTGTAGGTTTGAAAGCGAGGACTTTTTCGATGCATTTGTAGTAGTCTTCAGTGTTTTGTCCTCTCCAAGCGAACACGTGAACGCCGCTGTCTGCCAAAGCTGCGGCTACGTCATCTTGGGTTGAGAGCGGGTTAGAGCCACATAAAGCAACGTTGGCTCCTCCTGCGATAAGAGTTTTAATTAAAACTGCTGTTTCTTTTGTCACGTGAAGGCATGCTGCCAAGGTTTGTCCTTGTAGTGGTTTTTCTTTTTCAAAGCGTTCTTTAATTATGTTAAGAACTGGCATGTGTTTTGATGCCCATTCGATTTGTAAGTGGCCTTGTGCGGCTAATGATTTGTCTTTTACTTGAAATTCTTCCATTAGGTGTTGCACCTTTGCTTATGGGTGATAATGTTTACATATTTAGTTTTATCTCTTGGAATAGGCTACAAGATTGAGGTTGATTTTTTTGTTAAGCTTTAAATTGGTAGTCTCTATTTTTTGTTTCACTTAATTGGTGACTGTTATGAGTGATGCAGCCGCTTTGAATCTTTCACAAGACGCTGTTCTTGACTACATGCGTTCCCTTTACGGCGAAAAAGTTGAGGTCCAGAAGATTTGGCGTTTAGGTGAAACACCTGGAACCGCCGCAGACTTGAAAGGGTTCGGTTACGGTTACCCCTACGTCGTCGAATTCACACATGAAGGTAAAACCCGTCGTGTTGTTCTTGAAACAATGCGTCCCGGCGAAGGTTTTGGACATGACCACTTTTCTGACCGAGCCCAAGTTTTAATCTGGCAAAATTCAGCATTCAACAAGCTGCCTAAACATGTACGTTCTGTTGACGCTGGCTGCTTTGAAGACACAGGTAAACTTGTATCAGTTGGCAGAGGCAAGGAATACTTCATTTTAACAGAGTTTGTTGAAGGAAAACTTTACCATTTAGACCTTGATCGCTTAAAAGAAACAGGCACTCTAAGCGAGCTTGACATGAACCGCTGCATAGCACTTTCGGATTACCTTGCTGAAATTCACAAAACACGCCATAGCTCAGCTGGCTTATACATTCGAAGAATCCGCGACCTTGTCGGTCACGGCGAATGTATTATGGGTTTGCTTGATAGTTACCCTAAAGAATTTGCTTACGTTGACAAATCTTACTTTATTGATGTTGAGAAAGCTTGCGTTGAATGGCGTTGGAAACTAAAAGAACGCAGCCACCGCTTAAGCCAAGTTCACGGCGACTTTCATCCATGGAATATTCTTTTCCGTGAAGGCGTCGACTTTACAGCTCTTGACCGTAGTAGAGGTGAATGGGGTGAACCAGCAGACGATATTGCAGCCTTAACCATAAACTACCTATTCTATTCGCTTCAAAAATATGGTGAATTGAACGGTGTTTTTGATAGGTTGTGGAAGCTTTTCTGGGAAAACTATTTGCAGAAAACTCGTGATTCTGAAGTGCTTGAGGTTGTACAGCCATTCTTTGCATGGAGAAGCCTTGTTGTTGCTTCACCTATCTGGTATCCCAACTTAAGTGTTGATGTGCGCGTTAAACTGTTAAACTTTGTACAAAACGTGTTACAACGTGACAGGTTCAACGTGATGGATGTAAATTCTTACTTCTAATTTTCTTTTTTTTGACATATTCCCACTTGAGGATGTAACATTAAATACGTGTATAAAGCCATAACTTGATTGGAGAGCAAACCTTATGGAGAACACCGGTGAATTAGCTCAGCTTTTACGTAAAATGGGTTACTCAGAAGTAATTGTTTCCAAAATAATCGATTGGTACCTAAAAGACCACACAGAAATAATCTCTTAAACCCTCGTCTTTACAGGTTTGTTGCTGCCTTAACGCTTAAGTAAATAGGTAAACTTAAACAAGGCTCAGTGTTACCCTTTACTTGTGGAAGACGACCTTATGATTAAGACTTCTGGATGGTGTGTTTGGATAACTGGTTTTCCGGGAAGCGGCAAATCCGTGGTTTCCCGAGCCCTGATAGAACTTTTAAACCAAAAAGGCATACCTGTTCAGTTAATATCGTCAGATGAACTGCGAAAAACCCTCACGCCAAAGCCAACTTACAGCCTTGAAGAACGCGACGTCGTTTACGCAACCATGGTTTACATAGCTAAATTACTAACAGAAAACGGTGTAAATGTCCTAATTGACGCTACTGGAAATCTTAGACGTTACCGTGATGATGCACGAATACAAATCCCTCTTTTCATCGAAGCTTATCTTGAATGCCCCCTAGAAGTGTGTATGAAACGTGAGGCTGAACGAAAAGAAACATACAATGCTCCCAAACAAATCTATCAAAAAGCCATGCAAAACAAGACGGCCAGCACTGTTCCAGGAGTCGGTCAACCCTATGAAGAACCATTAAACCCTGATGTAGTCGTGAAAAATTTTGAGCTTACTCCTCAAGAGTCTGCACAACAAATCTTTGAGGTAATAAATGCCAAAAAATAAGGGATTATTTTTTGATGTAGTCAAGCACTGTTTTTGCTTGTTCTGCAGAGATTTTTCCGTTTTTCTGCAGTGAAGTTACTACTTCGGAAACTTTGGCTAAAGCATGCACTGTGTAGCCTGATTTTTCCAAGTTTTCTTTACCGCCTTGTTCACGGTTAACTATGACTAAAATGTGCTTTACTTCGGCGCCCATTTCCTGAAGTGGTTTAATTCCTTCAATTTTTGATAAGCCCTCGCTTACTACGTCGTCAACAAATAGGATTTTATCGCCGTTTGTTACGTCTGCGCCTGCTGTTCTGCCGGTTACTCCGTAGGCTTTTGCTTCTTTGCGTACGATGACGCATGGTAGGTCTGTTTTGCAGGCTATGCTTGGAACAATTAATGCGCCTTTTAGTTCGATTGAAGCAAGCTTAGTGAATGGTTCTGGGGTTGCGATTTCGCTGATTTTTTGGGCTGCCACTTCAGCGATTGTGCATAATTCTTTGGGTTTTGAAAGCAGTCGTGCCATGTCAATATAGTATGGGCTTAATGCGCCTGATTTAATTTTGAACGAGCCAAATTTAATGCATCCTGACTCGTAAAGTGCGTTTGCAACTTTGTCTGTAGCGGAATCCATAATGTTTTTTCCCAACTGACAAATAGAAACTGGCAATTTAACCCTTTACTAACCTGTCAAAATGGTTAAAACAAAACTCCTAAAAATGGTTAGATTTTTTCCAGATTCAATTTTTTTGCAAACGATAACTTAATTGCTATTGCTAGTTTTAATGGTAAGAGATAACTATGGGTTTGTTATTTGTTTTTACATAGAAATTTGCACCGTTTTAATTTTTTAACGGTAACGTTTATAACTCTATTTTATATTTGCTAAAGGCGCGAAGCGGAAGTACAATGGGACATCGAAAAGTTCATGCTCCAAGACATGGTTCATTAGCTTATTTACCTAGGAAACGGGCTAAAAGCCCAGTAGCCAGAATACGCTATTGGCCGGAAATTAAATCAGATTCTCCTAGGCTTTTAGGATTTGCAGCTTACAAAGCTGGTATGACATACATTTTCACAATTGAGGACAAGAAACGTTCACCTCACTTTGGAAAAGAAGTCATGAAAGCATCAACCATACTAGAAACGCCACCAATCATTATCTGTGGCTTTAAAACATTCATGAATACACCGTATGGTCTGCAAAACATCAGCGAAGTATGGATGAAAGATCCACCAGCAATCCTTAACCGGGCATTGGTTCTGCCAGAAAACTTTGACACAGAAGCAATGCTGGAAAAAGTCCAGAAAAACCTCGACCAAACCACTGCAATACGTGCAGTTATTGCTACTCAACCATCACAAACAGGTCTTTCTAAGAAGAAGCCTGAAATCTCCGAAATCCAAATCGGCGGAGGTAACATCCAGCAACAATTTGAGTACGCTAAACAGCTTTTAGGCAAAACAGTAACGCCTGAAGAAGTATTCAAAGATGGTCAATACATTGACATTGCTGGTGTAACAGTGGGCAAGGGCTGGCAAGGTCCAGTAAAACGTTGGGGTGTTACTAAACTTCAACACAAAGGCCGTAAAACCAAACGTGGCATCGCCACTTTAGGTCCATGGAATCCTCACCACCTCATGTACTCAGTTGCAAGAGCTGGCCAGATGGGTTACCACCAACGTATAGAATTCAACAAACGCATAATGAAGATCGGCAAAGACGGTAAAGAAGTAACCGTTAAAGGCGGCTTCATCCGTTACGGCGAAATCAAAGGACCATACATAGTTATTGACGGTAGTGTTCCAGGACCAGAAAAACGTCTATTACGTCTCCGTGTTCCTGCACGTCCACCAACAGAAGCCCCAGAAGCACCACCACAAGTAACATATATCTCACTAGAATCTCCACAAGGAAAGTAAGGTGAAACGCCATGGCAGAAAAAACCGCAGAAATCTTTGACCTACAAGGCAAAGCAACAGGAAAAATTACACTACCAAGTGTCTTCTCTACACCAGTAAGACCAGACGTGATTAAACGTGCAGTCTTAGCAATCCAATCAAACCGTCTCCAACCGCAAGGTAGAGACCCCATGGCTGGAAAACGCACAACTGCAGAATCACGCGGTACCGGCATGGGCATTGCACGTGTTCCCCGCATAAAAGGCGGCAGTGGACGCGCAGCTTTTGCACCAAGCACAGTCGGCGGTAGACAACCACATCCACCCCGCGCAGAGAAGAAAATCGTCAAAAACATTCCAAAGAAAGAAGCAAAACTTGCATTAACTTCCGCTATTGCAGCAACTGCACAAAAAGACGTAGTTGCTCAACGTGGTCACGAGATCGAAAAGGCTGTTCAAATCCCATTAATCGTTGACGATGCAATTGAAAACTTAACCCGCGCAAAAGATGTTGAAGCAGCATTCACCAGCTTAGGCATTGAAGGCGACCTCACACGTGTACGTGACAGTCGCAATGTCCGCGCAGGAAAAGGCAAACGCCGAGGACGCAAAATGAAGCAAGCCGTTGGTCCACTCATTGTGGTATGCGACGGAGTAAACCTTGTTGCAGCAGCAAGCAACCTTCCAGGCGTTCAAGTAACAACCGTTTCAAACCTAAACACTGAAATGTTAGCTCCAGGAACACACCCCGGAAGATTAACAGTTTGGACAAACGGTGCCATTGAACAATTAAACACCCTCTATGGAGAAAACGCTTAATGGACAATAATGAAATAATCTCTTATCCACTCATGACTGAATCAGCAAGCATCATGGTTGAAAAAGACAACAAACTAATCTTTATCGTTAACTTGAAAGCTGGAAAAGCTGACATCAAGAAAGCTGTCGAAGAACTTTACGAGGTTAAAGTAAGCAAAGTTAACCTGCAAATCACCAACCAAGGTGTAAAGAAAGCCTACGTAAAGCTTGCTCCAGAATTCAAAGCATCCGACGTAGCAATCAAACTTGGAATACTCTGATAAAATTATAGAAGGCATGACTTATGGGAAAACGAATTCGTGTACAACGGCGTGGACGCGGTGGACAAAACTTCCGGGCTTCAACTCACAAACGTGTCGCCCCAGCGAAGTATCCATTCGTGAAGTCACCCAAAGAAGTTTACGAACTGGTCGTAACTGGAACAATTAATGAACTAGTTCATGACCCAGGACGCGGATCACCACTCTCACAAATTACATTAGAAAACGGTTTATCATACTACAGTATCGTTCCAGAAGGCGTCTGTACTGGTCAACAAATCAGCCTCGGCGGCAACGCTTCAGTTGACGTTGGCAACATTATGCCTCTTGGAAAAATCACTGAAGGAACCTTAGTGTGCGACCTTGAACTTCGTCCAGGCGACGGAGGCAAAATGGCTCGCAGCTCAGGCGCATACGCCACAGTTGTCGGTCACACACCACAAGGCACAATGATCCGTCTGCCCTCAGGCCGTACAAGATACATTAACGACCTCTGCATGGCCACCATCGGTGTCGTCGCAGGTTCAGGCAGAATGGAAAAACCGTTCCTTAAAGCAGGCGAAAAATTCCACCTGATGAAAGCTAAAGGTCACAAGTACCCAAGAACTAGCGGTCGTAAAATGGTTCCAGCTGTTCACCCCTATGGTAGCAGCAAACGTAGCGCACGCAGAACAACAACAACTTCACACGGTGCACCTCCAGGACAGAAAGTCGGTTTGATCGCTGCAAGAGGACCAGGACAGAAAAAGAAACGCGCAATAAGATAAAAAAATAAAAGGTAAGAATGAAAAATGCCACTAAAAGAATTTAGCTACCGTGGACACAGCCTTCAAAGCCTTGAAGGCATGTCTATGGATGAATTCATTACTTTGCTTCCATCAAGGCAAAGAAGAAGTCTACAACGCGGCTTAACCCCCGAACAACGCATACTGCTAGAAAAACTACGTGTCGCAAAAGAACAACAAAAGCAAGGCAAAGAAGTCAACCTCAAAACACACGTACGCGACTTAATCATCCTTCCAGAAATGGTTGGTGCAAAAGTTGCAGTACACAACGGCAAAGAATTTGTTGCAATGGAAATCAAGCCAGACATGATCGGTCACTATCTTGGCGAGTTCGCTATAACCAACAAACCGGTTAGACACGGAACTCCAGGTATCGGTGCATCCAGATCATCAATGTATGTGCCGCTAAAGTAAGCAGCCCCTATCTTTTCTTCTTTTAATTTTTTGTTTTTCGTTTTTAGTGTGTTTTGTTGATGCTTTTGTATACAGAAGCGGTCTGTCTGTAAATTGTTATTGATTTTTAACATGTTAATCGCTTGGTTTTCCGTCAATAGCACCTACCCCATATAGGTTTTTGCATAGAACCACTATTAGGATCCTAATAGGCTCCAAATAGGTTGGTGGTCAACATCGGTTTTTCACGTTTTTGCAAAAGCTTCTTTTAATGCTTAAAACCATAAACTAACCTTAAAACGGGTGTGATTGCTTGGACTCACAGGATGAACTTAACGCCAGCACATTCCAAACCTACGTGTACCTAGTCAGAATTGGCAGACCAACTGGACCCCGTGACGTGATGAGAGGCGCCAATTTGAGCAGCCCAAGCGTAGCATACCGTAACCTGCAAAAACTCATAGATTTGGGCTTAATCATCAAAGACGAGTACGGAAACTATGTTGTAAAAGAAAAAGTTGGTTTAAAAGGGCACGTATGGATTGGCAAAGCGCTAGTTCCTCGCTATTTGGTGTTTGGGTTGATTTTTGTAGGTGTTTTGATTGCTGAAATGGTTATTCTGCTGCCACACCTTCTTGTCGGCGCCTCAGTAGAAGGCGGCTTTTGGCTCATGATAATTCTAACGGTAGTTACAGCAGCGATTTTCCTTACTGATGGGCTACGGTTCCGAAAAAATCAAAGTTAACCTAAATTTTTTTGACCCAAAAAGGGCGCGAGAATTTTGAGAAAATATGTGGAAACTTAGAGACTGTAGTCTCTGCCTTCTGGTTTTGTACTTGGCGGTTTTGCGCCTGCTTCAGGAATCTGCGGCAACGGAATTGGCGGTGGAATATTCAGTGTTCTTGAAATCAGTACTGATTCGAGGAAGACAACGTTTGATATTGACTGAATAATTATTTGTGCTGGCGGCTTTTTCTGTTCATAATCTTTAAGAACTTTGTCAACTTCGCCTTTTTCGCCATTCACGTACGCGTTGCCTTTAATGGTTAACTGTGCAATGGATGGGTTGTAAGCGATTGAAAGCACAAATGGGACTTCTAAGGTTTCGTCAGGCTTTTTCTCTATGTTTACAACATTAATGTTAGTGTTGATCTGTATCGGCGGAATCGGCTTGCGGATGTCCCAGTAACGTTCAGCTGAAATGCTTGATATAACTACGTTTACTCGAAGCATGTTAAGTCAAAAAAGAAATAGTGCAGTTGATGGATTTAAAACTGCTTATCAAAAATTACTTTTGCTTGTAGCGTGTAAAGCCACAGTGACCGCAAGTGTATCTGTCGTTGTGGTCTGCCATGAAGTATCCTGGACCGCAACGTTCACAGGTTGGACGTGAACGACTAACTTTGTCGCCTTCAACCTTGTACATTACACTAATGCCGCCGGCTTTTTTCTTTGCCTTTTCTTTTGGCTTGCTGTCAGTTTTTGCAGCTTCTGGTTTTGGCATTATGCTTGCGCCTCTTCTTTTGGTTTTTCAGGGTTGTTGCGTTTCCTGATGTATTCTGGTTCAACCAGTTGGGCTTGCTCAACAGTTTGGTAAACGTTGGCAAAACCGTTTGTGATGTTTGTCCCAGTTAAAGTTTCCATGCATTTAATGTAGACAACGCTTTCTTTGACTTGCACTGCGTTTGCTACTGCTCTCTTGGCATCAAGTCTTTGTGGGGTCTTCTCTTTTGGACCTTGTGTTATTGTGAAGCCTACTTCTTTGCGTTTGAGAAGCGGGTTATCTTTAGTTGATACGATTTTAATCTCCATGAATTTTCACTTGATTCGAGTCTTGATTTCTTACAGGTTTCTTCTTATTTAGCTTTTCGAACCGATTTGCATCGCTTTCAGGAATTCGGAGGCTTTTGCCTTCTTTTCAGGTGAAACTTCAACTAAAACTATGCCTTCATAAGGTTGCCCATAAACTACCACCGCGTTTTTGGGCGCGTAAAGCACAGCAACAAGTGTGAGCAGGTCTTCTTCGCCGTCAACGACTATGTGGCTGTTTTCAGTGCTTTTGAGGGCTTCTTTTATGGCTTCAACAGCTTCCCGCGTTATCGTTCCTTGTGGGTTTTTCACGTTCACGGCTTTTGAAGTGTAAGTGGTTGGTTGAAACTTTTTACGCATACACTGATTATCAATTATCGCCAAGTCCGGCGGAATCTTGTAATCATGCAAGTTTTTGGTTACTGTGTCACCGACGGAGATGATTTTTGGTGGGTTCTGGTTTTTGATTTCACGCATTTTTGCCATGGTCTGGTCAAATGAACCTTTAACTAAAATCCCGAAGGGCTCCTTTAGTTTAACCCTTAATTCAGGTGTTATGGTGTAAATGATTGACATTAGCGTAGTACCTGCTGACAAAAATGACTAAAAATAAATTAAAAGTTGGTAAAAGCCCGTTTTATCGGACTTTTAAGGCGTAACGACCTTTGTCTTTAGCGCCCATGGCTTTTGCGATTGCTGAAGTTTCAGGGTCAAACAAAACTACCAGACCGCCGAAGTCTTCGCTTAAGCCGCTGCTTTTACATTTTGGGCAAGCATTTTCTTTAGTTAGAAAATGGCAGTTTCCGCATGCTTTTTCACTCATTGCCTATTTTCACTCCTCTGGTTTCTCTTTAGCTTCTGCTGGAGCTTTGCCTTGGTCCATTTGGAGCCATTCCAGTTTGCCGAGGAATGGTTGTCTTGCGGTTACACCGATCTTGCCTGAACTGCCTGCTCTGCCAAGTGAAACTGCGGTTATGCGTACACGAACTTGGTCTGATGTGGTGAGTTTTCGTTTTGACTCTTTACCTAGCAGTACACCTTGCTTTTCATCGTATGAGATGAAGTCATCCATTAATTGTGAAACATGTAAGAGTGCGTCGATTGGACCGATTCTTACGAATGCGCCGAAGTCGGCGATTTCAACAACGTCTCCTTCAACTACTTCTTGGATCACTGGGTAGAATGTGAGTAATGAAAAGTTTACTTTGTGGAATGTTGCTCCATCGCCCGGAATGATTTTTCCTATTGGGCTTACTTGGATGCCTGTTACGGCTATGACATAGCCTAATTCTTCATCCACTATTCCTTCATATTTCTGTTTAACTTGTTCGCGGCCTACCTTCTCAAGTGGTTTACCGAAGGTCTCCGGCGGAATACGGATGGTGTCTTGAAGAGTAATTAATTTAAACATCTACGATATCAACCCGTCAATCTCTAGACGAGATTTTTGTCTCACATAAATCACTGGCAGACTTATATCTCTTAGCCTCTTCTTTAATTGTCTATCATTGGTGAAAACAGGACAATTCCAGTCTTTGGCTACTTTAACTATCGCGTCGTCTGTTGTAAACTTATCTGAAACGGCTACTGGTACAAACTTGCACTTCTCAGCCAACCTAAGCGCGAAATTTGCCTGCCTGCGAAGTTTGGAAGATTCCTTGTTTGCAAGTAACTCCAACTCAGCCTTAACTGGAGAAAGTAAAATAAAATCTACGTTACACTTCACGAGGTGTCTTGTTTCTTCGAAAATGTCGATTTTTAGCTCTAAAGGTGCAAAAAGCGCGTTAGAATCCATGATTATTTTTATGGGTTGGGCTTGGTTTGTTGACATTTAAGCGCCTGTTGAATCATTTGTTGTTGTTTTTCTATTATCTTAATTATGCCTTTACTTTAAATACTTCTTAGCTGAAACTTGTTTTGTATTGGTGAAAATTTAGTGCTTGGCGAAAAATCTTGTGGTGCCGTAGTTTACCTCAAAAAAGGTTCTGAAACCCTTTACTTGATGCTTCATTATGAAGCTGGACACTGGGATTTTGTTAAAGGCAACGTTGAAGCAGGCGAGACAGAAAAAGAAACAGTTGTCCGAGAACTACGTGAAGAAACAGGCATAACAGACGCCCAATTCATAGAAGGTTTCCGCGAAAAAATCGAGTACTACTACCGCAGACAAGGCGAAACCGTACACAAAGAAGTTATCTTTTTCCTAATGGAAACAAACACTGAAAAAATCACCATATCCTTCGAGCACATCGGTTCAATTTGGCTAAACTACACTCAAGCCATGGAAAAACTGACCTTCAAAAACGCAAAAGAACTCTTAAAGAAAGCAAACGAGTTCTTAAACAAAAAATAATGGCGGCTATTTTATTAAGCCGTAACCGATTAAACGCCAACGTGCTGTAATTTTTCTGCTGATGGCAACTCGAGCGCCTGGCAAAGCACAAATTGGTCTTGTCAACTTTACTTTGATCGTGTTCTGTTTTATGCCAATTACTTTTCCAACGTTTACTGCGGCGCCAACGTGAAGCAGAAGTTGCTCGTCTGGATTGATTTTTTCTACTTTAAGTTGTTCTTTAGTTCCGACGACGCGATCGAGTATGTATGTTTCCAGTGTAAGTTCAGTTAAGGTTTCGGGTAGCATGCCTGTTTTTCCTGCAATGCTGCCTGTTAAACCGTCAGCTTTAGAATAGGATGGATCCAGCAGTGTACCGACGCCGACAAGGCCGCCACAGGTTGCTTCTTTAACGTTTTTGTCGCCTGCATGTAAGCTTACGATTTCGCTGATTAATGGGTTGTAGGTTGTTTTGCCTTCGCGGTCAACTGGTATGCCGGGTCTGATTTCGATTTCTTCGCCTACTTTGAATTTGCCTTGCGCGATTGTTCCGCCGATGATTCCGCCGCCCAAGTCGTCGATTGTTGTTCCCGGCTTGTTTGTGTCAAAGGACCTGACGATGAACATTAGGGGTGGTAGTTCGGGGTCGCGGTGAGGTGTTGGGATGATTTCTTGTATTGCTTCAAGAAGGACATCAATGTTGATGTTTCTTTGAGCTGAAAGTGGAATAATTGGAGCGTTTTCTGCTACAGTGCCTTTTACGAAGGCTTTGATTTCTTTGTAGCTTTCCAGAGCCCGTTTTTGATCGACAATGTCGATTTTGTTTTGAACGATAATCATGTTTTTGATGCCGCTAACCTCGGCTGCTGCCAAGTGCTCACGAGTTTGAGGTTGTGGACAGGGTTCATCAGCGGCGATTACAAGGATTGCTCCATCCATAATGGCTGCGCCTGAAAGCATTGTTGCCATTAAAGCTTCGTGGCCTGGAGCGTCAACAAAACTGATGCCTCGCACGAATTCTGCTTTGCTGCCGCATGTTTCGCAGACATCGTGAATAGTATAGTTTTTGGGTGGTGAACATTTTGGACATTTGTAGATTGGCATGTCAGCATAACCCAGCTTGATGGTGATGCCTCTTTTGAGTTCTTCACTGTGGCGTGACGCCCATGTGCCTGTTAAAGCTTGCACTAAGGTGGTTTTTCCGTGGTCTACGTGACCGATTGTACCAATGTTTACTTCTGGTTGACGCGGCATAGGTGCGGATTTTCTTTCTTGAGTATTTTCAGCCATTTACAAACGCCTTTGGATTCTAAGCTTGTCTTATTATTCAATGCTTAAATTTAACCTTTCTATGTCAACAAAAATTTTGGAAGGCAACAAACGGTCAAGTTTTCCATAAATAACGTTTCAGCGTTTGGCGTTGAGGGTTGCTTAATTAAAACTGAAAAGGGAAACTCAGCTTAATGCTGAATGGTTTGTTGAAAAAGCGAAAAAGAGTTTATGCTTGAGCTGCGGGTTCAGCTTTTGCTTCTGCAGTTTTGGCGGGTTGTTCAACAATTTTTAGGTTGATTTGAACAATCTCGTCAGTGATGACGTTTCCGCGTACGGTTTTACGTCTTCTTTCTCCTTCACGTTTGGGTTTGAATCCTGCGCCCTCACTTAAAACTACTTGGCGTCTAATTCCGCCGTGAACATTGCCCCTCATTGGGACACCGTCAGTGTCGGAGCCGCCTAAAATTTGAAGTTTGGTTGCTGGCATGTCTACTATGATGCCGTCGATGATTTCGCCCAGTTTTCTTCCGATGAATGGAGTTGCGCGTGCTTCTTCGACTTCAACTACTTTGCTTTTTCCGTCTGTTGGGTCAGATACGATTACCTTGAATTTTGCCATTTGAAGATTAACTCTCCAGCGCAGTATGAAGTTGAATAACTCTCTATTAAGCCTTTATATTTAAATCATTAATTGGATGCTAAGAAAACGTTTCCGTCAAAAAAACTGTGTCTGCAATATTGCAAACTTTGCTTTGTTTGGCGTTGGCGGACTATTTTAGCAGGTGTTTTGTGAAATTTGATGTTACGCTTTTGCGGCGAAATCGTAAAGTTGCATGGGGTGGGGGCGGCTAAAAAACCGTTTTTGTATTAAAAAACTCGAGCTTTTTAAGTCAGTGCTTTATTGTCGTTTTTCTGAGAAACTCGTAGTCAGGTTGTGTTTATGCTTATAGTTAACAAATCATTTTGCCTACGGTTAGATGGTTCGCTGCTAAAATTTTAGTCAATAAATGTTGAATTTGCAAAAGCGAGCGTGCATTTACAAAATTCTCATAAATTTTTTCGCCTAAACCTTTTAATTTAACCCTGAAATGCATTTTTGGCTATGTGGCGACTTGGGTTCTTCTTTCACGAGATAGCCTTCGGTTTACTAAGCGTCTTCATCCCACTCTACGTGGTTGGCTTTCAAGACGCAAGCATCCTAGGGGGACCTCTGGTTGCTTTAGGTATCATGAGTTCTGCAGCTGTATTCTGTTCAATTCCCGGGTCATTTCTCTGGGGTTGGCTTTGTGACAGAACAAGACACTACAAACCCTTCATACTGCTCTCGTTCTCTTCCTCTGCTGTTCTGCTTTTCCTAATGACACTTTCCTTTGCCCAAAACGTAATAGTCTTCGTAGTTTTGTACGTGATAATGCAGGTTCTTCACGTTGCTCATGAAGCACCAAAGAACGTGTTAGTCGCTGAACATTACAGCCGTGACCAATGGGAGAAATCTTACGGTTACTATGAAGGCTTCACAGAAATAGGATTTATTGTCGGTTTAGCTATTGGCTTCTGCTTGTCAGTTGGCATGTTTTCTTTTACAGCAAACCTTGGCTCAGCAGTTTTGGCAACTTACACTTTGTATCTATGCAGCGGCTTAAGTCTTGCAGCTTTCATATTATCCATTGCTTTAGTCGCTGACCCGTTAATGATTTTCGAGCGACGACTGGTTGGTATAGAACGAAAAGTAGACTTTACCTGCAGAGGCGTTGACTGTGCCTCAAAAATTTTAGCTGGCGGTCGTTGGGATGGTTCTCTTAAGCAGGATAACTTCAAAATGTTCGCTTTAGCTATCGTTCTGTTTTCTTTAGCAACAAGCATCTTTTTCACGCCCCTCCCCATATTCCTGAAACATAGCTTACAATTGCCAACCAGCATGGTTTACATCGGCTACATTTTCACTTCAATCGGCGCTACTGTTGGTTACTTCTTTGTCAGTGGACGCGCACGCCAAATGGATGGACGAAAACAAATGCCCCGTTATGTGCTTATCAGAAGCCTGCTAATCTTCGCATTACTGGGTGCTATACAGTTTGTTATCTATCCAACATTGACGACTTTCTTGGTGCTTGTCTTTTTGGGCTTTTCCTTTGCCGTCTATTATATTTTGATGATTTCAATTTCAATGGAGCTTATACCTGCAGGAAAAAGCGGCTTGTTCGACGGATTGGTGGGGTTAGGCACAGCTTTCGGTTCATTTCTTGGACCATACTTGGCAAGTACATACGATTTCATGCCAACATATATTGCAGCAGCTGTACTCTTCCTTTTTGCTGCTGTCTCCATAAAACTGGCAACTTAAAATTTTTAAAAATTAGTTTAAAAAAGAAAAGAAAGAGCCCTTGGGCTCAAATTTTGGTTTATTCGGTGTGGACTCTGTATAAATCTACGTCTTCGCGCATGCTTGGTGTCAGTTCAAGGAAGTCTCTAACTGACCGTTCAACGTCTTTTGACTGTGTAACGTATCTGCCGACGATGAGGATGTCTGCGCCTTTGTCAAGTGCTTCTTTGGCTGTTTCTGGAACAATGCCGCCTGCAACTGCAATTAGGAATTTCTTGTTGGGGAAAGCTTCACGGATCATTTTTATGCGTTCAAGTCCGCTGCTTCTGCCTGTTTCTTGGTCAATGCCTCTGTGTAGGATAACGATGTCTGGGAAGTCTTTGATTGATTTTAGTTTAGCAAGAACGTCTTCTACGTTGAGCATGTCGATGACTGCGTAGGTTCCTAAGCGTCTGGCTTCTTGTACTGTTGCGTCAAGGGTTTCTGCTGGTGCAAGGCCTGCTGCTACTACGGCGTCTGCTGTATCTTCGTATGCTATGTCTACTTCAACTTTGCCTACGTCTAATGTTTTGAGGTCGGCAATGATGAATTTGTCTTTGGCGATTTCACGGATTTCGTTTATGACTCTTGTGCCGTAACGTTTGATGAGTGGTGTTCCAACTTCAAGAATGATTCTGTCGCTTCCTGGAAGTTGCTCAATAACCTTCTTTGCGCCTTCTAGGTTTGGAGCGTCAAGTGCGATTTGTAGGTATGGTGGTCTCCATAGGCGTGGAACTTTGAAGCCCATGATTGGGTGCTTTGCGCGGTCTTTGTCATAAATGATTTTGTCTAATGATGGGTACTTCTTTAGTGCACGTTGAAGTGCCATTTTTGTTGCGCCGTAATTGTACTGGTAGATTTTGCGGTAATCAGTTGCTTGTGGGTGGATGAATACGCTTACGATGATTACCCACTCGTCAAGTTTTGCTAGTGGAATCATGCCTTCTTCTGCGGCGTCTGCGACGGCTTTGGCTACTGCTGCTTGTGCTGGACCGAAGATTTTGCCTGTGTCTTCCATGTTTTTAACTGTGACTTTTGGAACGATGAGTGTGTGTGGTTTTGGTGGCAGGTTAGGGCGAATAACTGCGAGTAGTGGTGTGTGGCCTGCTGATAAGCTTGCCATTCCTGTTGCGAAGGCTTGACCGACTGGTCCGTTTTTGTCGCCAATCATTAAGTCAACGTGTGCAACTTCGTTTCCTTCTCCTAACAGTGATTCACCGATTAAGTATGTGGTTCCTGAAAATTCTTCATCTTTACTATTTTGGGCTGGCATACAGTCTACAATCTCCTTAAAATCGACATTAAATTCTTTTAGCCAAGAATAGAGTGTGTCTCTATGAATGTCTAATTCCTTGGCTGTTCCGACGATTGTCGGTTTTGTCGGTTTATTTTTTACTCCTGTTTCTCTTTGGGCTGCTTGAAGAACTATTTTGATAAATTCTTCCTTGGTCGATGGCTTTTTAACGTCTATTCCCGACATTATTTTACCTTCTGCGGCACTTGTATTTTTCCAAATATTTAAGAGTGTCGGACGGTTGAACCGTTATTTGCCTATTTGGGGTTCTTTTATGTGTCGGTTTGTCGGTTGACTGTTTCAGGTTCATGGTTGAAGCTTTTTTTGTTTAACCGTAAATCTTTATATCCCGTGTCTTATTGACTTGATAGTCACATACAAAAGAGGTAACCTTGATGTCATGGTTAAACTGGCTAAGCATAATTATGGTCCTTGTCGGCATAGGCTTGTTCCTGTATGGCGCAAACGTTTACGATGCAACAGTTGGCTGGGGCGGTTTTTACCTTGGAATCGCCGGCATACTACTCTACATAACTACTTACGTGTATGTTTGGTATAAAAAAAATGAAACAAGTGAGGCTCAGCCTCAGAATCCATAAAGTTCACTGTACTTGTTTTGCAGATACAAAAGGAACGGTTGTGGGTCCAAGTTTTTGCCTGTTGCCTTCTTGATTAGGTCTTCTGGGTCGTAAAGGTCGCTTGGACTGTGAATATTGTCTTTTAGCCACGTGTTGAGTTCTTTTAGGTTGCCCTCTGCAAGTTGGCTACGCCATTGAGGGAGATTTCTGGTTAAGGCTTCACTTATTTGTCCACTGTAAATATTGCCCAATGCGTAACTGGGGAAGTAACCGTAAAGTCCGCTAGACCAGTGAGTATCCTGCATTACACCTTCCGAGTCATTCTCGATTTCTACGCCCATATAGTCCGCGTATTTTTCGTTCCATGCCTGTGGAAGCTCATCAACGCTGATTTTGCCTGCAAACCAGTCTCTTTCCAACTCGTAACGGATTATAATGTGCAGGTTATAGGTGACTTCGTCTGATTCAATGCGTATCTTTGAACGTTCAACACGGTTGATTGCGTGAATGAAATCCTCCAAACTTACGCCTGCGAGTGCTGGCGCGATTTTTTGTAGTTTAGGCAGAAAGCCTGTCCAGAACTCTTTGGAGCGTCCTACGAGGTTTTCGTAAAATCTTGATTGGGATTCGTGGATTCCATAGGAGCAGGTTCCTCCGACGGGTTGGTATCTCCATTGGGGGTTCACGTTTAACTCGTAAAGTGCATGTCCTGACTCGTGAAGAACAGAGAAAACCGAGTTAGCATAATCGTTTTCGTAGTAGTGGGTGGTTATGCGTACGTCTTGGTAGCTTCCCGAAGTGAAAGGGTGCTCTGTCTCGTCAATTCTGCCATTAGCCGAAGGCGACGAGGTGTCGTAACCCAAAGTTTGCGTAATAAGCTGTGAAATTTGGCGTTGAGTCTCCACTGATACTGGTTGGTGCAGACTCTTTGTGTCTGGCTTTTTGCCTGACTCTTGGATTTTGTTCAGAAGCGGTTTTAGCCCCTGTTGCAGCGTGTTAAAAGTCTCAGTTATTTTCTGCGTGGTCATTTTAGGTTCAAACTGGTCAATTAATGCTTCATACGGCGTTTTAGTTTGCTTAACTTTCATGAGGATTTCTGCAGCTTGCATGCTTAAGTCAAACAGTTTTTTCAGTTCAGGCTTGAGTATGTTGAAGTCTTTTTTGGCTTTAGCTTTCTTCCAAGTGTTAACGGTGATTGTTTCTTGTTTTGCCATTTCTGCGACAAGCTTCTCTGGTAGGCTGGTCTGTTCAAGGTAGCTTTTGTTAATTAAGTAAATGTTACGTTTCTCAACTTCTCCAAGGTTTGGGTAGGTTGGGCTTGTTTGGATTTGTTGTAAGAGTTTTCCGATTTCTGGGTTTGTGCTCATTTGGTGTCCAATGCGGCTGAGCAGTTCAAGTTGTAAGCTGCGTTGTTCCACCGCATTTGGCGGCATCATCGTCTCCATGTCCCAATGGATTAAGCCTTGAGCAGTTCCCAAAATTATGCTGTCTTTTGTTTTTTCTAAAAGCTGACTGTAAATGGGCTTGATGCTGTTTTGCAAACTTGTTTTCCTCTACTGGTTTGTGTGTAGGGTTTGTATTTACTGTTTTGTTGCCCTCCAATTTGATGGACCCACCTATTTGGATCCTATTAGAAATAGTATGCAGAAACCTATAGGGGGTAGGTCAATATTGATAACTTTTAAGACTATTAACTGCTGATTATTACCTAGTTAGCGCTAAATTGCCTACAAAGCTTTTTATCTTAAAGTATACTACACCGTTCCATAGAGGAATTAAATAAAAAATGAGTAATAGTACATTCGAGTCAAGCAAACTCTTAGCAGCAATCGGTGCAGTTCTGACGTTCTTAGGCTTTGTTCCAGTTCTTCCAATCATCGGCCTAATCCTTGTCCTCATCGGCATGAAAGGCTTAGCTGAACACTACAGAGACGAAAGCATTTACAAAAACGCTTTCACTGGCGTAATCTTTGGCATCATCGGCTTTATCGTTCTCGCAGTTAGCAGCATCGGCTTCGGCACTTTAAGTGTCTTTACCTTTAGTGCAGCAAGCGTCATCGGCGGAATAATAGGCTTAATATTGATAATGATAGTAGGCTTCATATTCTTCCTGTTCATGGCAATAAACTTCAGAAAAGCACTTTATGCTTTAGCAGACCGTTCAGGTGAACACTTATTCCATACAGCAGGAACCTTGCTATTTATCGGTGCAGTTCTAACAATAATTTTAGTCGGTTACGTACTGGTCTTTATCGCATGGATACTCGCAACAATCGCGTTCTTCTCACTCAAATCAGGTGCAAGCGCACCATCATACAGTTACACTCCACCACCAACCGCACAACCACCCCCAGCAGCACCAACAGCAACCAATGGCACTCAATACTGTCCACACTGCGGCGCACCAGTCGCACAAGGAGCAGCATTCTGTTCCCACTGCGGAAAACAAATATAAAACCCAAAAATTTTCAACACCAACTTCAATTTTTTATTCTTAAACACTTTTAGCGGACGCTCTTGTTGTAGCGCTTTAGCAACAACATACCTTTAAGAAAACCCCAAAGAGGCATTTACTTAAGGCTGGTTTTATGAGTGAATACAAACCACCATACGGCAAACAAGTTAACACCAAAAAAGTAAGCCTGCCCCAAGTTCCAGCTCCGCCTGAAGAGCCACTGCGTGGACTTGAACCTGGAAAACTTGTCTGCACAATATGCGGAAAAACGTTTAGAACAACAAATGGGCTTAGACGTCACAGGGAAAACATGCATGGCACCCCAGAACGTCCAATATAGCGCCTTTTACCCGATTAACCTGTTAAGGTATGGAATTTTTCTTAACGGATAAAGCACCAACAGGCAAATCGCCAAAGTAATCCCTGCAAGCAGCGGTATTTCTATTATTGGGCTTAATGTTGCCATGCTTATTCTGAAACCCCACAGGTACCCGTTTTCCAACGTTTCTAAAACCATAAAGTGGAACAGGTAAATCGCTAACGAGTTAATGCTGATATAATGAATTAACCGGTCAAGTTTGGGGTGCTTGTTTTTGATTTTGTTGTAGTTTACTGAAATTAGAAGCAGAAACAGCGCTACCGAAGACAAGATGACGCCGAGGCTGAAATAGTCATAAAAGAAAAACTGTAAGCTGCCCCCAACAGTGGCTGTTATCCAGTACGTGCCCAACGCTGTCCAAGCAAAACCAGCCAAAACACACGCCACCAAAACCTTCTTGTTAACTTGCGTGTCTATCAGGTAAAGTCCAAGCAGGAAATACCCAATATACCCCGTTATCAAAAACACGTTGATGTTCAAATTATGCCCCACTAAAAGGTTTAGCAACGGCACAACTGACACTCCCGTTAGCCATAAAACAAAAAAGTACCGTAACAAGCGTCTACTGGCGTGAGCAACAAAAACCCGTACCAGCGGCGTAACCAAATACAAGCCAATTAGCATGTAAAAGAACCAAAAATGAATGTAAGGTCCACCAAGCAAACCTTCCACTAAAGTCT
This sequence comes from Thermoproteota archaeon, assembly GCA_040268405.1. Lineage (GTDB taxonomy): Archaea > Thermoproteota > Bathyarchaeia > Bathyarchaeales > Bathycorpusculaceae > Bathycorpusculum. The sequence continues at coordinate 10,726 of JAWRIR010000098.1, read as the reverse complement.
GCGTGGTCAATGGTTGATTGTTGACAAAAATGTCCCAAGCAAAATATGCGCCCATCCAAAAGAAGAAAGGCAATGCAATGCGGCTAACACGTTTCTTAAAAAACACTCTAAGCGGTTCATCTGCCTTGGATCGTTGTAGTAGTAAGGCGCCGCTTAACATGACAAACAGTGGCACGCAAGGTCTTGCAAAGGAGTCGTAAATGTTTACACTCCACCACTGAACCAGCACTGCAGAAGAATCAGGCGTAACTATGGCTGGAATCGGCTCTATCGAAGCGTGAAGCAAAACAACCAGCACTATGGCAAACGTTCGAATCAAATCAACGGGCAGTTGGCTCTCGCCAATTTGTGAGTCCGCGTTTACCCCCCAGCATCAAAAATTTAACCATAAAACCGTTAATAAGTCTTATACAAACAAGCAACCGCTAAAGCCAGATTTACGCTTGTCCCATTACCAGTTGCCTGATTTTTATATAGAATCAATCCGTAACAGATTAAAGCTACCAAAACAACTTGCCTAAATCATAACTGCTTGGCCTTGGTAACCTTGGATGATCTACAGGGACTTTTAAACGGACAAAAAATCGCTTATTTCTCAATGGAAATCGGTGTAGCAAGCGAAATCCCCACTTACTCAGGCGGACTCGGCGTACTTGCAGGAGACACATTACGGTCCAGCGCTGACCTCAAAATCCCAATCGTCGCAGTAACCCTGCTCAGCAAAAAAGGCTTCTTCCGTCAAGAATTAACCTCAGACGGAAAACAAATCGAGCAACGCCAAGACTGGGAACCATCAAAATACATGAAAGTATTGCCCCAAGAAGTAACCGTGCTAATCCAAAAACGCACTGTCAAAATCCAAGCATGGCTATACCAAGTAAAAAGCATAACAGGCGGCGTCGTTCCAGTACTATTCCTCGACACAGACGTTGAAGGAAACACGCCTGAAGACCGAGAAATCACCTCTTACCTTTACGGCGGCGACCAAAAATACCGCGTAAAACAAGAAATCGTCCTCGGCATAGGCGGCGTACGCATGCTGGATGCTTTAGGCTTTAACGTTCGCAAATATCACATTAACGAGGGTCACGCAAGCTTTTTGGCCCTTGAACTATTGCAAAAGAACGGCATGAGCCCCGCTAAAGTGCGTGAATTATGTGTTTTTACCACTCACACGCCTGTTGAATCAGGACATGACAAATTCAGCTATGACCTTGTAAAAGAGGTTCTTGATGGCACAACCGACATGAATGTGCTTAAAACTTACGGCGGCGCTGACGCTCTAAACATGACACTTTTGGCTTTGAATCTTAGCAAGTACGTTAACGGTGTAGCTAAACAGCACCAACGTGTTTCTGAAAAAATGTTCAAAGGCTACACAATTCACGCCGTCACCAACGGAATCCACTCTTACACTTGGACAGGCGACAACTTTAGAAAACTTTACGACCAATACTTACCCGGCTGGGCAAACGAACCTGAACTGCTCGCCCGAATTGCTGACAGCATACCTAACCAAGAAATCTGGCACGCTCACAAAGAACAAAAAAAGGTTCTCATAGATTACGTAAACAACCTAACTCACGCTGGCTTAGAATATGACGTTTTCACAATCGGCTTTGCCCGCCGCGCAACAGAATACAAACGAGCGTATCTTCTGTTTTCTGACCTTGAACGCCTAAGAAGCATCGGCAAAAAACACAAAATCCAACTTATCTTCGCAGGAAAAGCCCACCCACGAGACACTCAAGGCAAAAAACTAATCGAGCAACTATTCAATTACGCCAACCAGCTAAAGCCTGACATAAAAATGGTTTACCTGCCCAACTATGATGTTGATATGGCTAAGAAAATTTTGGCTGGCGTTGATGTTTGGCTTAATACTCCTCTTAAACCGCTTGAAGCTTCAGGAACCAGCGGCATGAAAGCCGCCCACAACGGCGTTCTCAACTTTAGCGTGTTGGATGGTTGGTGGCTTGAAGGTTGGATAGAATGTGTTACAGGCTGGAGTATTGGTGCTCACCCAGACGACTGCTTAGAAACGCCCGATTGTATCACAAAAGAAGTTGCTGATATCTACAACAAACTCGAATATGTTATTCTGCCAATGTATTATGAACGAATTGACGAATGGGCACAGATTATGAAGAATTCTGTTGGAAAAGTCGCTTACTTCTTTAACAGTCATCGTATGATGCGAAGGTACGTTACAGAAGCTTATCTTTGATTTTTCAGAGTTTGTTTGTTGTACAGTAAAACAGGCAACCTTTTTCATTCTTCTATACTGTTTTTCTATAATTAGAACCTTTTTTGCGGGTTTCTTTCGTCTTTTGACCGAAATGGTTAAATGTTGAATTGCTGCTTGGCTCCCGAAAACTCGGGTAATATGATGACTTCAGATACAATACAAGTCGGTGACCAAAAGCAGTCAAATTCAATAACAGAACTAAGCATAATCAAAATCTTAGCTTTAGTCCTACTCATCTTCGTACACAGCGACCTAATGGTTGCCTACCCCAAAGTCATGTACCCAATCCAATGGTTCCTACTAAGCGTGTTCTTCTTCATAGGCGGCTACCTCGCATACTCATCATTCATCAAACGCGAAAAAAGCCTAAAACAATTCTTCAAAAACAAAGCATTAACCCTCTACGTCCCATTCGTAATCGCAGTAATATTCTACCTAACCGTCGAAGTCGCAATGGGCGTACAACTAAACCCCATGCAAGTGTTTTCACAATTATCAATGCTAAACGTTTTCGACCAAATAAACTCAGCAAACAACTGGGGAACCCTCTGGTTCATCCCCTTCCTGTTGCTATTCATGGTCATCACGTGCGTGCTTGAAAGATACGTAAAAAGCACAAAACGCCAACTACTCGCAATCTCCGCGTTACTAGCTTTCACAACAATTTTTTGGCTGTTTGAAACACCATTAAAACTTGACTCACTCTTCAGCCAATACTTACTCGTCTTCGTCTTCGGCTTCTACGTAAGCAAATTCGGATTATACCAAAAACTTGTCAGCCCCAAAATGGCTATTGTAGCAGTGCCCCTTGTCGCGTTTTTTGCTTTTGACTTCTCAGGATACTTCAACTACAACACCATACTAAACGCGCTACAAGCACAGATCTATTTCAACTGCCGCAGCGTACTTCTGACAATGGGTCTAGTTGTCTTAGCATTGATGGTTCTAAGACAAATCAAAATGCCCGTAAAAGGTTTGGGTAAACAAATCGCCGACCACAGCGCACTCATCTACCTCTATGAACCCTTCATTAGCTTTATCATCTTAAACTACGGGTTCGGTCAAGGCGAAGCCTTCTTTGCCAGCGGCATAATGTTCTACCTTTACCAAGCAACAAGAATCACAGTACTGCTAATCATCATTCCCGCTGGGTTCTTAGTTTGGAACAACCGCAAAAGCCTTCCCAACCTCAGTGTTCTGCTAAAGGGCAAGCTTTGATACAAATTTTTTAGTAGCGGCGCCAGATTGTTAGCGCAGACTAATCTCGCATTTGAAGGGGATGAATGCTTTGAAGAAACGCTACATTGCAGTCTCCGCCATCTTTATCTTAATCATAGCGGTAACCCTGTTTCTGTTTTTAGGCAACCCAGCAGCTCCAGTTGCCCCTAACGAGTCTGCATTGCTTCCAGAAATCACATCCTACACCACGCAAAACGGTGTCCCATACAAAAATGATTCAAACCCATACCACCTCTTAGACGCCTACTTACCCGACGGAGATGGGCCATTCCCCGCAATACTGTATGTTCACGGTGGCGGATGGGTACAAGGCAACAGAAGCGATTTCAGCCAAATAGCTGAACTTTACGCTAACCGTGGAATAGCTGGGTTCTCAATAGACTACACTCTTTCCTCCGCAAATGATACAGCTTGGCCACAAGACCTCAACGACGTCATCGCCGCCATTGAATATGTTAGGGAAAACGCTGCTTTGTACAATGTTAACCCCGAAAAAATCGCGTTAATGGGCAGCAGTGCAGGTGCGCATTTGATTTCTCTTGTTGGCACTCTTTCTGGCAACGAATCCTTCCTTTCAACCCAGACGCAGGAGCCAATTAATAGCCAAATCTGCATGGTCATTAACTATGATGGCGTAACCGACTTAGAATACATCGGTGAAAACCTCAATCCCTCATTAATCTACAACATAGTTACAGGCGGCTTCAAAGCAACTTACATGATGAATTCAACTTTATGGAAAGAAGCATCTCCAGCAACCTACGTTTCCAGCGATGACCCACCATTCGTGTTTGTACACGGCTTAAAAGATGTCATTGTCCCCATAGCTGTCGCTGAATCCTTCAACAATAAACTTCAAAACGTGGGCGTAGAAACCCATTTCATCCGCGTAGACGGAGACCATGACGTGTTAACCAGCCAAGAATCAAACCTGCAAGCGCGTTACCAGCTTGACCCGTTGCTGGCAAAAGCCTTCAACTTGGAACTTGACGCTTAATCTTACGGCTTTTTCGTTAGTTGAGTTGTGCTTCATAAATTACTTAACTTATGAGCGCCCCTTGTGCCGTTTAGGAGCATTTTTTGTTCTAAAAAGGTGTAAATAATGTCTGAAGAAACTCCCTTTAAATCCATGAAAATCACGCTTTCCGACGAAGCACTCTTTAAACTTGGCCAGTTAAGACAAGGCGGCGCTTTCCGTTCAGATTCAGCCGCAATAGAAGAATGCATACGCGCCATAAACTCAATGATTGAAGACTTGCTTTTCGAAATAGCAAGGTCACCCAAGGACGTTAGTGGAAATTTTACCCAAAAATGGAGTATAGAACGTCAAAGCGAAATGTTACGGCGATATTTGATTTTGATGATTCGGTTTACTACAAACATTAAGCTTCCATAGAAACTAAAACCAAGGAGCGAACAGTTAAAAAATGCATTTAGGTTGGGTTTGGTGCTCCGGCCGGGATTCGGACCCGGGTCTTCGGCTCGAAAGGCCCTTTGGTTGAATGGAGCTTAATTCGGGCTGATTTTTGCGTTTACTTAGATTCTAAGCGTTATAGTCCCGGTTATAAAGGGGATTTGCTGCACTACCTTGACAAGTATTTTACGTGCCTAAGTTCGCCAGCGGACATTATGCGCTGTTTCGCCAAAGTTGACAAAGGGCAAAGGCACTTATGGTTAGGCTTTAGGGTAATGTTCAACTTTTTGGAAGCAATGGGCATGGAGTCTAATGCTTTGTCGCTTTATCGTAAAGCTTTGCCTAAGGTGCATTGTGGCATCGATTTGAAGGTGCCCGAAGAAGCAGGTATGCTTCAATCACTGGATAAGCTGGCTAAGGCGCCTGAAAAATATGTCCTGCTCTACAACCTTCTTGTGGACTCAGGATTAAGGCTTGTTGAGGCCATTAAGGTGATAAGCGAGTTCAAGTCTGCAGAGTACATTAACGGCTTTTACCGCATAGCGCTCGGAGAGTTCAGAGGCTGCAAGCAAGCCTATTATGCCTATTTGACTGAGCCAACTTATCGTCAACTTTTAGCCTCTAAAGTTGAACTGTTAGCTCCAATGCCCGCTTCACGCTATTACAGAAAAATGGGTTACATTCAGACAAAGTATGTTCGCAAATTCGCATTTGACAAGATGGTTGAATTGGAGGTGCCGGAAAGTGTTGCAGATTTTATTGAGGGTAGAGTGCCAAAGCGCATAGGTGCAAAGCATTATATGGTGCTAAGAAGGCAAGCTGACAAGTTCTATGGCAAATATGCGGAATACCTTGTTAGGTTACGTTCACAATTAGCTTAACCTTGTGTTTTGTTTGTACCTTATCATCGATGGTAAGGTAAAATCAAAAGCTTGTTAGTTGCAAAGATTATTTATCGTAAATTAGAAAGGCGCCAAGCAGTATATAGAGCGAACCCACGATGAATAATAGCCTATTTTCTGAGGTCATAAGCAGAAAAGCAATTCCAGATAATGCAATCAAGGCTCCAACTACTCGAAATTTTAGCTTTAACCTGCGAATTTGCTTTAAAGGTTCTTCAAGCTGCTTTCTTGTGTACTCGCTTGAATGTTCTATTGACTTGTGCATCAGGTGCTCAATTGGCTTATCGCTTGAAGGTCCAACAACTTTGACCTTTTGTTCCAGTCTAAATGGGTAATCGCAATCAACGCAATGGTAATGTTCGCCTGAACTGTCGCTTACGAGTCTATTGTCAGTTGAGCCGCAGTTAGGGCAAATTATTGAAGGTGAACCTTTTTTATCCAAGCTTTTAGTCGCCTGTTTGTTGTTATGCTGGTTCACTTTTAAAATTTTGGTCAGACCACGCACAATGGTGCTTTTGGTGTTCACTTAGTCTTATTTTTGTTGTACCTTATCATCGATGATAAGGCGAAAGTAAAAAGGTACACAGCAACTCATACAATGCGCCTTTATAGCTTCAAGTCCAAAATTCATAAGTGCTCGGGTTAAACTCCCGCCTTAAAGCTAAGAAAATTCCTCGGCTGAAAAATCTCTCGAATAATTGTGCGACTCAACTGACTCTGGGCTTAAATTTGGATTCGACCATGCATAGGTGTGTTATTTATTCAATTTTGTCATGCTTTGCCAAGTTATGCCTTGCACATAGTAACTGGATATTATTTGTTGTAGATGATTCAGCCTTCAGAATATGGGCTTATGTGGTCAAAATGTAGGTTGTTAGTGCTTTTGCAGATACTGGAGACTTATCGTGATGTTATTCTTTTGTATGTATGTTAATTTTGATAGCTTCATAATGGTCAACTACAAGATTGCCAAGCAATAACTTTATGCCATTGGCCTCAATTTTTGGTGAAAATGCTCCTTCAAGTTCTTTACGCAGCTTTTTCTCATCTGGATTGACATGGACGTTGCCATCTATAACAACCGTAGGGACTCTATCCACTTTGTAGGTTTTTGCCGTAGCTTGTCCCTTAGCTTTCAAAAAATCATGTTCATTATAATCAAAATTATCTATTCCAATTGACTCAAGTATTTTGGGTAGCTCTGATTTTAGATTTATACTCCTGTCATCAATGGTTGAAAAGAAGAAGTCCACTTTTATGCGTTCAGCTTTTCCAACAAGTTCTAACTCTCTTACGGACAATTGGCCTATTTCCGAATAAATGCATAAATTGATGTCCGATACGCCAATTATTTTTCCGGTCTCATCCCAATTAAGCGTAAGTGATGTTCTGAGTCTATAATCACTAAGATCATTTTCCAATCTTAGCTCTTGTCTACTTAAGAGGTATTCATACAACCAACTGCAAATTTGCCTAGTTATCGCTGTATTATGGACGCTATGTTGGTAAAATTCGCCGCGTTTACGCTTGAATTTGGTGTATGTAACTCCTAACACTGATCGAGTAAGTGCTGCTTTAAAGCTATCTTCATCACCGTTTACGATCACTGTATTAATTCTAGTGCTTTTTCCCTTAACCATTTTTATCTACCTTAGTTGGTGCTACTTAAGTTATGCAGTGTTTGCATGTATATGTTTTATTGGCTATAAGTATTATCATAATATGTATCTACTTTATGGGTTGCCATGTAAGGTCTACCTTATAGGAAAGCTATTTAAGTAGGCGCTTACCAGATATTTGGTAGGTGTTAAAAAATGAAATACAGATCAATTAGAAAATATATGCCAAAAAAAGTTAAAATTGGAGTCTCTGGCAGGTTCTCGCCAGTGTATGGTAGTGCTGAGTGGTCAAGTACTTCAAGAAGGCGAAGTACCAGTTATAGCAAATCGCGAAGTTATACGGGCAGAAGAAGGTCGCTGTATTAAAATTGGATAATAGGGCAAATACGTTAGTTATCTTTGGCCTGATTGCACTGGTTATTGTTATAGCGATTGTGGCGGCGGCTGTTATTTGGAATGCAATGAAAAGTACTGCGGCTGATGTGACGACCTTTGGGCCTTCATTTGGTACTATACTTCTGGTTGCTTTTGTAGCTGGTGCGATAATAGCTGTCGTTGTATTGCTATTGGCAAGGTCTGCAAATAATTAATGTCCATATTTGGACATCTCTCGAATAATTGCACAGCTCAACCGGACTATGGCTAAAGGTGGATTCGACCATGCATAGGTGTCAAAAATTAGTGCTGTGCCTGTCATACCATCTATGGTAGTCATAAGGTAGAGTCTTCTAAGACGTACGGTCAACTAAAAGTGAGGGATTTGAAGCCTACTTTTTGATGCCTTTACTGCGCTTTTGTCTTTATGATATTGTAGCATGCAATACACTATCAGCAAATTCTTGGTATGAGTGAAAAGGCGGCTTTAAAGTGTCAGACAATTTTAGACTATAATACGGTCCATATAGTCCGTCTTTTAAATTCTGAGACTTTACGAGAGCTGTACCTTCAGCATAGGCAACAAATCTAATTATTTTAATTCGCCTGAGATATTCCTCCATTTTTGTCTTAACTTGACGAAAATCTTCTAAAACGTTCTTGTGCTCTACTTCGTTTCCCCATAACTTTTCACCTAATTCCTCTGACTTTTTATCAAGTGCTTGCATGTCTGCAAATTCATGTTCACTATACATGCCTTTGCATTCAAAGACTGCATAGTAATCACACACACCATTATTCTTTGCTTCATTTTGGTTAAGGTTCAGCGCTTTATTGTGGCTACCAGGCGGTAATGTTTTTACGTCTATTGTCCTTCCATCGCTTAGCCTAAAGTCATAAATTTTTTCGATGTTAACATTATGCTTTTTATCAAAAATTGGTTCTGTTGCTACGTGAGGAACTTTCAGCTCATCAAGCATCGCACGAAATATTAACTCTGTCAATATACCGCATGATTTGTTAAGCAAGCCACCTTTGATACGCTTCTTGTGAATGTACTCTCTTTGCATCCATTGTAATCCATGGTAAGTTGCAAGCCAAATTAATGGTTCATCTGTATCAATGCGCCAGTCCAATGAGTTATGCATTCGTCTAAGTTTTTTTCCAATCAATTATTCCACCTTCGTGCGATCAAATATGCACCAATCTAATCTTTCAGTAAGCCAAAATCGAGGGAGTGTGCTGTCAAAATATTTAAAATGCATTCAAAAATCTCCTGTTAAATTTATTTTTTTTTGCTAAATGTGCTATAGTACAAACGCGTTTATAAGTTATCGCTTGGCACTGTCACACTTTAGTCGCAACTTAATTTGTTAGGCTTTTTTTATAATTAGCTTGTCGCCTTCGATTGTTATCTTGAGTTGTGAGGGCACTTTAAATGGGAACGTTGAGTCCACCATTAAGTCGGATGGAATGTATAGTATGCCTGTTCTGCTTTTGGGACCATACGTTAATTTGCCTGTTGATTCTCGCATGTTAACTCAACCTTGCGCTTTGCTGTTCCGTCCCTACCTTATCATCGATGGTAAGGCAGGTTGGAGTCAGCGTTGTTAAGCGTTATGTTGCTTAGGGCTTAGGCTGTTATAAGCTTTTTTATAAAGTAATGTATCTTATACTTTATACGGTAAGGCTTAAGTGTGAGCCAACCTTAAAGCATTTTGGCGATAGTATGTTCAGCAAAGCAGAACTTGATTACCTTAAGTCCCCTGAAAAATTTGATGCAGCTTACGGGCGTGTGCTGCGTCACCGCATTAATGTTAAAAGTGCTCAACTGCGCGAGGCGCTATTGTTGCTTCAGGGCAACGAGCAAGGCGTAACAGGGAACTGTAACGGCGTTACGGAATTTAGTAACACTAATCAGAGCATGAATTACGCTTATTCAGTTAAAAGGGTTACTGAGATTGGTGCTCCGGCCGGGATTCGGACCCGGGTCTTCGGCTCGAAAGGCCGGAATACTTGACCGGACTATACTACCGGAGCGCTTCACAATAAGAAGCATCAAGCAAAATACAAATTCTTATGAATAAACCTTACCCTTCCAAAATCAATCTTTTAGCTCTCAGCTTGCTGCTGTTTGGATTTTTTAGGTTTAAACAGGAAGGCCGTTATTTGCTCGATTAGTTTTGTTTGGCTCTGCTGAGTTTTTTCTATGTCAGCAACTCGTTTTTCGATGTCGTTCGAAATGATTTTGCCTTCGATGCGGTTTGCGCTGCGGAACATAAGCATCATTTTGAAGACTTCAGAAATTGCTTTTTGTTGTTCATCGTTGGAGGCTGGTTTAACACCTGCGCAAACTAGAAGCAAATCTACGTAGTGTTCTTTGATTTTTAGTTCTGCACTTACGGAGGGGTCTTTAGGAAACGCTATGCTTAACGGGTTTTGTTTGCTAAGTTCACTGGCGGTTGGGAAACGGATGATGATGTCTCCTCTTATCCATGACGTTACAAATTCGTCAACGATTCTGCGGACATCTTTTTCGTTGTAAAGTGCAGCTGATGGTTCAGGTTTACCTTTCTTTATTCGGACGCGAATTATCTTGTTTTCTTCGGGTTGTGCTGTGTTGTTTTGCGCCAATCTTTCCCCTTCCCTGCAAATTGTAATGTTTAATTCATCTTAAGCATGACTAGTATATAAGAAAAGCAGACAGAGAAAACTAAAAAGAAATTTTTGCAGCATACGGCACGTTGCCCAAAATTTTCACGGTTGCTTTTTCAACAGCTTCCCGTTTGTCTTCGTCAGTGTAAACTCGGATGATGTTCATGAAGCCTTTAAGGGTTTCAAAAATTTTTGAGCTTTCACTGAGTTTTTGCATGGCACGTTTGCCTTTTGCGCTTCTGGTGAAAACTGGGATTTCGCTGGACTCCATCAA